>JAZNJF010000463.1:0-6484 GCA_045577885.1 Thermoguttaceae bacterium | reverse complement strand
GATGGTCGCCGTCGGTCGCCAAAACGCGAACTTCTCGCTCGTCCGTTTCGATAACGGAAACGTCGAACGTGCCTCCGCCGAGATCGTAAACCAAGTAACGTTCGTCGGTTCCGTTCGACTTCACGCCGTAGGCGAGCGCGGCGGCGGTCGGTTCGTTCAAAATGCGCGACACGTTGAGACCGGCGGCCTTCGCGGCGTTTAGCGTCGCCAAGCGCTGGAAGTTGTCGAAGTACGCGGGAACGGTAACGACGGCGTCCGTTATCTCTTGCCCCAGCTCGACTTTCGCGTCCTCTTTTAATTTGCGCAAGACGAACGTCGAGAGTTCCTCGGCGGAATACGTTCGCCCGTTCGAGGTCGAAAACTCAAAGGTCGAGTCGCCCATATGCCGCTTGAAAAAACTCGCGACGTCGAGCGCGCCCGTCGCTTGCTCTTCTTTCGCTTCGTCGCCGACGAGAACTCCGCCGTCTTTAAAGCAAACGACCGACGGCGTCGTCGGCTTTCCGTCGGCGTTGCGCAAGACGCGCGGCGTTCCGTTCTCGTCGACGTACGCGACGACGCTAAACGTTGTCCCTAAATCGATTCCGACCGCGACGCGTTTCTTATTTTTCGCGTTCATTCGACCGTCAACTCCGAGCAACGTTTCTCCTGACGGCGCTTTTCCTCCGGCGAAAACGCGGAAGAGCCGGTTTCGATCGTAATCGTTACGCCGCGTCGACTCGAACGTTCGGTCGCGGTAGCCGTCAACAAACCTTCGGGCGACATTTCGAAAATAACTTTAATCGGCGCGCCCGCCGGAAGACCGGGCGGAAGCGGCAAATCCTTCGTCGCCAACAACGTCGATTCGGCGGTCGACACGCCGTCGCACGACTCCGCTTCGTCGGCAAGATTTTCGCAAATCTGAATCGCCGCCGTTTGTTGATTAGGAATCATCGTTGAAAACTCGTCGCTAACGACAACCGGAAGCGGCGTGTTTTTATAAAGCAAGTTGCTAACGCGTCTTCCGTTGTCGGGCGCGTTCCAAACCGATTCCAAATCTTCGCGAATGATTTTGGCGATATACGCCTCGTGCGCCGCCTCGTCCCAAACGGTTAAGACGCCGAAACTTTTGCTCGCGACGTTGCGCACTTGACGCGTCGCTTTTGGACCGTTTCGAGCGTATAACCCGTTTCGGACGCGACGGCTTCCATATCGTCGAGCGTCAACTCGGTCGAGCGTCCCCGAGAACGCGAACGCGCCTTTTCCGCCAACTTCTTTTGCAGAGCCAAGTTAGAACCGATAATCGCCGCGCCTTTGGCGACCGCCTCGTCCGGCTCGAAGAGTTTCGGCGCAATCCCAAATTCGCGCTCGACGCTCGACGCGATCGCCGGCATTTTCGTCGAGCCGCCGACCAAGACGATCTCGTCGATAAACGTTCCCTTTTCGCGAGTTAGCGCGATCGCGTTGCGGGTGAAATCGAGCGTTCGGCTCAACAAATCGGACGTCGCCGCTTCAAATTCGGCGCGGGTAATCTCGATTCGCGCCGAATCGCCTTCGAGGGTAACGCGCTCCGACGCCTTGTCGCGAACGCTCAACTGTTTCTTCATCTTTTCGGCGACGAAAAAGAGTTCGGAAAGCGCTTCTTGCGAACCGTAAACGTTGAAATCGCAGCCGGTTTCGTCTTGAAAACGCTCGACGAGCAAACGAACGAGGCGGTCGTCCCAATCCTTGCCGCCGAGCCGATGGTCGCCGTCCGTGCAAAGAACGTCGACCGAATCGCGCGAAAAGCGAATCGATGTAACGTCGAACGTGCCGCCTCCTAAGTCGTACACTAGAACGGTTTTATCGCGTTCGTCGTCGCCGTTGATTCCGTACGCGATCGCGGCGGCGGTCGGTTCGTTGACAATTTGTAAAACATTCAATCCGGCCAGCTCGCCCGCCCGCTTCGTCGCGTTCCGCTCCTTAACGAAAAAGTAAGCGGGACAAGTGATTACGACGTCGCGAATTTTTTCGCCGAGCGTTTGCGACGCGTCTTGAACGAGCTTGCGAAGGATGAAACTCGAAATTTCCTCCGGCGAGTAACGCGTCCCGTCGTATTCGGCGTAAAACGCTTCGTCGCCCATACTTCGCTTGATAAAACTACAAACGTTCGCAGGATCCGTTTTCGTCGCTTCTTTCGCGTCCGCTCCGACGACGACGCGCGAACCGTCGAACCAAACGACCGACGGCGTCGTCCGCTCGAAATTATCGTTGGGAACGATTTCCGGCTTGCCCGTTTCCCCGACGTAAGAGACGCAACTATAAGTAGTTCCGAGGTCGATTCCGAACACTTTATTCGACGTTTTCATTTTGCGCGCTCGCTTCCTCGTTCGCCTTACTCGATAACCAATTCGCGGCCGCGCTCTTTCGCGGCGGCGATTTCTTCTTCGTTCATTCCGACGTCGGCTTGGAACGTCGCGACGATTTGAGCGTTCGTCGTTTCTTCGACGGCGGTCATTTCGAGTCGGCCTTCCGGCGACAACTCGAAGTTAACGCGCACTTTAGAACGAGCCGGCAAGCCAGGCGGCAACTCGAGCGTCGCGGTTCCGATTTCAACGGATTCCTCGAGCGGAGCGTCGGCGTCGCTCGAATTATTGGAGAAAACGCGCAGTTCGATACATTCGGCGTCGGCGTCTTCGGTGAAGAAAATCTGCGACGCGACCGTCGGCGTCGGCGTTTGACGCGCGATTAAATTCCGAACGACGCGAACGCCGTCTTTTTTCGCTCGAATCCCGTAACTCTTGGTCGCGACGGTCGTTATCGACGTTTTCGACGTTTCCAAAACGTATTCGCTCGACACGCCTTGTTCGGCGCTCGTTTGGTCGACGACCGTTTCGCGTTCGCGCTCGGTCAACTCCTCAAACGATTTGCCGACAAGCTCTTGCGCTTTTTCTTCGAGCGCGATTTTGATATGGCGGCATTGCCCGAAGAGCGCGGCGCCCTTGGCGACGGCTTCGTCGACTTCGAACTGTTGCGGCTCGTATCCAAGCGAATCGGCGAACGCTTCGCGGACCCGGGCTTCGATCATCGGCATGCGCGTCGAACCGCCGACCAACAGGAACGCGTCGATTTTCTCAACCCCTTTTGTTTTCGCGGTTTCCAAGACGGAACGCGTAAAATCGATCGTTCGGTCGACCAAATCTCGCGTCAACTCTTCGAAGCGTTCGCGGGTAATCTTGACGTTCAGCCGCTCCCCGCCGCTCGAAACGCGCGCCTTCGTCGAATCGCGCTTCGTCAGCGTTTGCTTCGCTTTTTCGGCGTCGTATCGCAAGTCGTAACTCGTTTCCGGATCGTCCAATATGTTCTCGATTCCGGTCGAATTTTCGAACTCGGAAACGAGAAAACGGACGAGCGCGTCGTCCCAATCTTTGCCGCCGAGACGATGGTCGCCGTCCGTGCAGACGATTTTAATCTCCGCGTCGTCGACCGAAACGACCGAAACGTCGAACGTTCCGCCGCCAAGGTCGTAGACGATCGCGTTTTTCCGTTCGCCGCGACAATTCAGACCGTAAAAGAGCGCCGCCGCGGCCGGTTCGTCGAGGATTTGCAACACGTTAAGCCCGGCCAGTTCGCCCGCTAAGCGCGTCGCGTTCCGCTCCGCTTCGCCGAAGTAGGCCGGACAGGTGATCACGACGTCTTTCACGTCGTGTTCGCCCGTTTTTTTCGCGTCCTCGGCAAGGCGGCGAAGGATATAGCTCGAAATTTCCTCCGGCTTGTAGTCGACGCCTTCGTAATGAAACGCGTAATCCGTTCCCATTTGGCGCTTTACAAAATCGACGACCGCCTCCGAATCGTGTTTCGCGGCCTCTTTGGCGACGCTTCCGACGATGATATTCGTCGGCGATTCGAAAAAAACGACCGACGGCGTAACCCGTTCGTTGTCGGAGTTTGGAATAATCTCCGCTTGATTGAACTCGTCGACGTAAGCGATCGCGGAGTAAGTGGTTCCCAAGTCGATTCCGTAAATTCTTTTTTCGGCGCTCATTGCAGACCTAACCCGTTTATTCTTAATGCGTTAGTTTCCGGATGTTTTGTTTAACGGTCGTTCGTTTCGCTTTCGTTCGACGCGGTCGTTTCGACGGGCGCGGCGGACGTTTCGCCTCCCGGTTCCTCGACCGCGGCGGGCTCGATCGCTTCCGTCGCGTCGTCGGTCGACGCCTTGTCGTCGTCTTTGGGCGGTTCGTATTTATAGACGTAAACGATTTCCCGACGGACGTTTCGCTTTTTCCCGTCCGACGCTTCGTAATCGAACCCGCTTCGAAGCGGTTCGACCGTTTTGTCGAGCGTTTCGTCGGTCGTCGGTTTCGTTTCCAACGCTCGTTGGCGCGACGGATCGAAGCGCGAACCCGCCGGAGCGCGGTAAGCGTAAACGTCGTGTTGTTCGAGCGCGAAACGGAGATTCTCGGCGGTATCGCGAACAAATTTCAGCAGTTTTTCACATTGTTCCGGCGTTCGCTCTTCCTTTTCAAAGAAGGCCGCGCGTTTCTCAATTTCGTCGATTTCCCGAACGACGTCGAGAATCAAATCTTTCTTGAGCGACCAAAAAATATCGTCGCGATACGCCTTGCACTCCTCGTAAAGTCGGTCGACTTGCTCTTCTTTCTTCTTGTCGAACTTGAATTTAACGTCGAAGTCTTGCCGCAGCGCCGTCGCGATTTCGAGCAACTCGTTTAGGGGCGCGGCGGTTTCGTCCGTTTGCGGCGCGTCTGTTTGCGATTCGTTTTCCTTCTCGTTCGCTTCGAGGTCGGGCGTTTCTCCGACGCTCTCGGGCGCGGCGTTTGGTTCCGCCGATTCGACGACGACCGCCGCTTCCGCCGCCGCTATTGACGCGACGTCGACGACGTTTATTTCCTCGCCGACGGGATTGGCGTTTTCGGACGCCGCGTCGCGAACGTCTTCCGCCGCGTTGTTTTCTTGCGTTTCAACCGCGTCGACGCTAACAATTTCGAGCGTTGCGTCGTCGCGAACGTCCGGCGTCGGACTCGCGCCGTCGACGGTTTTATTGCGATTTCCCGTTTTTCCCCAACAATTAAACGCCATAACTTCCCTCTTTATCATCCGCTCGCGACGCGCTAATAACGCCGCAAAAAACTATTATGTTTCCAATAATAATCGTTGCCGAACATTAATTTTGCTCTCCTTCAAATTGACGTCAAGCGAAGGTAGGACGCCGGGCGTCCCACCTTCGCGATAAATTTGCTAAAATTTTATTTTTTGCCGAAAAATTTGGCATATTCGTCGTAAACCGACTTGCGCGCCGCCGACTTTCGGAGTTTTCTTTTCGCCTTAACGCTCTAAATTTCCGCTCGATTATCCGGATTAATTACAGAAAACTCCTTGTCGCCCTTTCCGTACTTGCGCCGCCTCGGCCCAAACGGCGCAACAGCCGCGCAAAATCACAAAAACAGCGCAAAAATTAAATCGTTTTCCCAAAATCGCGCGGCAACTTTCGCCGAGTAGGTACGAGAAGCGCAAGCGAACGAACGCAGAAAGAGGGAGAAGCCCAAGATTGACGCGACCGGCCCGGAAGATTCTAGGCGCGTCGACGCTCTCGTTGGGAAACGGCGCCGACGCGACGAGCGTTTTTTAGCGTTGCAGAAATTTGCGCCGGTCGCTTTTTAGAGGCGCCAAAATTCGCGCCGCTCGCTCGTTTACGCAAAGTCGAGCGGAAAAGAAAAAACGACGACGGCAAGCGGTGCGTTTCAAAAATTTACGGCGTCCCGAGTCGACGGCGATTCGCGCGAATCTTTGCGGAAAACGCCGTTAACGAACGCGGCGCCTCGTCGTCGGTCGCGCTGATTCTCGGCGATTACTAAAGAACGTAAACGCAAGGGTTAGAATTCAAATCGGTCGCCGGCGGAAAAATAGGCGATTTGATCGCCCAACGTTTGTCGCGCTCGTTCGAACGCGACGCGACCGCTGCAATGTCCCGTAAAATAACGAGTCGGCCAAGCGCGCAGGCGTTCGGCGATCGCGTCGAGCGTTTGGTCCGGAATCGGAACGCCGCGACTCGGAATCGATAAGTGAAAACCGCCGATCGCGACGTCCGGCGGCGCGCCCAAAATCTCCGTCGCTCGCGCCGTCGCCGAAACGATTCCGCGGTGCGAGCAACCGACAAAAAGAACTTTGCGTCCCGTTTCCGTCGTCGCGATCAGATGCTGCTCGTGCAAAAAACGGTCCGGACGGTATTCGACGCGCTCCCCTTCCCGCTCCGGCGTCGCGTCGAAGCGTTCGAAAAGCGTCGCGTTCCCCTCCGAACGGAACTCCGGCGGATCCGGGGCCGCGTCGGAGAAAAGAATCGTTTCGGCGTCGAGCGCAAAAACGGCGTCGGTCGGCGTTCGAACGATTCGGTCGGCGTTTTCCGGCGCGACGCGAACGCCAATATCGGCGTATTCGCCGGTCGGTCGCAACGAATAATACGATCGCAACGCTTTTTCCGACGCGTAAACGGACGCTTTCGCGTTTTTTT
>JAZNJF010000462.1:0-2149 GCA_045577885.1 Thermoguttaceae bacterium | reverse complement strand
CTTTCCGTTGCATTTCCCCCCCGGAAAGTGTCGGCGCCGACCGCCCGAGCGAAAGATAACCGAGCCCGACGTCGATCAAAAAGCCGAGCCGCGCCCGAATCTCCTTGACCAAATCTTGCGCGACAATTTGCCCCGAATCGTCGAGATTCAGCTCGCAGAAGAACTCGCGCAGGTCGGAAATCGGCAAATCCGACAATTCCGGCAAAGTAAACGACTTTTTCTCGGCGAAGGGCGCGGCGTCCGACTTCGTTTCGATTCGGAACGCGCTCGCTTGTTCGTTGAGCCGTTTTCCGCCGCAAAAAGCGCAAGGAACGGAGCTCATATACCGCTCCATCGCGGCGAGAATCATCTTGTTCCGCGTCTCCCGAAACTGCTTGAGCATTTTCGGAATAATCCCTTCGAACGAACCGCCCCACTTCCGCTCGACCGAGCCGTTGCGCCAAGAGAAGGTAACGTGCAAATCGCCGGCGCCCCAAAGCAACGCCTTTTTGACGCGCTCGTCCAGCTCTTCCCAAGCGGTTTCGAGGACGTAATTCTTCTCCAGATTGTACAGCTTCTCTAAAGCGTCGGCGACTCCTTGATAAATGTGCCGTCGCCAGCGCCCCATATCCTTCCATTTCCCGATCGGGACGACGCAACCTTGTTGGAACGACTTCGTTTCGTCCGGAATTAAGAGTTTCGGGTCGAACGAGTGAACGACGCCGAGTCCTTGGCAATGCGGACAGCGCCCCTGCGGACTGTTGAAGCTGAAGAGTTGCGGCGTCGGACGCTCGAAACTGATTCCGCAATGCGAACAGGCGTAATCGGCGCTAAAATAGATTTCCGTCTCGCCGTTCGATTTCGCGCCGTTCTCCGACTCCGCGTCGAATCCGTCGAAAAGCGCCGCGTCGGGCGTTTCGCCGTCTTCCCGTTCGGTCGTTCCGGCGCTCGACGGCCAATCGTCGACAAAGGTCGGGGGCGCGTCGAGTTCGGCGCCGTCGACGTTCTCCCCCTCGCCGTTCTCCGCCGCTTCGGTCGTTCCGTTCGCCGCGTCGGCTTTTCCGCCTTCGGTCGCTTCGATCAACGCGACGGCCCGCCCCTTGCCGAGTTGCAACGCCAAATCGAGCGCTTCGGCCAAGCGGCGATAAATCGTTTCCGACTGAACCAACCGGTCGACGACGACGTCGATCGAGTGTCGCAACCGCCGGTCGAGCGAAATTTCGTCGTCGAGCGAGAGAATTCGCCCGTCGACGCGAACGCGTCGGAACCCTTTGCGGCGCAGATTGGCGAAAAGGTCGGCGGCGCTCCCCTTTTGATTGCGAACGAGCGGCGCCAAAATCTGAAGGCGCGCGCCCTTCGGGACGACTTTCAAGCGTTCGAGAATTTGCGCTCGGGTTTGCGCGACGATCGGACGCCCGCATTTCGGGCAAAAACCGGTCGCGACGCGAGCGAAAAGAACGCGCAAGAAATCGGAAACTTCGGCGACGGTGCCGACCGTCGAACGAACGTTCTGCCCGGCCGCCTTTTGCGCGATCGAAATCGCCGGACTCAATCCCGAAACGCGCTCGACGTCCGGCTTTGGAAGCTGTCCCAAAAATTGTCGCGCGTAACTAGAAAGGCTCTCGACGTACCGGCGCTGCCCCTCGGCGTACAACGTGTCGAACGCGAGCGAACTCTTCCCGCTCCCGCTGACGCCGGTAAAGCAAATCAAACGATTGCGCGGCAACGTCAGCGAAACGTCGTCCAAATTGTGTTCGCGAGCGCCGCGAATAACGACGTCGGCCATTTTCCCTCGTTCGACTTCCTAAATCTCTTAAATTTTTTTAATCGCTAAACACCCCAAACCGCCCCGCCGTTTCAAACGTCCTCGACGCCCTAAATTAACGTCGCGCAACCAAGAAACGCGAAAGCGGCGCAACGCGTTTCTTCGTCGCTCCCGGTCCGGTCGAGCGTCCGGGTTTCGACGCCGGAAAAGAGAAACGCGTCTTTATTATTATACGCCGTTTGCGTCGACGCGACGCCCCGGGCAAGCCGTTTTTTCGCTAAATTTTTCAAATTTCGCCCAAAACGCGAAAAAATTCGCCCCTCCGCTCCGTTTTCCGCCTCCGAAAAGCCGTCGAATTAGCGCAATCTAACAACGCGAATCGCCGCAAACCGCGCGCTCGACGCA
>JAZNJF010000461.1:0-5725 GCA_045577885.1 Thermoguttaceae bacterium | reverse complement strand
CGGCGTTTCTTGGGGTGTTTCGTCGGTTTGCGTTTGGGACGGCGGCGTTTCTTGGGGTGTTTCGTCGGTTTGCGTTTGGGACGGCGCGTCTTGCGACGTTTCGTTCGTTTGCGTTTGGAACGGCGTTTCTTGTCGCGTTTCGGCTAATTCTTGGGAAAACGTCGGCTCGGCGGGCGTTTCGACGCGTTGCGACGACGAGGGCGCAAAGTGGGGAAGGGCGATCGGCGACGTCGGGATTTCAACCGCTTGCGTCGCGCCGCAACGGGGGCATCTTTCGTCGTACCAGCGCGTCGGCGCGCCGCATTTGTCGCATAAATGAAACATCGGGGCTTTTTCGAGCAGGTTTCCGTCGGAAGGGGGAACTTAAAACGCGGCGTTAAAAAAAGAGCCTTTTAAGGAAGGGAAGCGACATGCCGAACGCTTCAAACAACGCTTTGAGCGCGACGCAAAGGAATTCGAG
Source organism: Thermoguttaceae bacterium (assembly GCA_045577885.1). GTDB lineage: Bacteria > Planctomycetota > Planctomycetia > Pirellulales > Thermoguttaceae > RUG369. The sequence goes on along the minus strand of JAZNJF010000461.1, from coordinate 5,265 downwards.
AAAAATCCAGTTGCGAGCCGAAACGGCGCGTCGTCGAGCGTCGTCGAGGTTTCCGGCGCGGCGCGCTTCGCTCGATAAAATCGCGTAAACGACGGCGGCGAGAGCGCAGGGCCGCGTCCAAAGGAAGAAAAGGACGAGGCTCGGCAAAAGGAAGCGCGGAGGCGCGCTTTCCGACCAATTCGACGACGGCGTAAAGACCGCCGCGAAGGAACGCGCCGCGTCGCGGCCAAGTTGGAGAAGGCCGGAAAGAAAACGCGTTCGAGACGGCGACGACCAATGCCAAAGCGAGACGGCGCAACGCTTTAAAAATGAAAGGAAACCGCCGAAAAGGAAAACGAAAATCCCGCCGAGCGTCGCGAAAATCGTTCCCAACGCTCGATAAAAGTCGTCGCTCGATTCGACGCGACCGGAATTTGACGACGCGGAATCGACGACCGTCGCGGGAAGGGGCGCCGTCGCGGGCGGTTCGACGATCGGGCCTTCGACGGTCGCGAAAGGGGCGGCGCAGTTTGAGCAAAAGCGGGCGCGTTCCGCGTTCGACGCGCCGCAACGTTCGCATTTTTTCATTGGGAAAGTCGGCGAGGAAAGGGAAAGTGCGGCGAGCGTCGGTCGCGTCGCCTCTTCCTTTAGTATAACGACGTTTGCGGAGAAAACAACGGCGCGCGCGGAAATTTTAAGAAGTCGCGGGGACGTCGACGCCGCGAGCGCCGTTTTTTCGGGTTATTCGAGCGAAAAATCGACGTCGAACGCCGGTTCGCTTTCGATCTTTTGGTGAATCGGCAAGTGGCGGTAGTAAACTTCGAGGATTAGGCAGTTCAACGCGGTCGCGTAAAGTCTTCCGCCGGTTCGGCAGTGCGAGTCGGCGTTTTCCGGGAACCAACTTCCGCGTTCGTGTCCTTCGAGGACCTGCGTTTCGATCAGTTTGTCGCGAATCGCGCCGTTCCAACGAACCCAACGCGACCCGCCGACGTGGTGCATTAGTTGCGTCGCGTAATAGTTGTAGTAAGGGTTGTTGAAATGCGGACCGCTTTCGACGAGACGGTCGGCGCCTTTAAGGAGGGGTTCGGCGTCCGGGCGCCAGTCGAGGTAAAGTCGGCAAAGGAGCCCGATGGCGTCGGTCGCGCCCGACTCGCTCGTTCCCGGCATATAGTAATAGCGGCTTCCGCCTTCGAACCCGACTTCGTCGCGGAGGAAGTGGAGCGCGCCGTCGAGGACGTTCGGCGAAACGTCGAGCGAACCGACGTAGCCGCTGCGAAGCGCCATCATCTGCCAACCGACGACGGAGGTGTCGCCCGCGTCGCCCGGGTTGTAACGCCAACCGCCGTCTTGCGGGTGTTGCGCGTTTTCGATGAAGCGAATCGCGGATTGCGCGGCGTAACCGAGTTCGCGATATTTCTTTTTCGCGCGGGGCGAAAGCATCGCGTAACATTCGCAAAGCGCGATCGTCGCGAGACCGTGCGCGTACATTTGGCCTTCGTCGTTGAAACCGAGTCCGGCTTGCTCCGATTTGCCGTTCGCGACGAGGAAGTTAATCGCGGCGGCGACGTTTTCTTTATATTTGCCTTCGGTCGGCGTGTGTCCGGCCGCGAGGAACGGGAGGACGGCCATCGCGGTCGCGGCGTTCGGCGAATTTTTCGTTCCGGGTTCCGAACAGGGGCAATTATGTCCGAACGACCAAGAGCCGTCGGCGCGTTGGTGTTCCGCGAGCCAAGCGAGCGCGAGCGCGACCGACTTTTCGCTTCCTTCGGTGCCGCCGCCGGACGCGAGCGCCGCCGCTTTGTTCGCGCCGCGACCGGAGAGTTCGTCGCCGGTCAACGAGCCGAGGAGCGAGTCGACGTCGGACGCGAGATTTTCGGAGGTCAAGGAGTCGTCGGAAAGGGAAAGGGGCGCGCTCGTCGGATCGTCGTACTCGGAAACTTCGGTGATTTCGGCGATATTTTCCGATTCGGCAAAGTCTTCCGCCGACGTTTCGAACTCGACTTCTTCGTTTTCGGCGTTTTCGATCGCGTCGTCGAAGACTTCGTCGAAAACGAATTCGTCGCTCATTCCGGGTTGGGAAACGAGTCGCATCGGGTTCGGCAAGTCGACCTTAATAACGAGCAAGCCGAGGAAGAAGAGGAGGAGCAGGTGGACGGCGGCGCTGGCGAGCCAACCGGGCGCGTCGTTGAACGCTTTTTCGAAAAAGGAGGGTTGGCGGAGGAAGTCGAGTTCGTCGTCGGACTCCTCGTCGGCGAGCGGTTGCGCGACCGCGACCGACGCGGGCGCGGCTTCGGCGACGGCGGCGGTCGAGCGTTGATCGCGTCGACGGCGGAACCAACCGCGTTTGGGCGTCGCGGTCGTCGGTTCGGCGGCGGATTGCGAGGGCGCGGTTTGGCTTGTCGGGGCGGTTTGGCCGGTCGCGACTTGGGGCGTCGCGGCGACCGGGGCGGTTTGAGCGGTCGCGACTTGGGGCGGCGCGGCGTTCGGGACGGTTTGGGCGGTCGCGACTTGGGGCGGCGCGGCGACCGGGGCGGTTTGAGCGGTCGCGACTTGGTGCGGCGCGGCGTTCGGGGCGGTTTGGGCGGTCGCGACTTGGGGCGTCGCGGCGACCGGGGCGGTTTGGGCGGTCGCGGGAACGGTTCCGGGCGGATAACCGGGAACCGGAACGGTCGCGACGAGAACGGTCGAACCGTCGACCGTCGTCAACGGAATCGGCGCGGCGCCGGGGACCGCGACAAGGACGGTCGGCGGAGCCGCGATCGGGGGCGCGACCGGCGGTTGCGATTCGCGAGACGAAACGACGGGAGGCGCGACCGGCGCGCGACGCTCTGGAACCGGAATCGGACGTTCCGACTCGGCTCGCGTTGAAACGAAAAGCGGCGTTAAATTGTTTTTCCGTTCCGGAATCGGAATCGGACGCTCGGAGTCGGCGCGCGTTGGAACCAGCAACGGGCGTTTGGCGCCGCGCGACGGGCGCGGGAGGGGCAACGGTTTTTCCGCGTCGGCGGGCGTCGGAACGGAAAACGAAACGCGTTGAGGTTCGGCGTTTTCGGAGGGCGCGGGGCGGCGGGGATCGGACATAACGCGACGAAGGACAAATAAGGGGAAAACAAGCGGAACGACGTTATTTTAACACTTTTGTTCGCTTTTTTCGAGAGTTTTTCAAGTTTTTTTGGCAATTTTTCGGCGTTTTTTTTTAACTTTTTCGAAAGACTACCTAAATGGAAGGGAAATGGAAGGATAAAAGAATTGAGAAAAGTGAAGGGGATAGGCTAGATGGTTAAAGTGGAAAAGGTGGGGAAGACGGCGGTCGGGGTTTCCTAAATCGCTTAAACTTTGTAATTTAACAAAAAGAAAGACTTTTTAAAAAAATGTGAAAAAAAAGACGTTTTTTGCGTCGGGGGGCGTTGTTGGTTGCAATTTCGAGGGTATAATGAACCGAAAGCGTCGACGCGCCTAGCGCCGGCTTTTTTCGCTTTACCCGGTTCGAAGCGAACGCGGAGAACGACGGGGCGTTGGGACGGGTGCGTTTTGCAAGTTTTTGCGAACGGCGTTTCGACGGAAACGTCGTCAAAAGCCGACTAACGAGCGGAAAAAAGCGCGGAACGGAACGCGTCGAGCGTTTTAAGTCAAAAAAACGACGTCGCGACGCGACGGCCGAACAATAAAAGAGGATTGGAAACATGGCAGGGAAAAGTAAGAAAAAGGCGGAAACCGTTTACCTCGTCTGCTCGGAAACCGGCGACTACAACTATATCGTTCGTCGTAAGCCCGGCGGCGAAAAGCTTAAGCTGATGAAATACAACCCGCGTCTCCGTCGTCATACGGAACACGTTGAAAAGAAAAAGTAGTCTTTTTCGACGCTTACGTCGCGACGTAGTTTGAGCGTTAACGTTTTCCCCGCCGCGCTCCTTGGCCGGCGAACGACGGTTGGTCGGTTTAGCGTTGGATTTTCGTTGACGGTCGACGGTAAAAGCCCGTTTGGCTCTTTTGCGTTGGAGAAACGCGAAGGAAGCGAAGCGGGCCGGCGGCGTTTCTTGGCAAGAACGGCGCGGTTAAGGCGAAAAGGCGGAAAACGCGTCGGAACCCAAAACGACGTTCGGCGGACCGGCCGACGATAAAAGAACGCGGAATCGAGCGCCGAATTTAAGAACGTCGCGCCGACTCGACGTTTAAAAGAAACGCGACAACGACGTTTAAAAAGAGAAAAGCGGCGCAAGTCGACGGGGAAAAACGCGCGAGCTTGGCGAAAAGAAAAACCGCGCGAATTCGAATTGTTCGAGTTCGCGCGGTTTTTTTAGAAGCGATTAGGCGAGGAGCGGAAGGCCGTCGTTTTCGTCTTCGTCGTCATCGTCGTCGAGAATCGTTAAGTCGCCGAGATCGATTTCGGGAAGTTTTTCGTCTTCGTCGTCTTTATCTCCGTCGCCGGACTCGTCTTTATCTCCGTCGCCGGTTTCGCCTTTATCTCCGTCGCCGGATTCGCCTTTATCTCCGTCGCCGTTTTCGTCTTTGTCTCCGTCGCCGGATTCGTTTTTATCTCCGTCGCCGGTTTCGTCTTTGTCTCCGTCGCCGGACTCGTTTTTATCTCCGTCGCCGGACTCGTTTTTATCTCCGTCGCCGGACTCGTTTTTATCTCCGTCGCCGGATTCGCCGTCTTCCGCGTCAAAGCCGTCGCCGTAAATCTCGTCGTAAATCGTCGACGACGAGTAACCGGAGCGCCAAAGTTTCAAAACCGACGACAAATCGGTCGCGACCTTGGCGCCGGTCGAGTTGTTTTTCAGGTGGAAGTTCGCGTCCTCCGACTCGGTCGACGCGGAAAGTTCGCCCGCCGCTTCCTTCGCTTCGTCGCGAATCGAGCCGGGCGCGCCGATTTCGCCGCTCGCCGCCAGCTTGTCGTAAGCGTCGTTCAACGATTTAAGGTTTTCGCGGTACGTCTTGTCGACGACGGCGTCCTTCGCCGCCAAATCGGCGCGCGCTTCGGTCGTCGTTTCCGAGAACGACGATTGAATTTCGGCGCGTTTTTTCAGGAAGTCGGTCAACGACGTTTTCCCGGCGGCGTAATCCGCTTGCGCCGATTTCAGCGCCGCGTCGCGTTTGTCGACCGCCGTCAAGTACGAGTCGAGATACTCTTGCAGGTTCGCCGCGGAGCCTTCGAGGCGCGCTTGAGCGTTCGCGACCCAAGCGTCGAGCCAAGCGGCCCAATCGACGTAAGCGGCTTCTTCTTTGAAGTTCGGGTTGGCGACGGTCAGCTCGAGCGTCGTTTCCGCCGAGCCGCCGAAAGTCGGA
>JAZNJF010000460.1:0-22291 GCA_045577885.1 Thermoguttaceae bacterium | reverse complement strand
AAAAAACATAAATCCTGATTGGCGGTTATCTGATGAAAAAAACTCTCAAACCGAAAACAAGCCCTTGAAAACCAGCGTTTTTGCAAGAAAGAAAAATGCCTTGCTATGGCAAGCAAGGCGGAAAAATACCTCAGGTAGGATTCGAACCTATAACCCTCGGTTCCGAAGACCGATGCGCTATCCAATTGCGCCACAGGCGCTCGAAAAAGAATCAAACGACTCGCAAGGACGCGCCGCTCGCATTCTCCATCGAATACAAATTTATTATAAACTCAAAACGATAAAACGCAAGAGGAAAAATTCCAAAAAATTCCAATTTTTGCGAATCTTCCCTTTACTCCGCCGTTCGCCCGTTTTCGTACGCGTCGCGACGCTCCGCCCAACCGCGAAAATGCTCGACGTACTTCGACTTATAGTCCGGAACGTAACGCTCCAACAACCGTTTCAACGGCGCCCCCTTCTGCAAACGCGCCGCCTCCTCCGACGAAATCTCCGCTTGCGCTTCCGGTCGTAGCGAACGTAAGTAAAGCGCCAACACGCGTTGCGTCTCCGGAGAATAATGAATCAAAAAATGCGTCCAAGCCCAAGACTCGCGATATTCGCGAATCCGCATCTGATCGACCCGCGTCAATTTTTCGAGTCGCGTCAACGACGGCGGCGACGCAAAAAACGACGTCGCGTCGCTTTCGACCTTCTCCAAAAACGGATTGCGGAACCCGCGTTCGCCCGGCGGCGTCTCGAAATACTTCGCCAAACCTTCGTCGATCCAAATCGGAACGTTCCTAAGCGCGGCGTTTAGGTAAGCGTGCGTCATCTCGTGGCGAACGTTCAAAATCGTCTTTTCGTCGCGCCGCACCATCAAAACGCCCGGTTTTCCCGGCTCCTTAACGTACAACGCGGGCCGGTCGGTCGGCGCGCCGGGAAAATACTCGCAAACAAAGGCGATATAAGAGGTTCGGTCGCGAAAAAGGCAAAGCGAAATCTTCTCGTTCGACTCCGGAACGCCGAGATAACCGACCAAATCGTTCTGCAATTGAACGATTTCCGCTTGTAAGTCCGCCGTTTCTTCAAGAGGAAAATTCGACTCGCAAACAACTCTTCCCAACGCGACGGAATACGGCAGAAACTTCGAAAACGAAGGACTTAAATCGAGCGCAAAAGTCGTCGGAGTCGGCGTCGACGTCGCGTCGTTTTCCGCGACGTAACGAGGCGCGTCGCCGGTCGCGAAGTTCGGCGCCCCCGCCTCCGTCTCTTCGCTCGGCGACGCTTCCTTCTTAAACGCGTCGACGACCGCCGGAAGCGGAATCTTAAAATCGATCGCCGCGACGTCGGAACCCGCCGCCGCTAAACAACTTGCAAAAACCGTCGCGACGCGACGCCGCCAAGCGGCGCGACGTTTTCTTTCGCTCGTTTTCTCGTCGCGCTCTTTCGCGCTTTTTTCGCGTTTCCCGAAGATCGTTCCCATCGCTTCCAACTAAACTTAAACCGTTTATTTCGTTCGCTTAAACACTGTTCGCGGCGTCTGCGCGTCGGCGTATTATACCGAAAAACGCCGAAAGACGCAACCCCGTTTCGCGGCGACGTTCGATTCGTCGTTACTCCCGTCGCCGCCAAGTTTTGCGTCTCTCCGGCGTTTTTATTTAGCGTTCTATTTCGCGACTTTCTTAAAAATCGCGTTCCAGCCGCCGTCTCGCGCCATTTCCAACGTCGCTAAATCGCCTTTTTTGAACGTTTGCGTCGTTATCGAAATCGCGTTCGCGTCCGAATCGGTTTCCGACGCGTCGGCGTAAATCGTCGCTTCGTACTCGACGCCGTCTTCGAGGAAGTCGAGCCGAACGTCGAAGGCGCGTTCCTTCTCGTTCGTAAGCGCCGACAAATAAAAGACTTCGCCGCTCCGACGCGACATAACGACAAACTCGCCGATTTCGCCGTCGAGCGCCGTCGTATCGTCCCAAACGGTCGGGAGTTCGCGCAAAAATTCGAGTCCCGGTTTCCCGGCGTAAACGCTCGGCAGGTCGCAAAGGGTGCGCAACGGCGAGTCGTAAATCATGCAGAGCGCCAGTTCGCGAGCGCGCGTCCCGACGGTATGACACGACGTACCGTCCGGAAGATCGGAAACCTTTTTGAACGTCTCCGGATGTTCGTTCTGGAAACCGCCGGGCGTGAAGTCGGCCGGGCCGAGCATACAACGCGTAAACGGCAGCGTCGCAAGGTGTTCCGACGTCAGCGCCGACCAGCGATTGTACTCGTTTCCGCGAACGCCTTCGCGGGTGATTTGGTTCGGAAAGGTTCGCGTCATCCCGGTCGGTTTGTACATCCCGTGATAGTTGACAAGAAGTCGATTTTCGGCCGCGATTCGGCAAGTTTCGGTCAGCCATTGGACCGTTTCTTGCGAGTGCGAGTCCATAAAGTCGATTTTCAAGCCCGCGACGCCCCACTTGGCGCAACGCTCTAAAGTCCTGCGAACGCCCGCTTTCTTCAACGGATCGACGTGATACCAAAGGAAGAGACGAACGCCCTTCGACTCGCCGTATTCGACGCAAGCCGGAATATCGACCCCGTCGCGGAAAACTTGCGACAGATCGTCGCTCCACTCGCCCGGTTTACGTTCCCAACCGGCGTCGAGCGTGAAATATTCCCACCCCATCGACGCCGCGAAGTCGATGAATTCCTTAATCTTAGCGTTCGAAATTTCGCGTCCGTTTTTCGGCGCCCACCAGTCCCAAGCGCTGTTCCCGGGCTCGACCCAAGACGCGTCAAAATTACACGGAGTCGCAACGTTTTCGACGATTCCGGAGTTGTTAATTAAATCGACCGGCTTTTTCCCAAGCAAAACGACGCGCCAAGGCGACTTAGCTTCCGGACGGCAAACGACGGCGCCGCGTCCGTCGTCGCGCGGCGTCAGCCGAAGTTTAATCGTCGTCGGGTTTTGCGTCGACGAAGCGAACTGCGCGCCCGCCCAGTCGAGCAAATCGGCTTCGGTCAGCGCCGCGACAAAGCCTTCCCCTTTAACGACTAACGGCATGCCGACGAACGAATCCGGCTTCACGTCCGAGAGTTTTTTACGAAGGAAAAATTCCTCTTGCGACGTGTTGTACTTCGGATAATAAGTCGCCCAACAATCGAGGTTTGCGCCGAACGCGAACTCGGTTTCGTCGACGTCGAGCGTCAGTTCGTCGAGTCCGTCCTGCTTCGGAACGACGTAACGGAGCGCGACGCCGTCGTCGTAAGCGCGCAACACGACGTTCCACTTGCGTTTAGGTTCGGCGACTTCTTGCAACTCGAACGTCGTTTCGACGCAGCGGTCGACGCAAACGGAACGCTTCCCGACGGCGCAAGTCCAAGTTTCGTCGACGTTTCGGCTCGACTCGCCGACAAGTCGCGACGCTCCGAAACCAATCCCCAACCGCGATTCGCCGACGACCTTCGCGCCGTCGAACGTCAGTTGGTAACTCGCGCAATCGTCGACCGTTACGTCGACTTTAACAATCTTACTCGGCGACTCGACCGTCCGCGACTCCGCCGCGAAAAGCCCCGACGCCGTCGACGCCGTTCCAAGAGCGACGCAAAACGCCGCCAACGCTTTACTTAACTTCAACGTTTTCAAGATATTAAATCTCCTAACACAAATCTTATAAAATCGATTTCAATCCCAAATAGCGAAGGACTCCAAATCAATTTTCATTTTCCCTCCGCATTTCGGACATTTCACCCAAATGGTTTCCAAAGAATCGTTCGATTCCTCGTTTTCCAACTTTTCCCAATCGGTCGTTTCTTCGAAATCACAACTTTCGCAATATTGACACTTAGCGTCATACTTAAGAACAAGTCTCGCCCAATCGCTAAAAAGGTTGCGCGCGTCCGCGCTTGTTTCGTCAGTCTCCACCTCGTCGCATACATCGTCGTTATTTGCCGGCGAGCGTTCGGACAATTCGTTTTGCTCGCGCTCCAACCATTCTCCCTCTTTTTCCCAAGCGGTTATATTATCGCTCGAAAATTCAACAATTTCCTTGCAATTCGAACAGCGGACTTGTCTTACGACGCCTCCCCTTCCCCAGTCTAATCCCCCGGGATAAATCGTATGTTCGTAACCGCAATCTTCGCAACGATAAGACGATCTCATTCCCATTTTATGTTCTCCTTTAAATACTATTCGGCGCTAGCCTTAACGCAACTCATTGCGCGGAAAACGTTTGGCGAATTGTCGCTTTCTCGACGTCGCCGTCGACAATCAGCGCCAAGCGCGTCGGCTTCTTCGGAACGCTCGCGTCGTTTTCGCCGACAATTTTCGTCTCGAAGCGGAGCGGAAGCGCGTTCCCGGCGTCGTCCGTCGCGGCGACCGTCAGCGTCGCGGCGCCGATTTTAAATCGAAGCGTCGTCGAAGGTTGCGCCGTTTCGAGCGCTTCAATCTTCTCGAACGAAACGACCGCTGTCTCGAACGCTCCCTTTTCGCCCGGCTTGAACTCGACCGAGTCGCAAATCTCGACGCCGCCGGAATTTGCGCCGTTCGCGCGGCGGTATTCGAAAACGCGCTTCGCCAAGGCAAGCGTCTTCACCGGATAAGCCGACGTCAAGTCGATTTCGAAGCGATCGACGTCGTCGCTAAACGTTTTAACGACCTTGCCTTGCGCGTCGCGTCCGGATTTTTGCAGCGTTCCGGCGATTCTCGGAACCGGGTGCCCGAAGGAGTTGAGCAACTCGCCCTCGTAGCGCCGCGAGCTAAAGGTCCGCGCCGTATAGGTTTCGCCTCCCGGGTCGCGAACAATAAACGCGCTCGTCCCCGGTTTCTCGCCCTTTTCGCCGAGAATCAGCGAGTACGACCCGACGTCGTTATGATTGTGCAACTCCGCGTTATGACCGGCTTTAAGTCCAAGCGCAAAGTATTTTCCGGTCGCGTTCGGGCTCGGGCGGCAAATCAAGACGCCGGCGTCCGGGAAGTCGGTGCGAATCGGCAAAGCGTTGGCGGCGCTAACGTTAGCGTCGGCGGCGTTTTCGTCTTTTTTCGGGAAAAGGACGTCTTTATCGAAACCGAACGCCGTCGTTTGCAGCAAGTCGCCGAGCGCGAAGTTCGCGTCGAGCCCGCGTTTTTCCGTTTCGACGTAACCGTATTCTTTCAAACGACTTAAATACCCGACGTAAATCGGATGCGGGCGCGCGGTCAGCGAACAGTCGGCGAAAGCGATAAATTGACCGTCGGCGATTTCAATCGTCGGCGCGTAATCGAGAATCGCTCTAATCTTCGGAAATCTAAAGAAATCGAGCTTGCCGCCGGTCGCATTACGAACAGTAGCGCCCAAAAGCAAGTAATTGCCGAAACCGTAATTCCAATACCCCAAACCCTCGGAACAGTAACCGTCGTTCGTAAAGCCTTTCATAAACTTCGTTTCCGAAAAGTAATCGGCGGCGGCGACAAAGAAAGCGCGACGCTCTTTCGACTCGACGACGTTCAGCGCGGCGGCGACCGTCCCGGCGTGACACACGGCGCTCCAGTTGTTCTCGGTGCGAATCCACCACATCCGCTTATGCGACTTCGCTAAAACCGAATCCTCGTAAGGCTTTAAGATTCGCTTTTCGATTTCGCCAATCGTCGTTGCAACCGTTTCCGGCTTCAACTTGTCGCGGTGCAAATTGACGGCGATCGCGGCTTCGGCCCCGGCGAGCGTCGATCCGAGGTCGCTGTAAATCGCTTTGCCGTCGTAAATTTCGGAGCCGTAGTCGTGCGCGGGCAGAACCCAGGAGCGGAGCGCGCAAAACTCGACGAGCGTCGCGTCGAGCGCCTCGACGAAGCGGCCCTTATTTTCCAACGCTTCGGCCAGCGCAAACGTTGTTATCCTTCGAGTTAAGCGACCGTATTCGCGCTGATAATTCGACCGATTCCCGTTGCGGTAATACTCCTTATAAAGCTCTTCCGGAAGCGCGGGCGACTTTTGCTTCAACGCGCTTTCCGCCGCTTTAATCGTTTGCTTGCCGGAATTTGTCGACGCCAACAAATCCCAACGTTCGCGGTCGCCGAGGGTTGCGACTTTCGTCGTCCCGTCTTCCAAGAGCGGCGCGACCGCCTCGGCTCGCTTAAAAATCGCGTCTTTTTCGGTTTCGGCGGCGCTTAGCGACGTTGTGTAAACCGACGTCGCCGCCAACGCCAACGCGACCGTCCAAGCCGTCCGCCGCGAAAAACGCCGAACCAAGCCGCCGTCGCGACCATTTTTTGCAAAAAATCGAGAAAAATTCATTGCGTCCCCCTTTTGGCGCCGCGCGGACGCCGTATAATATCGAGCAAATGGACTCGCCGACGCTCCGACGCCGACGCGCTTCCATTATACCAAATCGCGCCGCCGTTCGCAAACGTTTTCGCAAAAAAATTTCGCCTCGACTTTTCTTCGCCGGAACGTTTTTCGCCGCGTCGCAACTTGTTTTATCGCAACACTAACGTTCGCCGGATTCGACGAAAGGAGCCCCCGATGACCCAAATCGGCACGAAATGCGTTCAAGCCGGTTACCGCCCGCAAAACGGCGAGCCGCGCCAAATTCCGATCATTCAAAGCACGACCTTCCGCTACGAATCGAGCGCCGCGATGGGCAAACTCTTCGATTTGGAGGCGTCCGGCTACTTCTATTCGCGCCTGCAAAACCCGACCGCCGACACGGTCGCGGCGAAGATTTGCGAGCTCGAAGGCGGTACGGCGGCGATGCTTACGTCGTCCGGGCAAGCGGCGAATTTCTTCGCGGTCTTCAATATTTGCTCGGCCGGCGACCACGTCGTCGCGTCGTCGGCGATTTACGGCGGCACCTTCAACCTCTTCGCCGTTACGATGAAGCGGATGGGAATCGAATTCACCTTCGTGAAGCCGGACTGCTCCGACGAAGAACTCGAAGCGGCCTTCCGTCCGAACACGAAAGCGGTCTTCGGCGAAACGGTCGCGAACCCGGCGCTCGCCGTTCTTGACATTGAACGCTTCGCGCAAGTCGCGCATTCGCACGGGGTTCCGCTCATTATCGACAACACGTTCCCGACGCCGGTGAACTGCCGACCGTTCGAATGGGGCGCCGATATCGTTACGCACTCGACGACGAAGTATATGGACGGCCACGGCTCGCAAGTCGGCGGCGCGATCGTCGATTCCGGCAAGTTCGAATGGACGGCGCAAAGCGAGAAATTCCCGGGGCTTACGACGCCGGACGCGAGCTATCACGGAATCGTTTACACCGAAAAATTCGGTCAAGGCGGCGCGTTTATTACGAAGTGCGTCGCTCAACTGATGCGCGATTTCGGCGCCTCCCCCGCTCCGATGAACGCGTTTTTGCTGAACTTCGGGCTCGAGTCGCTCCACCTGCGGATGAAGCGGCACTGCGAAAACGCGCAAAAGGTCGCCGAATTTCTCGAATCGCGACAAGAAGTCGCTTGGGTCAATTACGCCGGACTTAAAAGCAGCCCGTATTACGACTTAGCGCAAAAATACATGCCGAACGGAACTTGCGGCGTCGTGTCGTTTGGTCTCGTCGGCGGTCGCGACGCGGCGGAAGTTTTTATGTCGAAACTGCAAATTGCTCAAATCGCGACGCACGTTGCGGACGCTCGCACCTGCGTTCTTCACCCGGCGAACGCGACGCACCGTCAACTCTCGGAAGCGGAGCTGGAAGCCTGCGGCGTCGGCGCGGACCTGATTCGCCTCTCCTGCGGGATCGAGGACGCGGACGACCTGATCGCCGACCTTGCGCAAGCGCTCGAAACGAAATAATCGCTTGACTTAACGCAACGACGAACGACGAGGCGCCCGGCTTGTTTCCTCCGCTGCGCTTCGTCGTTTTTTTTTCGCGTCCGCTTGCAAACGCGACGCTCTAAACGTTTTCTTTTCGACGTTTGCGCATTTTTCAGCTTTTATTCCCGTTCGTCGCCGTCGTTCCGATAACGCGCGTCGCCGTAAGCCCAATCGTAATAATCGACGATGCGTTCGGCCTCAATTTCGTCGCGAATCTCGTCAAAATTATCACAATAATCATACAGAAGTCCGTCGAGTTCTTCCGGCTCCATTCTCGCCAAAAGTTCGTAATACGCGACGGCGGAAGAGTTTAAGTTTTTTCTTTTTTTCTTTTTTTTGCGTTGCGCGTCGTTTTCTTTTTCGTCGCGCTTCTTCGTTTCCGTTTCCCGCGCCGACGCTCCATTGGTTCGGCGCGCCCGTTGCGCTTCCTTACGTTTGCCTTCTAAGTCGTTTAATTTTCCAAGTTGCGTCACTTCGTCGCACAACGTCTTTTTGAAGGTCGACTCGTCGGGGTAGTCGTTTTCCTCGTCCCAAAAGCTTAGACGCAAATCGTATGACGCCGCGTCGTTTTCCTTCCCTCGTTCCTCGCTCGACCTTTGCGTTTTCGCCGCGCTTAACGACGCCGCGTCGTCTTCTACGTCTTCCCAAAAATCTAATCGCAACCCCTCGTCGCCGCAATCACTAACCTCCTGTTTTAGAAAAGTTAACAACGTTTCTCTCTCGCAAAAACGAGGCGGCTCGAAATCGCCGATCGTTTCCGACTCGCCGCCCTCGTCGTTCGTTAACGCGTTGTTTTCGCCTCTCTCTTTCTCGATTTTGGAACCCGGCAATTCATTACTAACGCATGTAGCGTCTCTTGCGTCGTTTAGCGCTTCGTCTTCGCCGTTTTCGCCGACAACCGCTTTATCAGCGCCGCTTACGTCTCCGCCGCTTCCTTTTGTTCCTTCGCCGTCGAACGCCGCCGCTTCCGTCGCGACGCCGTCGCCAAGCCTTTTCTCCTCCCCCGCTTCGACGCCGCCAAGTTCTTTATTGACAACGTTTCTACCCAACGTTTCGTCAACCGAAACGCGATCCGCGTCGGACAATCTGCGCAACGGATAACGGTAAAGCGCTCCCCGCGCCGTTCGCAAAAAAACAAACTCCGTCGAGCGCGCGCTCAACTCGACTTCAAGCGCCGCTTGAACGACGATCTTTCCCTTATCGTTTTTCCATTCCCTAACTCTTTGCGACGTCGCCGCTTGCGTTCCGTTTTTTAACGCGGCGTTCGCAACGAAACGAGACGGCGCGACTTCCGTTTTCTCCTCGTTCGCCCCGTCGTTTATCGTTGTTTCAAGCGTATTACGACAAACATTATCTTCTTTATTTCCAACATGTTGCGTTTCCTTAGGAGTCGTCTTATTTCGATTCGCTTTGTCGAACGCGCTTTTCGTCGAAAAGTCCGCCTTTGGGAGCGCTTTACGTCCGCTTTCCGGCTTAAATTCTCCGTTCGACGACGCCGTATCGCGAGCGCGGTCAAATGCTTCGACGGCGCCCTTTCCAACCGCAACTCTCGTCTTTTCAATAAGTTGCTCTTCTATTTTACGTTCGGAACGCAAGCGAGCGAACGCGCGAAGAACGTTGCGCCAAGCGCCGGCAATCTTCCGCTCTAAATTTCGCTTCATATTTCAGTTCCTTACCCCGCTCGTCCCGCTTAATTTTGCTTCGATTTTCTAACAAACCGTTATATACTATTTTACCTATTTTTTCTCAATTTTCAACTCGTCAATTCGCGCTCCGGGACGTCCGGCGTCCCTCCAATCGAAAATTTTGCGCTATTTGTCGTTAAAATCAATATTTTCACTACATCTTTCGCAAGTACCTCTTGCCAATAATCCTAAAATCAATTATAATCGTCGCGACCCCTTCTAGTTTCCTTCACATTCAATGAAAGGTCGCCCTATGGATAACGTTCTTTGCATGAAATGGGGAACTAAATTCTCCGCCGAATACGTTAATATCCTTGCTTCGCGAGTGAAGCGACATTTATCGCGCCCGCACCGTTTCGTTTGTTTCACCGACGATCCGACCGGCTTGCGACGCGACGTCGAAGTTCGTCCGCTTCCGGAAATGACCGGGCTCGACGGTCGCCCCGAACGCGGTTGGCGCAAGTTGACGCTTTTTCAAGAAAAACTCGCCGACGTCGAGGGAACCGCCCTTTTTCTCGACCTCGACGTGGTAATTCTCGACTCGCTCGATCCGTTTTTTGAGGTTCCGGGCGAGTTTCGCATCGTCGAGGACTGGAATCTACCCGGCAAAAACATTGGTAATTCCTCGGTTTTCCGCTTTGAAGTCGGCGCTCATCCGGAAATTATCGACTATTTTTTAAAGAACCGCGACGCCGTGTACGCCAACCATCGCAACGAGCAGGCGTACCTTAGTTGGGCGGCGCGGCGCGGCGGATTTTTCGATTATTGGGACGCGAATTGGTGTTTGAGCTTTAAAAAGCACTACATGCGCCGCTTCCCGCTCGGTTATTTTTGCGAACCCAAGCAAAGACAAGGGGTTAAGATTATCGTTTTTCACGGCGATCCGCATCCGGACGGCGTTCGAACCGGATGGCGCGGCAATTTCGGCTTGCGAGCCGTCAAAAAGACGCCGTGGATCGCCGAAAACTGGTCGGAAATTCCGCTTGAAAACTAACTCTCTAACATATTAAACAACAACGTTTACCGCAAGAGAAACGGCGCGCGTTCAAAAGGCGTCAGCAACGCGCAAAGGACGAGCGCCGTTTCCGCGTCGGTCGAAACGTTCGAGCGCCACAAGCCGTCGTCGCCGCGTCGCGACAATAAATTTGGATAAGCTCGCCTCGCCCAACGCGCCCAACGCTCTTTTGACGCCGCGTCGCGCGCCGCCCGCCAATACGCCTGCGCCGCGTAAAATTCGCCGTAAAAATAATATTCGATTCGCGTCGTCGGCAAGCGCGGAATCTCGTTCGCCGAAAGGTTCGCTTTCGCTCCTTTGTCTTCCAATCCATTTGCCGACAAACGATTTACGTCAGCGCTCGACGCAAGCGGCGCCGCTTTCTCCAAGTAGCGAAACGCCGCCGCGACCGCCTCGGAATCGTCCGCGCTCCCGGATTGCAACGCCAAAATCGCCGCCGCCGTTCTCGCGATTCCGCTCGGTCCGTCTAACGTCATATACCGAAAACCGCCGTCCGAATTTTGACAACGCTCGACGTAAGCGACCGCTTTTTCAATAGTTGCGTTCGGAACAAAAATCCCGGCGTCCCTTGCCGCTCGCAACGCCGAAAGTTGACAAACCGTAACAGAAAGATCGGCGACGGCGACGGGTCGCGGTTCGTAACGCCAACCGCCGTCGGCGTTTTGAGCGCGAACAATCAATTCGACCGCAGCGCGCGTTCGCTCCCGAACTTCGGAACGCTCGCTCGCTCCTAAAATCGTCGCTAAAAAAAGAGTCGCAAACCCGTGCCCGTACATTGGTTTGCGCCCTTTTTCGCGAAAATTCGCAATCAATCCGGCAACGTTTTCCTCCGCTAAACCGTTTTCTTGCAAATAATTACGAACGTCGGAAGTCAACGTTTCTTCCGACGTTTTTGAGACGGCGAAAGATTGCGACAGCACATAGCCGACGATTTTTTCCAATTCGGCGCCAAAGCGCCCTCGACCGAGCGCGCCTCCCCCCGCCAAAAACGCGAGCCCGCATAAACCGGCGACGCCCGGATCGCGCCCAAACAATTCCGACGCGTAACCAAAGGAGCCGTCGGGATTTATGCGCGACGCCAACGCTTCCAAACTTCCGTCGATCGCTTCGAGCGCCGCTTGCGGAAGCGCGAACAAATCGGCGTCGAAATTCCATTCTTCGCGAAACCAATCGAATGGCGCGTCGTTCTCGCGAACTTCCGTTAAATCAAGAGGTTGCGTTTCGCTCTTTTCCCGAGCTTTCGCCGTCGTCGGTTGCGCGCCGCTCAAACGCCAACTGGACGCGACGCTTCCCAACAACGCCAACGCCCCCAAAACGACGCGACGCCGATCAATCGCAACCGTTTGTCGCCGCTCGGTTTGCGCGATATTCCGTTTGACGGCGCTTCGCGGCGTCGTCTCGCGCTCGTTCCTCAAAATCTTCATCGCTCGTCTCGACGCAAAAACGGTTCGACCGGAACGCCAATATCCGCGACGTAAAGTTCGCCGACGTAAGGTTTTGCCGCGTCGAGTAAAAGACCGGGTTTCGCGACGGCGAGAGTCGTCGTCAATTTTGCGCGAACGGCGTCGGTTGCGACCGTCCCGTCGTCGGCGTTCAAACCGCTTGGAATATCGACCGCGTAAATCGGCTTTTTTGAACGATTTAACGCGTCGACAATTCCGTCGAACGGCGCCCGCAACGCCCCGGTCGCGCCGGTTCCAAGAAGAGCGTCGACCGCCCAATCCGCTTGCGCCAACTCGATTTCCAATCGTTCAAACGCTTGCGACAAACCGTCAAAAAAGAAGATTTTATCCGGATTTTGCGACGTCGCGGCGCGAACGATTTCTAAATTCGTTAACGCGTCTCCCCGATAACTTTGCGACGTCCCGACCGCGACGAGGCGACAGTCGACGCCAAGTAACTCAAGTCGTCGAAAAAGAACAAATCCGTCGCCGCCGTTGTTCCCCTTGCCGCAGCAAATCAAGACGCGACGGGGAGTTGCGCCGCCGTTAAGACGCGCCGCGTTCGCAAGAAAAATCTCCGCCAAACCGCGACCGGCGTTTTCCATCAGCAAAAGCGACGGTATTTTCCACTCGGCGACGGCTCGCGCGTCCAACTCGCGAACTTCGCGACAAGACGCCGTTTTCATTGGCTCCGCTCCTTAAATTTACAAAGCGCCAACCTTAACAAAATCGGCGCGATCGATTTAATCTCAACGTTTAAAGACACGTCGTTACTTCTTGCGACAAACGTAAACGCGAATGAACGCCGCGTCGTCGATTTTTTGCTCGACCGTTAACCCGACTCGATCAAACGCCGCTTCGAGAAACCAGTCGAAAGAGCTGTATTCGCGAGCGATATGCGCGTTCGCTTCGCCGCCGGCGCTACTTTCCATCGCGTCGAGCACGGCTTGCGTTCCCTCGCGCCAAGTCTCGACGGGAAAATGAAATACGACGTCCGAAAGATAGAAAACGCCGCCCGGTTTCAGCGCGTCGGCGATTCGCTTTAACGCGACGACCTTCCAAAAATCCGGCAAGTGGTGCAACGCCAACGACGAAACGACCGCGTCGACCGGCGTCGGAAGCGGCGGAAAGGTCAAAAAACCGGCTGCGAAGGTCTCGATATTTTCGATTTTTTGCTCCGTTATCTTCTGTCGCAAAAGCCCGAGCATCGGAGCGGAAACGTCGGCGGCGTAAATCTTTGCGCAATATCGCGAAGCCGGAATCGCAAACGCGCCGGTTCCGCATCCTAAATCCAAAACAACGTCCGAACGCTTCAAATCGGCGCGCTCTCGGATTCGTTCAAACTCCGCCTCAAAATCGCGAAACTTCAAATGACGCGACTCGTATTTCCTTGCTACTTCAAGATTTGCATAATCGACGCCCGCGTGTTGAAACTCGTCGTAAAGCCAACTCGGCGCGCCGTCTGTTCGTTCGCTCATCGCCGTTTTCCTTTCTTTGCGTTTCCCAAAACGACTCGTTATTTTTTCAAAATTTCTCAACTTTTTAATCGCGCATAACGTTTTATTTCAACGTTTACATCAGTTTCGTTTCGCTTTGTCGTCTTTTTCTTCGTCTCGTTCTTCCAACCGTCCGACGCAACGCCGAAGCCCCGTCGCCCCCCAAAGCGCGCCGACCAACGCCGTTTGCGCGACCAACGCCGCGCCGAAGAAGAATTCGCAACTCGTTCCGCTTAAACGTTTTAAAAGCGTCGACGTCGGAAAACCGGCGAGGCGCGTCTTTTCCCAAACGCTCAACGCGGCGCCGTCGATTTCGTCAAACGCCGGATTCGTCGACGCCCAAAGGTAAACGCAAATCGCAAATCCCAACGCCGCGCCGACTTCCGCTCCAAAAACGACGGGACGTCGACGCGGATAATCGCCGCCTAAGCGAAGCGCGGCGCGAGCGCCAACCGTTGCGGCAAGAGCGGTTCCGAACGCAAAAAAAGCGAAAATCTCCCAACTTGGGCGACTCCAAATCGAATCGAACATTTTTCCCCTTTCGACGCTTGCGCCGTTTTAAAGTCAACGGAAAACGTTGCCGTTCCGTCAGTTACAACTCAACCTTATCCCAATCGATTTTTCGGCGCGTCCAGCTTAACAAGTCCCAAGCCCGGGCGGTCGTTCAACAATAGTTTTCCGTCGGAAGCGAGGCCGACCCCGTCGAATAAGTCGTTGCTAATTAAGAAGTTGCCGTCTAAATCGGCCCAGTCGACCGCGGGCGAAAGTTGCGCGGCGGCGGAAATCGCGCACGATGTTTCCGTCATGCAACCGACCATTACCTTCATATCGAGCGCCCGCGCTAAGTTCAGCATTTTCCAGGCTTCGCGCAATCCGGAACACTTCATCAGCTTGATGTTGATTCCGCTAAAAACGCCCTTCATTCTCGCGACGTCGGTTAACCTTTGCAACGACTCGTCGGCCATAATCGGGAGCGGGCTACGTTCCGTAATCCAAGCGATATCGTCCCAACGCGTTTTCTTCATCGGTTGTTCGACGAGCGCGACGCCCCGCTCGCTCAACCACTCGACCATTTCGAGCGCGTAAACCTTGTCGTTCCAACCCTGATTGGCGTCGACGCAAATCGGTTTGTCCGAAACGGCGCGCACCGACTCGATCATTTCGCGGTCGCTTTTTTCGTCGCGGCCGAGTTTCACCTTCAACACGGCAAAACGATCCGCCTCCAACGTCTTTTCTCGCACCACTTCCGGCTTATCGATACCGATCGTGTACATCGTCGGCGGCGTTTTTTCTTTGTCGAGCCCCCAAATACGCCACCAAGGTTGGCCGATCAGTTTGCCGACTAAGTCGTGCAACGCGATATCGACGGAAGCCTTTGCCGCGCAATTGTTTTCGCAAATACCGTCGACATACGACAAGATATCGTCCAACTCAAAAGGACTCTTAAACTGCGACAAGTCGACGCGCTCCAAAAACGCCAAGACTGACGCGGTCGACTCGCTCAAATAAGGGGGCATTGCGGCTTCGCCGTACCCGACGACGCCGTCGAGTTCGATCTCGACTTGCACTCCTTGCGTCGTTTTACGCGTCGAACCGGCGACGCCAAACGCGTGTCGCAGTTCCAGCAAATACGGACGAAAAGAAAGACGCATCTTCCCGAGTTTATTCGACTTACCGCCTTCGTTAGTCGCTTCTTCTCCTCGCGCCTTCGCGCTTAAAACCCCGGAAGCGCCGCAAAGCGCCGCGCCTGCGACGCCGGTCAAAAATCGTCGTCGAGTCGTCATTTTTTTCTCCTTAAATATCGTTGATAAGTTGTATAATAAAAGACGTTCGAAACCGCGAAAACTTAAAAAACATTACGCGACGTCAAACGGTTTAATGTTCGCCGCGACGCCCAAACCGCCTTTCGCTCGTTCTCATCTCTTGCGATAAAACGGGTTGTCGCCGATCCATTGAAAATACTCGTCCGCCGGAACGCCGACGTATCGAACCGCTTTTATCAACTGCGACGCGTTATAGCGGTCAAAATCGGGCGCTTCGGGATTAAGGCTGTTAATGCGAACGCTTGTCGCCGAGTGTATAAAGCGGTCGTTCCCAAGGTAAATCGCGACGTGTCGAAAGTACGTCGAACCGTCGTTGCGTTTCGCGCCGAAAATCAAGAGATCGCCGGGCTTTAGCGCGCTTCGTCCTTGCGATAAGTCGACCTCGACGCCTTCGCCTTGCAGGAGGCTTACGTCGCGTAACAGGCAAAAGCCGTTTAAGTAAAAGGAGAGCGACGTCAGCCCGCTGCAGTCGACGCCCTTCGCCGACGTTCCGCCCCAAACGTAAGGCGTTCCTAGAAAACGCTTTGCGGTCGCAATCAAGCGTTCCGCGTTCAACTCTTTATTCGCGTCGAGCCAAGCGCTCCATTCCGTCGCGCCGCTCTTACGAATCCAACCGAGCCGTCCGTCCGGCGTTTCGACGCGGTAAAAGTCGCCGCTTGTTTCTTCGTTTTTCCAAACCGTTATATTTCCTGCGGTTAAGTCGGAAATCGGCGCCGAATTTTCGCTCGGTTCCGAGTAAATCGAGCCGAACGCGTCGAGCCAAATCAGTTTTTTCGCGTCGACCCAGCGGACGAACTCGTCCCGCGTCGCCGTTTTAACGCTTCCGGCGGTCGTGTAACCCAAGTAACCGTCGGCGTTTTGGACGAGAAGCCAGTCGCCTTCGCGTTTCAAAATCCGCACCGGCGTTCCCATCCGCGACTGCGTCGTCAGTTCCGCCGAATAACGCGGCTCCTTCCGAATTTGAATCGTCGAAAAGTTCGCCCAACCGAAAAAACGTCCGTCGAGCTCGGCGTTTTCCTCCGGCAATAACGTCGTTTCAACGCTCCACTTAGGAAACTCCGACGCGAACGTTTTCCGAACGGCGTCGCGAGCGTTTTCGAGCGTCGTTTCGAACCGCGCCTTTTGCGACGCCGCGTCAATTTCCCAATTGAAAACGTTTAAACGCAAGTCGTTAATCGTTTCTTTTCGCAAATCGACAAAGCGTCGCTCCACCGCGTCCGCTTCGTTCTCCGTCGACGCCGCGTCGTTGGCGACCGCGACCGCCGTCGCGCTTTCAAAAAGCGTTTGTTCGCCGTCGACGCCTCCGCTCAACGCCGTTAAAATCGTCGCGACCGCTAAAATCCGTCGTTTTCTCGCCGCGAAATCGCGTCGAACCGTCGAAATTTTCCCGATTTTTTTCGTTTCTCTCGCGCGCATCTTCTTACGTCGCCTTTCGTTAGTTCGGTTTTATTCGCAAATCGGCGCAAAATTCGCGTTTTTCCCGCAAAAACGCTTGCGAACGCGCCGCAAATCGGTTATACTTGGGACGTTGGAGCGCGACGGTCGCCGCTCCCGATTCCTCCCTTGCAATGAAAGGTCGCCCGATGAAAACGACGCTTCGCCGCGCCGCGTTCGCCCTCGGAACGCTCGCTCTCGCTTTCCTTATTGTACCTCTAAAATCGACTTTTGCCCAGCAGGACTGGGAAAAAAAGGCGATAGAATCTATCGAAAATAGCGATTTTTCCGCCGCCGTCGCCGAACTTTCCGCTCTCGAAGGGCTCTCCGACGCCGAAAAGAGCCGCCGCGATTGGCTGATCGAGTTGACGCGCCGCATTCGGATTGAATTCCCTTACACCGAAACGGAAATCAAAGAACAGCTGAAAGAAGCCGGGCTCGATTCAAGCGACGAGCAAATGCGCGCTTGGGAAGCTTCGAAAGCGCTCGAAATGCGCCCGATCGACGGCGAACGTCGTTACTTCAAGCACGCGGTTTCGAATTTGCGCCGAATCGACCGCGAACTCGCGAAAACTCGGCCGGTTAGCGGCGGCGACCGTCAGCGGTTCGAGTCGCGTATCGCCAACGTTCGCTCGATTCTCGACGCGTCGGACGGCGCCGGCAAGCTGACGCATAAAGTTCGGAACCGCTTCACTTGCGTCGCGACGATTCCGGCGAACGCCGTCCCGGCGGGCGAAACGGTTCGTTATTGGGCGCCCTTCCCGCGCGAGTCTTGCGGACGTCAACAGAACGTCAAGCTGATCTCGACCGATCCGGCCGACGGTCGCGTCGCTCCGGCGGGCGATTTGCAGCGCTGCGTTTACCTCGAAAAAACCGCCGTCAAAGACGAGCCGACCGTCTTCACTATCGTTTTTGAAACAACGACTTACGCGCAATACTTCTCGCAAGATTACCTCAAGAAAAAGGCCAAGCCTTACCTCGACGACGAGTTTTACCGCTTCTATACCGAAGAACGCCTCCCGCATATGGTAAAATCCGACGAAATCAAGACTTGGGCGCGCGAAATCGTCGGCGACGCGACCTGTCCGGTCGAGAAACTCGTTCGTCTCTTCAACGCGATCGACGAACGTTATCCTTGGGCGTCGTCGAACGAATACGGCACGATGCTCTGCATTCCGGAATATGTTCTGCGCGAAGGACATGGAGACTGCGGCATGTTGTCGCTTCTGCTGATTTCCGCGCTTCGAAGCGAAGGAATTCCGGCGAAATGGCAAAGCGGCTGGATTACCCGTCCGAGCGGCGAATGCGGAATGCACGACTGGGCCGAGGTTTACTTCGAGGGCGTCGGTTGGGTGCCGGTCGATATGTCTTACGGGCTGATGGACGACGATAACCTCGACGTTCGCGAGTTTTACGCCACCGGGCTCGACCAAACGCGACTTGTTGTCAACGACGATATCGGGCGCGATTTCACCCCGGCGAAAACGCACTTCCGCAGCGAACCGGTCGACTTCCAACGCGGCGAAGTCGAGTGGAGCGGCGGCAACCTTTACTTCCCGGAATGGTCGTTCAAGATGACGGTCGAGTTCCCGGAAGAATAACGCAACCCCTTTAAAAGCGACGCTTGCGGCGAACTTTTTCTCTTTCGTTCGACGCGGCGTCGTTTCTTTTTTTTCGTCGAGCGTTCTTGCGTCTTTCCCGTTTTTTTATCGGGCGTTCTTGCGAAAAAACACCTTTTTTTCGCGCGCCGTTGCCCCGTTAACCCAACAAGAGACAACCCTTATGACAACGTTAAAACAACTTTCCCGAAATCGCGGCGCTTTGTCGCGTTTCCTCGCTTTATCCGCCGCCTTAACCGCGACCGCCGCCCTGCTCGCGCCGCCGACTTCCGCTCAAGAAGCGCCGACGCAAGCGCCGTCCTCCGTTCGCTTTACCGTCGACGCGACCAAACGAAGCGACGCGTCGATCGGCAACAAAGTCGCCGTCGTCAACGTTTGGTCGCCGAACTCGCTGACGCTTCCCGCGAAAAACGAAGGAGGCGACCTAAGTCCTTTCGTTGAAACGGTTCAACTAATGCAAGCGACCGGCGGTTCCGCGGAGCGCGACCTTTTCGTCGATCCGGCGAACCTCGACGTTCTCGACGACTATCGCTTCGACCCGTTGATCGACGCTTGCCGCCGCGCGCTGCAACTTCGCGTCAAACCTTGGATTAAGTTAAGCGTCCCGGCAAAATTTTCCCGCGAAAGCAAGGTCGGCGTCTTCGGCGTCGACGTCCTGCCGCCGGACGATTACGACGTTTATTACCGGTACGTCCGCGCGCTCGCTCGGAAGCTCGTCGACGAATTCGGGCTCGACGAAGTGCGCTCTTGGCGGTTCGGCGTTTTGACGGAATTCGAGAACGGGGACTGGTTTAAGGCCGCCGACGGGACGCCGGAGTCGAGCCGCGCGGCGTTTTTCAAGCTGTACGATTATTCGGTCGCGGCGCTCGACGACGAACTCGGCGGCGAAGTTTGCGTTACGGCGCACGCAATGGCTTGCACCGAAGGACTTTGGGACGAACGCGACTTTTTCGAGCATTGCGCCAAGGGCGTCAACGCGAAGACCGGAAAAGTCGGAACCCGCCTAAATATTTTCGCCGTCTCGTTTTACGACGACGCGCCCGGCAAACCGCACCCGCTCGACCTCCCGGGAACCGTCGAACGCGTTCGCGCTAAAGCCCGCGAATGCGGACTTAACGACGTCGTTTTCGGCGTCGACGAGGGCCGGATTCTCGCGTCGAAAAAGGGCGCGAAAGCGGGCGACCTCACCTGGCGCATCGTCGGGCAAACGTATCAGGCGGCTTACGACGCGCGGCTCTTCAAGATTATGCTCGATAACGACGTAAAATACTTCTCCGCTTGGAGTTATTCGAGCGGCTCCGCTTGGAACGGCTATCCGCTCGTCGCTCAACGCGTCGCGGAAAACGTCGCTAAGTTCAAAGATTCAAAGCGGTTGGAAACGACGGCGGAAAAAACGCTCGGCGAAGGCGTCGAGAGCGACGCGGTCGCGGCGTTCGACGAAGCGGCGCAAACCCTTCGCTTGACGGCGTTTAACTTCAAAGACGATCTCGAATACGCCGATTCGCTCGCCGTCGAGTTTGCCGTTTCGGCGCCGTTTTGGGCCGGGCGCGAGGTGAAAATCGTCGAAAAAACGGTCGACGACCGAATCAATTTCTTCCCGCAATGGCTGCGCGACAAGGCGGAACTCGGAATTTCCGACGACGTTTTCGCTTGGTCGCCGGACAGCGGTTGCCTCGACTCCGGGATTTACGACGCCGCGACGCGCCAACTTTATTTCGAGAAACTGCGCCCGAAATACGTCGAAATCGCGAACCGCCCTTACTCGACCGAGCGAACCGCTAAAGTCGGCGACGATGGACGTTTAACGCTTCAAACGACGCTTGCGCGGCACGGCGTCGTCTTTTACGAAATTTCGCCGGTCGCGCCGGAAAAATGACGCGACGCCACAATGCGCGCAAATAAAAAACCGCCGCGTTCGACGTTCCGAATCGCGGCGGTTTTTATTATTTAATCGTTTAAGCGCAAACCGTTTCAGCGAAAGCGCTTACGCGTCCTTTTTCGTCAATTTCTCGACCGCGTACGCCGCCGGGGAAATCGTCTTTTTGCGGTCGAGCGGCCAGCTCTCCATTTCGTCGAGCGCTTCAAAAATCGCGACGCAAGCCGTTCGATAATCGACTTTAGCGATTTCGGAAACGAGACGAACGCTGCGGTCGATCAGCTTTTTGTTCGTCGCGTCGACGTGCGCCATCCAGTTGCCGTTCAGGCGGCCGAACTTGCCCATCGTCGCGCTCGAAATGTTGTTCAGCGCCAACTTTAACGCGATGTGCGCGAAGACGTCAAGCGGCGTCGCGAGGATCGGCGCTTTAAATTGGAAAACGCGGGCCCCGTCGACCGTTTGGCGTTCGTTCGTTTCGTCGTTCGTTCCGCAAGCGCAATCGCAACCCGTTTTTCCGCAAGCGCTTGCGTCAAGCGAGTTTTCGACCAAAAACGCGATTTTTCGCTCGAACGGCGCGGCGCCCTTCTCATACGCGGCGAACCACTCGTCGGCGGCGTGGCCCCAAGTTTGCGTCTCCGCGTCGGCCAACACCGCGACGGCGGCGTTCGGCGAAACCTCCGTTCGCGACGGGTCGGCCTCGTTCCCGATCGGGAAGCGGTACACGGCGGCGCGCCCAATCTTCGGCGGGTCAAGGATTTGCGCCGACGTTCCGCCCATCGCGCGGTAATCGTCCGGCGTCCATTCGAGACAGCGCGGCTCGACCCCGCCGAGAAGCCAAATCCACGCGTCCTTCGCCGACCTCATCGGGTCTTTCACAAACGCCCACGGCGCGGGCGCTTCCGTCTCGTCGAGCGAACGGAACGGCGGGATTTTGAACGTCGGCGAACGCTCCGTCGTGTCGGTGAAAATGTCGAGTTCGTAATCGCGCGCAAAGTACGTAATCCGCCCGCCGCGCCGGTAAACGTCCGTTTCAAACTCGACGTAAGAGGCCGCCGTCTCAACGTTTGCGTCGGAACGAATCGCTTCCAAGAGCGCGTCGAACGCCTCCGCTTTTTCGGTCGGCGACTTCTCTTCGAACCCGAGCGCGGCGAACTCGTCGGCGGTTAGCGTTTCTTTAAGTCGTTTAGTAACGGCGGTTTCGAACGCAAATCCGGCGACGAGAAGCTCGATCGTCGTCGCTTGCATTCGCGTCGACCCGGCGATCGCCATCGGGCCGGTCGTCAGGTTGACGACGGTAACTCGTTCGTCTTCAATCACTTGGCGCGACCGTTCGACCCGCGACGCCATCAGGTCGCTCGGGTTGTTGAAGAGGAAAAAAGCGGGTATCCCGGCGTCGACGGCGGCGAAAATCGTTCCGATGACCGACGACGTTTCGCCCCCTTCGCTGATCGCGACGAGAACGTCGTTCGGGCCGATTCCCGCTTGCTCGAACTGCTTGCGGCCAAAGGAGATAAAGTCTTCAAAACTTTCGACGGAACGAATCAGCGCAAAGTCGCCGCCAGTCATCACGGCGTTCGTTTGCGCGGCGAGCGTTCGGAAAAATTCGGCGCGGCTCGGCAACTTTTCGGCGCTCGTTCGGCAGAACTTTTTGTTCGCGGCGTCGAGGAGAATCGAGAGTCGCCCGGTCGCGCCGCACCCGCTGAACGAAACGCGACCTCCGGCGCTTAACGCCTTATAAATCGCGGTTTCGAGCGCGGCGAACTCCGGCGACGCGATCGTTTTTTTCAGAACCGGCGGAATATCGTCGTCGACCGAAAAGAGTTGGCGCATCCCGGCCGCGACGTCGGTTTCGAGCGTTTGCGAGAGCGTCCGAGTCTTCGGGTGCGACTGCTCCGTCGTCAGCGCGCCCAAGTGAAACTGCGTCTCGTTTTGAATAAAATCCTCGGCCTTTTCCAACGGCGTCGCCGCGCGTTCGAACGAAGTTTCCATCGCTTTTCCTTTCGTTTATCGTCAATAAAGACAAGAGATACCGTTTTCCAATTTAACCGACGAGTCGTCAAGCGGCGGTTTCGGGAGACGTCGCGTTCGCGGCGGCCTCCGCGTCGAGGCGTTTTTGTCGGTCTTTCGCAAAGGTTCCGAACGCC
>JAZNJF010000459.1:0-6148 GCA_045577885.1 Thermoguttaceae bacterium | reverse complement strand
ATGCTCTCCGAGGAAGAAACGGAACGCTTAGCCGAGCATTTGGACGTTTGCGAAGACTGCCGTCGAGAGTGCGAATACGCTCATGAGGCGGGAGTTTACAAGGACACGCCGTTTTACGCTAGGATGGACGCCTATAAAAATGATCCCGCTTCGGAGAAGGACGAGAATTGGAAGAAAATCGCGCGCGCGTTTAATCCGGAGTTGGCGAGTATTGAATCCGCGACGATTGAACCCGCGACGGACGAAGACGACCGCCGCGATACGAGACCGACGGTCCTGAAGATCAGGAAGTTCGAGAATACGTCCCGTTTGCGCGTCGCGAGTTATGCCGCGGCCGCGTTGGTCCTTGTCGTCGCTTCTTTGTCGGTGGGGCCGGAGGCGCTGAAATTAGCTAGGAACTGGTTCGGGGGCGACGATCCGGTGGACCCGGTGATAGACGTGCCGGGAGATTATGAGTGGGAACCGATCGTACCCGGATCGAACGAGGGCGACGACGTTGAAGGCGAGAATACCCCGGCGACGCCTAGCGTCGACGACTTCCGACCGAACACACAAGATTTAAACTTCGGCGTCGAACCGGATCAACCCGCGTTTGGAGGAGCGAAGGGACTAGGACCGATCCCGGAAGCCGAGTCGACGTCCGGCGAAACTTTCGAGAACTCGCAAACGAAAGAAGCGAGCGTGGACGAGGGGAATAAAGAAGTGGAAGGCGGAGCGCAAACGGCGGTTGCGGGCGAAGATTTTACCTTCCTGCCTCTCGATAACGTAACCCTGAACATATCGGTAGATTGGGGTAACGCGGTCGCTTCTTTTAACGACGGCGCTTACAAAAGCGCGGCGAAAGAGTTTGGTTCCATTATTGAAAAACTGGAAGAAAGCGAAGGCGTCGACGACGAAACGTTAAATTGCGCTTACTGGAACTGGGGCGTCGCGACCTTGAGAAGCGGCGAGAAAGAAGAGGCCGCGAAAATTTTCAACGCTTTAAAGGCGAGGAAACCGGGCGACCGAATGAACGTAATGGCGGACGCCGCGTTGGAGGAATGTCAAAACTAGAACCCTTGCGACGATTATAGAAACGCGAAAACGCTCGACGTTAAAAAGACGTCGAGCGTTTTTTTGTCGACGTCGGCGATAAAACGTCGAGCGTTTGGGACGGCGACGCGGAGCGACCGCGTCGAATTGGAGACGAGGGGGAGGGGAAAAGGGGAAAACGGCGCGCGATTTCGCGTTTCGTCGAGCCGCGCGTTACCGGCGAACGTCGTCGCGAAGCGTCGGGCAAACGATCGCCGCCGGTTCGACGCCGACCGGAAAAGGCGGTTCGCCCGCCGCGACGTCCTCTTCTTCGAGCGCGACGATCGCGATCTTGTGTCGATCGGCGAACGCGACGACTTCCTCCGCGTCGATGAAGAGCGTCTTTTTCGCTTCGACGGCGAGAACGGTCGCGCCCGACTCGACCATCGTTTCGAGCGTTCCGAGTCCGAAGGTCGGCACGTCGAACCGCATGTCTTGATTCGGTTTCGAAACCTTGACGACGACGAAATTTTTACTCCGACAAAGCGCGCCCGCGCGGCGAATCGCCTCGTCGGTGCCTTCGATCGCCTCGACGGCCAAAACCGCCTGATTTTTGACCGAAACGCTTTGCCCGACGTCGAGCCGCCCCATTTCGCGAGCGAGCGTCCAACCGAAAAAGACGTCTTTCCACTGCGCCGCCGTCGGGGCGCGTTTCGTTAAAAGTTGGCGTTGCACGAGTAACTCCGGCGCGAAAACGGTTCCGGGAAGGAGCGCGACGCCGCGATGTTCGAAAGCGCGGACGGCGGTCAAGAGGAGCGCGTCGTCCTTGCAGTCGCGGCGGCGACGCAGAAAATGATCCGCGAAAAAGCGGACGGTGTACAAGTCGGGCGCCTGTTTCCAAAGGAAACCGGGATCGAATAAACGGATTTTGTGGATTTTGCCGGCCATCGTCGCGTATTCGACGCCGCGACGGCGAAAATAGCGCGTCGCCCAACCGAACTTACCCAACCCGCCCCAAGCGAAATCGTCGCAAATCTCTTGCAAAATCGGGTCGGCGTGGTCGCGAACGCCTAAACAGACGACTTCGCGCCCGCTTCGTTTGATCGCTTCCGCCAGCAGAACCGGGTACCGGCCCCAACCGGCGATAACGCCGACGCGGCGCGTTTCGGGCGGGAAAAAAAATTCGGACGACACGACGAACGCCCTTTACGTAAAATAGGTAAAATTTGCGGCGAGCGCGAAACGTCGAACGCTCGCTCGCGGCCGAAAAGGACCGCGTTAATCGACGTTAAGTTCGGCGAGGCGCGTTTTCAGCGTTTCGACTTCTTTTTGAAGCGCTTTTAGTTGTTTGAGCGCGTCCGGCAACTTCGCGAACGCGACTTGTTTGCGCATTTGCTCTTTTTCGGGCGTCGCCGGGATGCCGACGACGCGCGCTCCGGCGGGAACGTCGCTCATGACGCCGGCCATCGCGCCGAGCGCCGCGCCGTCGCCGACGCGGATATGGTCGCGAAGACCGACGCGACCCGCCATCACGACGTAATCGCCGGTCGTAACGCTTCCGGCGACGCCGACGCTCGCGCAAATCATGTTGCGTTTGCCGATTTTGCAGTTGTGCGCGATCATGACGTGGTTGTCGATTTTGGAGCCTTCGCCGATAACCGTGGAGTCGTAAGCGCCGCGGTCGACCGTCGCGCAGGCGCCGAGTTCGACGTTATCCTCGAGAACGACGTTTCCGAATTGCGCCGCCAAGACGTGAACGCCGGTCGACGAATCGTACCCGAAACCGTACGCCCCGACGACGCAGTTGGCGTGAAGCAGGCAATTTTTACCGATTACGCAGTCTTCGTAAACGACGACGTTCGGGAAAAGAACGGTGTTTTCGCCGACTTTAACGCCCGGTTGCAGGACGACGCCGGGGTGAATGGTCGCGTTATCGCCGATTTCGACGTCGTCGCCGATCGCGGCGTTCGGACCGATCGCGACGTTTTGGCCGATTTTAGCGGTCGGAGAGACGACGGCGCGCTCCGAAACGCCCCGAAGCCAACGCGGACGCGGCGGACGGAAGAAGACGACGATTTTTTCGAACGCTTCTTTCACATCGGCGACCTGAATCGTCGCGACGTCGGGCGTCGGCTGTTCGGCTCCGAGCGGAACGACGGCGGCGCGCGCTTGGGTCGCGGCGTTCCAATCGAGGCGTTCCGGACGTTCGGCGAAGGTGATCGCCGTCGCGTCGGCGGTATGCAACGGCGCGGCTTTGTCGATCGGCAGGTTGGGGTCGCCGGTTAGGACGCCTTGCGTTAATTCGGCGAGTTGCGAAAGTCGAACTTGCATAAAAACGGCTTCTAGGGTGCGGCGCGGCGAAAATCGCGCGGTGAAAGGAAAAACGAAAGAAACGTCGCAAGGAAAAGGAGACGCGAACCGCTCGAAACGCCTTAGTCGGTCGGCGGCGCGTTTAAAAACAACGTTCGACGTAAAAATAACGCGTTTTTAACGATTGCGTCAAAAACGCGAGATATTACGTCGAACATAACGCTGCGTCTATTAAGACGAACGAAAATCGGTCGCCGAAATTTTGAGCGCGCCGAACCGAACGAACGGCAAAACTCAATATTTCGGAACCGACGCGCGTCGAGAAACCGCGTTTCGACGTTCGAGCCCTTTTAAGGAAAAACCGTTAAAATCGGACTCAAACGCCTTGCCAACGCGAACGCGACGACTTATTGCGCTTGCTTCACTTTGAGGATCAGCTTGGAAAGACGCGACTTTTTGCGCGACGTGTTATTCTTGTGCCAAAGGTTGCGAGCGGCGGCGCGGTCGAGAGCGCTGCAAACGCCTTTGAATTGTTCCTCGGCGGCCGCGACGTCGCCGGCGCGGAGCGTTTTGAGGAGGTTCTTAATGCGGTTGCGGACGACCGAGCGAGCGGCGCGGTTGCGTTCGCGGATAACAACGTTTTGTCGCAGTCTTTTCTTGGCGCTTTGAATATTCGGCATGGTTCTCTAAATTTTTTTTAAAACTTGTTAAAATTATCGTTTGTTTCTCAACACGTCGCAAGGAGGAACGCTTATCGTCAAAAACGATGGGTAAGTTTTAACATAAGTTTTTCCGAAACATTCCCTCTGGGCGGGGAGGTCTTACGGCGTTTTGACCAAAGGGCCTTTCGGGCGAGAAACGCTATTTTAACTTAATAGTCGTTTTTCCCGTCGAAAAGCGGTCGGCGTCGTCGCGATTCCCTCGGCGAGAGCAGACCGAGTGAACGGGAAACGCGACGCAAAACTACGCTCAATTACTATTATGCCTCTTTTCGGCGATCTTGTCTAGTAGCCCCGCCACGTCTTTATAAGAAAAATCTACGGCGGCCAACTTATTGGCAAAATCGTCGGCCTTCTCGTAATCGTTCAAACCGAACGCGAGACGGGCGGCGTAATAGAGCGCTTTTTTGTAATCTTCGCCGTTCGGATCGAGTTTTTCGATCGCTTGATCGTAGTGCGTCGCGGCCAAACGGTATTGCTTAATCTGTTGAAAACATTGGGCTAACGCAAACAGACATTGCCCGGCGAGCGTCGCGTCGGCCTTGGCGGCTTGCAGTTCGGCGATCGCTTCCTTGAACTGACCTTGGCGCATTCTAAATTGCCCAAGTTCCCAACGGAGCGGCGCGGAGTTCGGCGTTTTCGCCAATTTATATTGAATTAATTCGAGCGATTTTTCTTCAAAAATTTTCTTTTGTTCGGCGAATTTTGCCTTCAACGCGTCGGACGGGGCCTTTTCGAACTGCGCTTTGACTCGATTCATCTCGTCGAGGGCGCGCGCTTTTTGCGTTTCGATGAGTTTCGGAAGGAAAACGGCGTCGTCCGGGAAAACTTTCAAGGCGCGTTTGCAGGCGTCTTCGGTTTTGCGAAGGTTGCCCTTTTGGAAGAAGTGCTCGACGAGATCGAGGAACGCGTCGCGGTCTTCCGGGTTTTTGCGGAGGCGTTTTTCGCATTCGTCTTCGAAGCTCATTTTCGGCTGTTTTTCTTCTTCGGCCGCTTTTTCCGCTTCGCGTTGCGTCGTTCCTCTTTGTTTGTTGATCGTCTGTTCGAGCATAATGTCGTTAAGACGTTTGCCGGCGTCGATATCGGCCGGATTGAGCTTAAGGACGCGCTCCCAGCAAACTTTCGCTTGTTCGTAAACTTTGCGGTCGGTGAGTTCGACCGCGGCCAAGCGGAGGATTTCGAGGTTGTCCGGTTCGCTTTGGACGGCGTGATTCAGGTAGGCCAACCCGGCTTCTTCGAGGTCGGCGTCGAGGCAGGCGAGCCCCATCGAGACGAACGTTTGCGCGTCCCAAGGGTTCGACTTGAGCTTTTCGCAACCGTTTTTGATCGTCGTCGCCAAATCTTTTTCTTTGCCGCCGGGGAGGCTCGGTTTCGCGCCTTTGAGGAAGCCGAAACGCGACTTCTTTTTTTGGCCGCCGTGTTGAAGGCGAAGGTTCGCGATGAACGAATTCATATAGATGAGGTTCGCCGGATCGCCTTGGACGCATTGGACGAACATTTCGGTCGCGTAATCGTGCTGGCCGAGCTGCATTTTTTGGTTGCCGACCTCGAAGCATTGCTGGAGACGAGCGCGAATCGCGGGAGAGATTTCGGGAATAGGTTGCATCGTGCGTCTGTTTTCTTAAAATAGGGAAAATGGGGAGCGCGGGTAAACGCGGCGTTTCCGCTTGCCGTCGCGTCGGGACGCCGAGACGTTTTGGCGTTTCGACGAACCCAGCCTTTTCTATTATAATACCGTTTGCGCCGATTTTCAACCGCCAAGAAGGGACGAACGAGAAAAAATTTTTTTTAGCGCGAAAATTGGGGCGCGCCGAACGAAAAAACCGTCGACGGCGACGAGGGCCGACGACGGCGAGAAGAGGAGCGCGTTAGAAGGCGGCTCGCGGCGCGCCGACGACTTCCGGTTTCGGCCCGACCGGCGCCGGAACGTCGACGAACGGAAGATCGGCGGACGGCGCGGGCGCGACGTTTTCCGTCGGTAAAAGCGGGTCGAAGTTTTCAAGCGTCGGGGCGGTTTGGGGGATTTGCGCGGATTGTTCGGGGAGCGGCGCGTCGAAATCGTCGAGCGACGGCGCCGCGAGGAGTTCCGACGTCGGCTCTTGGAAAAG
>JAZNJF010000458.1:0-8853 GCA_045577885.1 Thermoguttaceae bacterium | reverse complement strand
GGCACAATAATTTGTCTTCCTAAGACCGCTTGGCCTCCGACTTAGGGAAAGTTGACAATGCGCGAAGAGGAACGCATCGTGATCACCGGCGTCGGGTTGGCGGCGCCGAACGGTTCGAATTTGACCGAGTACCGCCGCGCGATTTTGAACGGCGTCAGCGGCGTCGTCCCTTACGAAATCCGCTATTTCGGCCCGACGGTCGCCGGCGTCTGCAATTGCGACGTTCTTAAATGGCAGTCGCGCCGCGAGTTGCGTCGAGGGACCCGCGCCGGCAGCCTCTCGATTTACTGCGTCGGTGAAGCGATCGCCGATTCCGGGCTCGATTGGGAAAACGTCCGCAAAGACGCGGTCGGCGTTTACATCGGCGTTACCGAACACGGCAACGTCGAGACGGAAAACGAAATTTATCAAATTAAGCAATACGATTACGACTGCGCGTATTGGTCGCACCATCACAACCCGCGCACCGTCGCGAACAACCCGGCGGGCGAGGTTACGTTGCGCTTTGGAATCACCGGGCCGCATTACACGCTCGGGGCCGCCTGCGCCGCGGGGAACGCCGGGATTATTCAGGGCGTCCAACAGCTTCGACTCGGCGAAGTCGACGTCGCGCTGGCGGGGGGCGTTTCGGAAAGTATCCACACGTTTGGGATTTTCGCCGCGTTTAACGCTCAAAACGCGCTCGCGAAACACGACGATCCGACGAAAGCGTCGCGCCCGTTCGACGTCGACCGCAACGGCATCGTCGTCGCGGAGGGCGGTTGCGTTTACGTCCTCGAACGCCTCTCGGACGCGAAAAAACGGGGCGCGAAAATTTACGGCGAAATCGTCGGATACGCGATGAACAGCGACTCGACCGACTTCGTCCTCCCGAACGCCGAGCGTCAAGCGCAATGCGTTTCGAAGGCGTTGGCGCGCGCCGGGCTGGCGCCGGAGGAAATCGATATCGTCAACACGCACGCGACCGCGACGCACGCCGGCGACATTATCGAAGTCGAAGCGTTGCGCAACGTCTTCGGCGCGTCGAAAAAGACGTATATTAATAATACGAAGAGTTTCATCGGACACGCGATGGGCGCGGCGGGCGTCCTCGAGTTGGCCGGGAACCTCCCTTCGTTCGACGACGGCGTCGTTCACCCGACGATCAACGTCGACAATCTCGACCCGGAATGCGAAATCGCGAACCTCGTTCTCAACGAGCCGAAAGAAATCGGCGCCGTTCGTTACATCTTGAACAACTCGTTCGGGATGGTCGGGATCAACGCGGTCGTTATCGTCGGGAAATACGACGAATAACGGCGACGACGCTCAATCCGCCCTTGGAACGACCGGTCGACCGGGGCGGCGCGGGGAACTGGCGAAGACTTAAATTGACCTTGGGAACCGTTTCGAACCGAGAAACGTCGTTGGGCAACATGTCGAACGACGTTAAATTAGGGTAAATGGAGCGCCTAAAAGCGGCGTTTCGGCGAAACTTGAAGAAAATAAGCAAAATGGAAAAGGACGGCGGCGTCGAGTTTGCGAACTCGCGTCGGCGCCCGCGACGATTACGATAAAAAACGACTCCGCTTGCGAGCGCGGTCGGATACGAAGGAGTCCTCATTATGACGACGGCTGAAATTAGAGAAACGATCATCGGCATTCTTTCGGACATCGCGCCGGACGAAGATTTCGACTCGCTCAAAGACGAAGTTTCGTTCCGCGACCAACTCGGGATGGACAGCATGGACATGCTCGACGTCGTTCTCGAACTGCGTCGCAAGTTCAAACTGCAAATTCCGGAATCGGATTATCCGCGTCTCGACTCGATGAACTCGACGCTCGAATACCTCGAACCGCTCCTCCAAGACCGTTAGTCGGAGCGCGCTCGATTTTCAAACCGCGACGCGTTCGCGGTTTTTTTGTTCCGTTTCGTCGACTTTCGGAACGGTGAAAAGCGGCGGACGTTCGGCGCGTTAAAATAGGAAAAACGAACGCTTTGGACGTTCGGCGAACCCGTCGGAAAGGGCGCGGCGGAGCGTCGGCCCCCTTGCCGCGACGTAAAAAAACGGTATAATAGTGAAAATTTTAAGAGCGGTTCTCGATAGGAAGGCGCGCGAATTTCGGGCGCGTCGCGAGAACGTTCGCCGAATCGATTTGAACGCCGACGACGTTCGGCGCAGGGAGCGGTTTTTTGCCTACTCGAACTTTGCGCGACAAAAAACGGCCTCGCGACTTCCTCTTTGGTTCGCGCGCTTGGCTGAACCTTACGGCGCCGCCTAGAGGGCGGCGTTAGGTTTCGTTTGCGAAACGATAAAGTTTCGTAAATTGGGTTTTTGTTTGACGAGGCGGCTTGCGTTGCGAAAAATTGCGCCGGTCGCGTTAAGTCTTCGTCGAACGAAATTTTGAGCGTCGCGGCGTTCCGTCGCCGACGTTTTTAGCGCGAAAAGAAAGCAAATAAGGGTTTCACAATGGCTTCCGATATGACGAACGCGTCCGAATCTTGCCGCAACATTATTATTTTCGACACCACTTTGCGCGACGGCGAACAATCTCCGGGCGCGAGCATGAATTTGCAGGAAAAACTCGAAGTCGCGAAGGCTCTCGTCGAACTCGGCGTCGACGTGATCGAAGCCGGGTTCCCGATCGCGTCGCCCGGCGACTTTGAAGCGGTGCGCGAAATCGCTAAAATCGTTAAAGGTTCCTCCGTTTGCGGCCTCGCTCGTTGCGTTCCGGCCGATATCGACCGCGCTTGGGAGGCGTTGCGCGAAGCGGAAGACCCGCGGATTCACGTCTTCTTGGCGACGAGCGCCATTCACCGCGAGTTCAAACTCCGCATGACGGAAGACGAAATCGTCGCGCGCGCCGTCGAGGGCGTCAAGCGGGCGAAGGGGTATTGCTCGAACGTCGAGTTTTCCCCGGAAGACGCCTGCCGCACCGAGATCGACTTCCTTTGCCGCGTCGTCGAAGCGACGATCGCCGCCGGCGCGACGACGGTCAACATTCCGGACACCGTCGGCTACACGACCCCGCCGGAAATGACCGAACGGATTCGAACGCTGATGAATCGCGTTCCGAATATCGACAAGGCGACGATCAGCATCCACTGCCACAACGACCTCGGGATGGCGGTCGCGAACTCGCTGGCGGCGGTCTCGGCGGGCGCCGGACAGATCGAATGCGCGATCAACGGGCTCGGCGAGCGCGCCGGGAACTGCGCGCTCGAAGAGGTCGTGATGGCGTTGCGGACGCGTCGCGACGTGTTCAAAGCCGACACGCGAGTCGTTTCGCAACGTTTGGCGCCGACGAGCCGCGTCGTCTCGAAGGT
The DNA here is from genome assembly GCA_045577885.1 of Thermoguttaceae bacterium. Taxonomy (GTDB): domain Bacteria; phylum Planctomycetota; class Planctomycetia; order Pirellulales; family Thermoguttaceae; genus RUG369. The sequence continues at coordinate 5,546 of JAZNJF010000458.1, read as the reverse complement.
TACGGGGTTGAAGGTGCCGCGCAACAAGGCGATCGTCGGGCAAAACGCGTTCGCGCACGAGTCCGGCGTTCACCAAGACGGCGTCTTGAAGGAGCGTTCGACTTACGAGATTATGAGCGCCGAAAGCGTCGGGTTCGCGAAAAACGACTTGGTTCTCGGGAAACACAGCGGGCGCGCCGCGTTGGCCGCTCGGATTAAATCGCTCGGATACGAACTGGATTCCGAGCAACTCGTCGCCGCGTTCGAAGAGTTCAAGCGTTTGGCCGACCTGAAAAAAGACGTGTACGACGCCGACATTATCGCGATCGTCGACCGCCAACTCTCGCCGAACGCGTCGAGCGACGCCGCGGGCGATTGGGAGGTCGTTTCGTATTCGCTCGGTTGCGCCTCCGGGAGCGAGTCGACGTTCGAGGTCGTCTTGTCGCGAGGCGGCGTCGAGAAGAAAGCGACCGGAACGCAAGAAAACGGCCCGGTCGCCGCGATGTTCGCCGCCGTCCAACAGATCGTCGGGCTCCCGCTCGCGTTGAGCGATTTCAAAATCGAAGCGGTTTCCGGCGGGTCCGACGCGCAGGGCGAGGTCGTCGTCTTCCTGAACGACGACGCTTCGAAGTCGACCGTCCGCGGACAAGCGACTTCGACCGACGTCTTTGAAGCGACGTTGCGCGCGCTGGTGAGCGCCGTCAATCGCGTTCAAGCGTCGCGCGGCGGCGACAAATAACGTTTTTTAACGGCGACGCCCGAAAACGCGGGACGGAGCGACGAACTTTAGCGTCGACCGTTCCGCGTTCGTTTTGTAAAAAAAGGCCGACGTTTCCGATATTTCTTACTTTGACGCGCGTTTTTATCGGATTTTTAGAAGATTTTGGCATTTTTACGGCGTCGGCGGGCGCAAACGGTCGATTAAAAGAAAGCGTCGCGCCTCGGGCTTGTGAAAAGCGATAAAATCGCATCGTCGCGCGATTGTCGAAGCGTTAAACGATTATTGGACTTGAATGTATTTGGCGTTGGAGATTTTCCGTGCTTGACAATAAATCGCAGTCGTTTTTTGGGCCGTCCAACTTGGTCGATTTGGTGCGCTATCGCGCGTCGATTCAACCGGACGACTTAGCGTTCGTCTACCTGACGGACGGCGTCGGTTCGGAAATCCGTCTGACTTACGCCGAGCTTGACCGCCGTTGCCGCGCGTTGGCGTCTTGGTTGCGGCGCAACAACATGCGCGGCAAGCGCGCGTTGCTCCTTTACCCGCCGGGGCTCGATTTTATCGTCGCGTTTTACGGATGCCTTTACGCCGGCGCGACCGCCGTGCCGGTCTATCCGCCGCGTCGGAACCGTTCGATGTTGCGCATTCAAGCGATTTCGGACAGCGCCGAAGCGAGCCTCGCGATGACGACCGGCGACGTTCTCAAGCGCGTCGCGACGATCGTCGACGAAACGCCGAATCTGAAGCAGCTGCCTTGGATCGCGACCGACGAAATGACGGCCGGGCTCGAAGACGAATGGGTCGACCCGCAAATCGGTCCGGACGAATTCGCGTTCTTCCAATACACGTCCGGGTCGACCGGAACGCCGAAGGGCGTCATGCTGTCGCACGCCAATATGTTGCACAACTCGATGCTGATTCAAACCGGCTTCGAACACACGCGGTCGAGCAAGGGCGTTTTTTGGCTTCCGAGCTATCACGATATGGGCCTCATCGGCGGCGTCGTGCAACCGGTGTACTGCGGTTGCCCGAACGTGATGATGTCGCCCCTTTCGTTCCTGCAAAAGCCTTATCGTTGGCTCGCGGCGATCTCGAAATATCGCGGCACGACGAGCGGCGGCCCGAACTTCGCGTACGACCTTTGCGTTAAGTCGATTAAAGAAGAACAGTTGGAAACGCTCGACTTGAGCTCTTGGCGCGTCGCGTTCAACGGCGCCGAGCCGGTGCAAGCGGAAACGCTCGAACAGTTCGCGAAGAAATTCGAACCGTGCGGCTTCAAGTACGAGTCGTTTTATCCTTGCTTCGGGTTGGCCGAAGGAACGCTTCTCGTTACCGGCGGCGCGCGCGATCAAGCGCCCGTTACTCGCGACGTCGACGCCGACGCCTTGGCCGCCGGAAAAGCGGTCGACGCGATCGCCGGGAGCGCCCGCGTTAAAACGCTCGTTTCGAGCGGGCGGATGGTCGTCGACCAACGCGTAGTCGTCGTCGATCCGGAAACGCGCCTCGAATGCCCGGCCGGTCAAATCGGCGAAATTTGGACGAAAAGCGGAAGCGTCGCCAAGGGATATTGGCGCAACGAAGCCGAAACCGAACGAGCGTTCCGCGCGCATATCGCCGACACGAACGAAGGCCCGTTCCTCCGCACCGGCGACCTCGGCTTTATGGTCGACGGCGAACTTTTCGTTACCGGGCGCATCAAAGACCTGATCATCATTCGCGGCGTCAACGTTTACCCGCAAGACGTCGAGTTGACGGCGCAACACGTTTCGCCGCTCCTGCGCCTCAACAACGGCGGCGCCTTCATGATCGGCGAATTCCGGAAAGAAAAACTAGTTCTCGTGCAAGAAGTCGAGCGTCGTTTCAAAAAAGAAGACGCGCCGCAAATTTTCAGCGAAATCCGCAAGGCGATCGCGCTCGAGCACGAGATTCCGATCGACGCGATCGTCCTAATTCGCTCCGGAAGTTTGCCGAAAACGTCGAGCGGCAAGGTGCAGCGACACGCGTGTCGAGCGTCCTTCTTGGCCGGCGAGCTCGAACCGATCGCGTCTTGGTCGCTGGAAGAAGCGACGCTCGCGACGACCGCTCCGGCGGCGGGCGCGAAAACCGGGTTCGGCTCCTTCCGCGCCGAGGAAAACCCGCTTTACGTCGACGAACAAGGGAAATTCCGCGCCGACGAAAGCGACGACGCGTCGAGCGACGCCGCCGCCGGTTGGGAAGCGACCCGCCGCGATATGTCGAACGTCCTTTCCGTCGCCGGAAAATCGGGCGCGAAAACGGACGAAAAATCGACCGAGCAAAGCGGCGAGAAAACCGAAAACGCGCCTTGCGCCTGCGGGCCGGTCTCGTACGACGAAACGGTGAAAATCGTTCTCGACGAAGTTTACCGCGTCGCTAAAGAACGCGCTCGCAACCTTTCGATCGACTCCGACATCACCGAGCTGGGGCTCGACTCGCTCGAGCGAATGGAAATTTTGGCCGCGCTCGAAGACCGTTTCGGCGGACAGTTCCCGGAACACGTCTTGCCGACGCTCTTCACCGCTCGCGAAGTCGTCGACGCGGTGCGCAAACACCTCGGCGGCGGACGCGTTTTCGAAGTCGAGGAAACGAAAAAAACGTACGAAATCGACGAGTCGTGCTACGATTTCGCGAAATTCCCCGAATATCTCGCGATGCACGAAAAAGTCGAGCTAGCCAACCGCTTGGGCTTGAGCCACTTCTTCGAACCGCACGAAGACGCCGCCGGCGCGACGACGACGATTAAAGGTAAAGAGTACATTAATTTCTCGTCGTACAACTATATCGGCTCGTCCGGGCACCCGAGCGTCGTCGCGGCGGCGCAGGAAGCGGTCGCGACGTACGGAACGACCGCCGGAGCGAGCCGCATCGTCGCGGGCGAAATCCCGTTGCACCAAGAGTTGGAGGGCGAAATCACGAAGTTCCTCGGCACGGAGGACACCATCGTTTTCGTCGGCGGGCACCAAACGAACGAAAGCGTCATCGGCCACCTGATGGGCGCCGAAGACCTGATTTTGCACGACTCGCTCGCGCACAACTCGATCGTTCAAGGCTGCATCCTCTCCGGCGCGCGCCGCCGACCGTTCCCGCACGGGGATTGGGACGCCGTCGACAAGATTTTGAGCCAACACCGCGGGAAATATCGCCGCGTCCTGATCGCGCTCGAAGGCGTCTACAGCATGGACGGCGACTACCCGGACTTGCCGGAATTCATCCGCGTTCGCAACAAATATAAGACGCTCCTGATGGTCGACGAAGCCCACTCGATCGGCGTTCTCGGCGAAACCGGGCGCGGCGTCGGCGAACATTTCGGCGTGAACCGTCGCGACGTCGACCTTTGGATGTGCACGTTGAGCAAGACGTTCGGAAGTTGCGGCGGGTACATTTCCGGTCGCAAGGAGTTGGTCGAGTACCTGAAATACACCGCGCCGGCGTTTATGTTCAGCGTCGGGATGCCTCCGGCCGCCGCGGCCGCCGCGATCGCGTCGCTGCGTCTCCTGCAACGCGAGCCGGGTCGAGCCGCTAAGTTGCGCGAAAACAGCGCTTACTTCAAGAAGTTGGCGCGCGAATACGGGATGGACGTCGGGTTGGCCGAAGACACCGGGGTCGTTCCGGTCATCGTCGGGAACTCGATTCACTGCCTGAAAGCGTCGCACCTGCTCTTCCTGAACGGCGTGAACGCGCACCCGATTCTGCACCCGGCGGTCGAAGAGCGGCACGCGCGCATCCGCTTCTTCCTGACGTCGGAACACACCCGCGAACAAATCAAGACGACGGTCGACCTTTTGGCCGGAATTTTGCAACAAGTCGCGGAATCTTGAATCGACGGCGAAGCGTTCGGCGTTAAGATAGCGGGAACGCGAAAGATTTGACGGTCGCGCGGCTCGACGGGGAAACTCGTCGAGCCGCGCGATTTTTTTTCGGCGTTGACGGGAATCGGTAAAATCGTTATTTTTTGCCGGTAAAAGTTCGCGGGAGAGTAAAGCGAACGGAACGACGACGAAAACGGAATAAAATCTTGACGGGCGCGGCGAAACGAAGAAAAATTGGACGAAAGGCGGCGGCGTTCGGCGCGGCGGCGCTCTTGGCGGCGCTCGTCGGGCCCGGTTGCGCGTCGCGGTACGCCGAGCATTTGCAAACGGTTCGCCGCGATCTTTACGACGTCGGCTCGCTCGAACCGGCGAAGGCGGAGATCGAGCGTCGGGCGAAAAACGCGCCGAAAAAAGAGCAAGACGTTTTGACGTTAAACGCCGCTTCGGTCGCGCTTTGCGAAGGAGACGTCGTCGACGCGAAAACGAAGTTGCTCGCCGTTCGCGACCGTTTCGACGAACTCGAACTCCAAGCGGCGAAGCGAACCGGCGAAAATCTCTTGACGTATTGGGCCGACGAGAACGCCGCGTCGTATGAGGGCGAAGATTACGAGAAAGTCTTGATTCGCGCCTACTTAACGCTCGCGGAGCTGTTGAGCGGCGGCGGAGCGGACGACGTTTCCGTCGACGGCGGCGACGCTCGAGCGTTCGCGAAACAGATCGTCGCCAAACAGGACGAAATCGTTCGAGGCGGCGCGATTCCCGACCCGGAAAATCCGGAAAAAACGATTAATCCGAAAACGGCGTACCCGCGCGTCCCGCTTGGCGCTTACCTCGAAGGTCTTTTGCTCGAAGAGACTTACGCCGACCAAAACGAAGCGGCGCGGCGATACGAACAGGTCGCCGCTTGGGCGCCGGAGTTTACTCAAGCGAGGGCGGACGTCGAGCGAGCGCGAACGAGCGTTCACTCTAAACCGGGAAACGGTTGCGTTTACGTCTTTGCGTTCGTCGGGCGCGGGCCC
>JAZNJF010000457.1:0-5398 GCA_045577885.1 Thermoguttaceae bacterium | reverse complement strand
TGTATCAAAACGACGCGCTTAGCCTTTGCTATTTCGACCGCGAACGGAAGACGATTCAACGGCTCGCGTTTTGGAAGTCGACGAAGTTCGCGGAGGAAATTTTCGCGCCTTACGCGAACGTCGTCGCCGCGACTTGGGTTCTTCTCCGCCCCGACGCGTTCGTCCGGAACCCGGAGGAAACCGCGACGGACGAAGCGATTCGCGCGACGTTCGACGAATACGTCGCTCCGGCTCTTTCGGTCGCGGAACCGGGCGCCGCCGACGTCCTCTTGCCGCCGGGAACGACCCGCGTTTCCTTTTTCGCCGACGGCTCGACTCGCGTCGCGACGGCGGACGGAGCGGTTCGCGCCTTCGCGGCGGAGTCGGCGGAAGCGATCGAAACCGCGCTCGCCGAGGAACTCGACGCGATTTTAGGAACGCCGCCGACCGGCGCGACGCGACCGACCGAACCGGAACCGACGAACGGCGACGACGTCGCGGGGAGCGCCGGTTATGTCTGTTGAACCGCGAAAACGAATCTTGAAGTTCGGCGTCGTTCTTCTTACCGTCGCGGCGGTCGCGTTCGCGTTTCGCGTCGCTTGGCGCGACCGTTTACTCGCCGTTCGTCTCGCCGAGGTCGAGGCGCGACTTGTCGCCGAAGTCGACGCCGGACGGGTCGCCGAAGCGGAAGCGGAACTTATCCGGCAAGCGAACGCCGCTCGCGTCGCCGACAAGAAGCCGCCTTTGCAATACGACGACGCGGAAGCGCTCGACGCTCGCGAAACGGCCCGACGGAACGCGCTTTACGGGCGCCTGTTTCACCCTCGACGCCCGCGCGTCTTCGGCGCCGAATTATGCGCCGCTTGGACGGAAACGCCGGACGCCGCCGTTCGCTGTTGGCTCGCGACAGAGAATCATAAGAACATTTTGCTCGGCGATTACGACCGCGTCGCGGCGGGCGTCGCGACCGACGAAGACGGTCGAACTTATCGCGTTTTGCGACTTTGGCAAGGAGACGACGACAATGAATGAATCGACAAAACAAGAAGAGGCGACGTTTCGCGTCGAACTCGAAAGCTCCGGCTTTTTCGACGCCGACGAACTCCGGGACGAAACCGCCGACCGTTTGCGCGAAGCGGCGGACGAACTCGAAGCGGCGAAAGCGGTCGGTCGCCGCGCGGCGGAGCGTCGGGACGCGCTCGCGCTCGAACTAACCGCCGAACGCAAACGCGTCGCGGAGCTTGAAACCGAGCTGAACGCGGCGAACAAAAAGACCGCCGGGCTCGTCAACCTCGCCGACGCGCTCCGGCAAGACCGCGACTTGGCGCTCCGAACGAGCGACGAACGGCGGCGAGCGATCGCGCGTCGCGACGAGGAACTGATCGAAACGCGTCGCCAACGCGACGACTTCGAGCGGATCGCGAGAGAGGCGCGACGCGAAAACTGGGTTTGGCGCGTCGTCGGGTTCGTCTCCGCCGCGACGTTCGCCGGGGCCTCTTGGGCTTTTTAGCGCCCCCCCGCCAAGTCGAGACGGCTTAACGGTCGTCGCGGCTTCTTCGGCCCGCCAAACGCGGCGGAGACGAACATAACGAGAAAAAGGAGAAGCGAAAATGAACCGACCGACTTACGAAGAACTGAAAGCGCTCGTCGAATACGGCGACGCGTATTTCCTCGACAATAACGGCGAAACGCGAAACGTCCGCGCGATTTACGTCGACGCCGACGGCCGACTTTGGTTGGCCGAAGACTCCGCGGACTTGGAGGCGCGCCGACGATGAACCGAAACGACAAGGCTGAAATAACGACGCTAACGCTCTTGGACGGCGTCGCCGGTTGCGCCGAAATCGATTTGCCGATCGGGCGGCTTGTTCGCGTCGAAGGGAACGCCGCGTCGCTCTTCGTCGTCGAGGCGGGGGACAGTTGCGCCGGTTGCGCGCTCGACGGCGGCGTTTACGAAGACCCGCCGTTCCCCTGCAACGCGTTCGCCTGTTGCGAATGCGACCGCCGCGACGAAACGGACGTCGTTTTACGCCGCGTCGAAGGCTTCGACGCGGTTGACGACTCGACTTCGAACGAGGAAACGGAGCCGCCGTTTAAATGATTCCGCTAGCGACTTTTCGGAAAGACGACCGCGTCGACGGCCCGCTTCTTTGGCTCCTTTGGGAACCGCGAAGCGGCGTCGTTTGGACGCGTCGAAATTTCGGAGAGACGCCGCGCTCTTGGCCGACGCTTTATTACGCCAAGCGTCGTTTCGCCGTCGACGCGATGGTCGCCGACGTTTGGGGCGGGCGCTTTCCGAAAACGTTTAAGCCGATTCCGCGCCGCCCGCCGAAGGCGGTTTCCGCTTCCGACAGTCGCAACGGAAACGCCCAACCTCCCAAGAAGGAAGAACCCCGATGAAACTTGAAGAAATTATCCCCGGTTTGCGCGCCGGGAAAACCGCTTGGAAACGCGCCGGTCTTTATTCAAACGACGTCGACCGCGATTATTATCGACTCGGCAAGGGCGCGAGCGCCGGAATCGAGCGCGTTTCGGAATACGTCAACGCCGCGACGGGCCGTCGCTCGGAGTACGTCCGCTATTACCGCTTGACAAGGCGCGACTTCGAGCGCGACGACTGGGAGTTCGGACGCTTCGAGCGTTCGCCGGAGGCGCGACGATGACGCCAAACGAAAAAGACGTTGAATTTAAACGCTTTACCGATGTTTTGAGCGCGTTGGATTATGTCAAGTCGACGGCGCCGGAGCGGGCGTTCGTCGAAATCGACGCGGAACTCGAAGTCGACGGCGTTCGCGGGCCGTTTAAAGGCCGGTTCGTCGGCGTTTACCAAGACGGAGATTACAAATTGAAGCGCTTCGACGTCGAAGAAGACGTGGCTCGCGAGGTTCTGCGTTGCGAGTTTTCGCGGGCGCGGCGGAGTTAAAGGAAGAGGAAAACGAGAATGAAAGCGTTGTATTCGTTGATTTTAGCGTCGGGAACGAAAGAAGCGTTGTTCGCGGCGCTTTGGCTTGCGCTCAACGAAGAACCGGGGACGTTCGCCGACGTCGACTTTGCGTCGCTCCGGACGACGGCGGCGCGGTTTGGCGTCGAGTTGAGCGAGTCGCAAATCCGGAAGCGCGTCAAGGAGCTGGAGAAGCTCGACGTGTTGGCGGTCGTTCCGCGTCGCGAACGGGGACGCTTCGACCTGCTCGTTTTCCAACCGGCGCCGTCGAAGGTCGCGACCGCGCCGAAACCGGAACCGGCGACGCCCCTTTTCGACGCGGCGTTCGGAAAAGGCGTCGAGTCGTTCGTCGGCGACGGCGCCGCGCCCGATCCGCGCTACCGCGCGAACTCGGCTTCCGCTTCCGTTGGTCGCGACGCGCTCGCCCAACTTCGCGCGACTTCCGATTTCGCCGCCGTTGCGGAAACGGAAACCGTCGCGCAATCGAGCGCGGAATCGGGCGAATCGATTCGCGATCGAGCGCGTTTGGCGCCGCTTTATCGCGTCGAGTCGGAAAACGTTCAAACGCCGGAGTTTGCGACTTGCGTCGCGTCGTCGAGCGCCGTCGAAGCGGCCCGGAATCGCGCCGAAACGCCGAATCGATTCGCGATCGAGCGCGGGCCGTCCGGAACGTTCGACGCGCAAGAAAGAATTATTATTAATCAAGAAAGAAATCAAGAAAGGAAGCGGCCCGGGAGATTTGGGGAGGCGGCGAAAGGCGCGGTCGCCGAGTCCGACGAAGCGTCGGCGTTCGGTTGGTCGGCGGCGAACGTTCGCGATTACGTCGACTTCGCGGCTCCGGAGACGGTCGCGCTTCGGGCGGAGGTTGCGAAAATCGTTTGGGAGCGCGGCGTTCGGCCCGATTTGGTCGACCGCTTGACGGCGGCGATTCGTTTGCGGTTGCCCGGCTTGACGCGACTCGACGATTTGCGCGCGATTGATCGCGAGGCCCGCGACGCGGTCGCGCTTTACGACCGTTCGAAGGGGTTCGCCGGTCGCGCCAAACGTTGGCAAACGACGAACTTGGCTCTCCGCGCGATTTACGAGGCGGCCGGGTGCGAGTATCCGTCGACGCGGCGCGGGTACGAGCCGACGCCGTTCGCCGGAGCGTCGACGGCGCGACGTTCGAAGCGCGTCGCGGAATCGAAAAACACTGAAACGCGCTCCGTCGACGAACTTTTGAGCGTCGCCGCCGGATTCGAGCCGTCGGAACTCGACTTGCCGTTCGCCGACTTTTCGCGCTTGGTCGCTCGACGGCGCGGAATCGCCGACGCCTGCGAGTCGCGCGGCGTCGCGCTGGAAATCCGGAACGCCTTGCGGGAACTAGCCAAGCGGGAACTTGCGACAGCGTAAACTTTGAAGCGAAAGGGGAAACGATGGACGATTTTGAAACGTTGAGTTTTGGAATTTTGGGGCGCAAGGTCGAACCGGTCGAGCCGAAGCGCGACGTCGAAACGCCGGAAACGCCGGGCGCCGCTTGCCGGATTCGCGCCGAACTTGACGGTTTGGTCGCGGAACTCGCGGAGGCGAAAGAGACGGTCGCGTATCTCGAAGCGCGCGAAAACGAGCTCCTCGCGGAGAAAGCCGAGCTGGCGCGCTCGCTCGATTTGTCGCGGAGGAAGCGCGACGCCGAGGCCGAGGTCTTCGAAACGATCAAGCGCGACTTGCGAGACCGAATCGATTTTCTTGCGAAGGAACGCGACGCCGCGCGACTCGACTACAAACGTTTGGAACCCGCGCTTGACGCCGCGTTAAACGACGTTGAAATTTTTCATTGCGCCGCAGTTTGGTTGGGGTTCGTCGCCGGCGTCGCCTCGTTCGTCGCTTTCGTCGCGATCTGTCGAGGGATTTGGTAAAAACCGCCAAAAAGAAAGGAAAAGTAGAATGAGTTGGGAAAACGAACCGGCGACAAGCCGGCAAACTTACAAACTCGGGGACTGGACGCCGGAGGAAGGCGCGCCGCGTCGCGTCGTTTTGTACTCGCCGCACACTCGACGAATCTTTACTCCGCGATTCGACGATCGTCCGGCGATCGACCTTGCGAAATCGGTCGGAACGCTCGCTTCGGCGAGGAAACTCGTTAAAGCGCTCGTTTTGGACGGCAATTTCGAACCGGTTCCGGGCGGTTGGGTTTAAACGCGGTTCATCGGGCGTTTGAGAGCGTTTTGGCGCGGTCGATTCTTTGATCGAAAACGTCGCGAAAATCGCTGAAACAACGTTCTCGCGCAAGTACGATAGCGCATTAACGCTCCAAAAATCATAAACAGCGAAAAATTAAAACGAGAGGGCGGAAAATGGGAATTTCGGTAAAATCGGGCGGAGCGAAGCCGGAGCGTCGCAAGTCGGCGGAGGTGATGAACCACGAAGAGGTCGCGGCGTTCCACGGCGTCGCAACCTCGACGATTAAACGGCTGATCGAAGAAGACGGCTTCCCTTGCC
>JAZNJF010000456.1:0-5216 GCA_045577885.1 Thermoguttaceae bacterium | reverse complement strand
GTTGCGTTGGAATTGGGGGCGGCGGAGGCGGGGATCGGCGGCATTGCGGCAACTTTATAAAGAAACGGGAAGCGCGGCGGCTCGAACGGAAAATCGTTTCGACCGCGTCGAACCGCTCGACGCGGCGTTTATTAATAATATAATGATAACGTCGAAACCGTTATTAGGGACGGCGAAAGGAGCGCGAACGGCGATTTTGCGCGATTTCCCGACGTCGAACGGCGTTTTTTAGCGTTTTTGCTCGTTTTGACGGCGGAGATAAACGACGGCGCTTGATTCCGAGGAACTTCTTTGAAAAATTTGAAAAACGGCGCGTTTTAAAGAAAATCAAAAAACGGCGTCGCGGCGGAGAAGAACGGCGCCGTCGTTTCCGGCTTGCGGTTTTTGAAAGGTTTGAAATTTGAAGCAAGTGAAACGAAATCAAAGCGCGATAAAAAAAGACGCGACGACCTAAAAGCGCGGCGCCGCAACCCGCGTCGGCGCCCGGCGTTAAGGATGTTTTTGAAAAGTTTGAAAAACGGCGCGTTTTTGGCGAAGCTAAGAAAGTAAGCGAACGAGAGAAGCAAAGGAGAAACGAGAATGATCGAAACGTATTGGCCGGACGCGGCGACGCAAACCGAGTTTGCGCGGCGAGCGGAGGAAGCGGGGCGTTCCAACCCCGCGTTTTGGAACGCTTTGCCGTCGCTTCCGGAGCGACCGACCGACGGGCATAAGGGGACGTTCGGGACGGCGCTTTGCGTCGGCGGAAGTCGCGGGATGAGCGGCGCGATTTCGTTGACCGGGTCGGCGGCGCTGGTCGCGGGGGCGGGGTTGACCCGACTCTTCGTTCCGGAGTCGATTTTGGAGACGGTCGCCGGTTTCGCTCGGGAATATACGACGATTCCGGGCGTTTGCGACGCGTCGGGGCGGCTGACTTCGGCGGCTTTCGACGCGATTTTGGCGGAGGCGGCGAACGCGACGGCGGTCGCGGTCGGGCCCGGGTTCGGGCGTTCGGCGGAGGCGACGCGGCTCGTCGTCGAGTTGTTTTTCGAGTTGGAGCGCCCGGCGGTTTTCGACGCGGACGCGCTCAACGCGCTGGCCGAAGCGGGCGTTTTTGACGAGTCGACCGAAAAGAGCGAAAAAAACGCCGCGATTTCGGAGCGTTTCGTCGGTCGCAAACCGCGCGGCGCTCGGGTGTTAACGCCGCATCCGGGGGAGTTCGGTCGACTGACCGGCGCGAAACCGACGGGCGACCAAACGGCTCGAATCGACGCGGCGACGGCGTTCGCGAAGCGGCTCGAGCGACTCTTTGGCGGCGGGACGGCGTTTGAAAACGGACGAAACGAGGAGGCGCAAGTCGAACGAACAAAGGGATTGAACGAACACTCGACGGTTCGGCGCGAAGACGACGCGGCGTCGCGGTCTTCCTTTGTCGTCGTTTTGAAGGGGGCCGGAACGGTCGTCGCGGACGGAACCGGCGCGGCGTTCGTCAACGAAACGGGGAATCCGAACCTTGCGACCGGCGGAAGCGGCGACGTTCTAACCGGCGTTGTCGTCGGACTTTTGGCGCAAGGGGCGACGCCGTTCGACGCGGCGCGTTCGGCGGTCGCGTTACACGGCTTGGCGGCGGATTTAAGGACGACGCGCTGTTCGCGGGGCGCGGTCGCGTCCGACGTCGTCCGCTTTTTGCCGCTCGCGTTCGACTTTTACGAAGCGGCGCAAACGGCGGCGCGACGGGAAGTTTGACGTCGACGTTCTTTTTTGAGCGTTTTTTTGTTCGGGTTTTGCGAAAAATTTCGCGTTTTTTCTTTTTCGCCGCCGAATTTTTCCGGTTTTTGCGCTCTTGTAAGGTAAGAAGCGAGCGTCGCGTTGGGAACGTTGCGGCGATTTTTACGTCGAATAGGCGATTTCGCGGCGCGGCGGTTCGCGGCGCGTATCGGTTGGCGTTGGATAGATTGTTAACGGAGGAAATACAATAACTTGTGAAAACGACTTGAACGTCGGTTGGGATTCGGATCGTGAAGATGGGGAACGTAAAGTTTTAACGATTAAGGGCGTCGATTTCGCGTTCCGCTGGCGCCCGCCGGGGACGTTTCAGATGGGGAGCCCGGAAGACGAAGAAAGCGTTGCGACGACGAGACGCGACGCGAGGTAACGTTAACGAAGGGGTTCTGGATGTTGGAAACCTCGGTGCGCAGGGTATGTGCCGCGCGATAAACGGTTCGAACCCGAGCGATTTTGAGTCGAGGGGCAATTATCCGGTGGAGAGGGTGAGTTGGTTCGACAGTCAATCGTTTTGCGAGTCGTTGAACGCGCTTGGGGGCGCGCCGGAGGGTTTCGCGTTCCGGTTGCCGACGGAGGCGGAGTGGGAATGTGCTTGCCGCGCCGACACGACGACTCCGTTTTTCTGGGGTTCGACGTTGAACGGCGATAAAGCGAACTGCGCCGGGAACGATCCTTACGGGGGCGTTTCTAAGGGGCGTTATTTGTCGAAAACTTCGGCGGTCGGTAGTTATACGCCGAACGGTTGGGGTTTGTACGATATGCTCGGCAACGTTTACGATTGGTGCGCGGACTGGTTTAGCGATTATGGTTCTGGGCCGCAAACGGATCCAACGGGGCCGTCGTCGGGCTCGTACCGGGTTTTGCGCGGCGGTTGCTGGGACGACTGCGCCAAGAACTGCCGGTCGGCCATCCGGAGCAGTAACGACCCGACGAACCGGGACTACCTCGTCGGGTTCCGTCTCGTTTTAGGTCGCTAGCTTTAGCAGTCTAAGACGCTTCGCGTCTTCCGGTCAAGCGTTTACGCTCGAGCAAGTTCGCGCGGGCGCTAACGCGTTCCGCCGACCGCAGCCGAGCGTAAACGCGGCGGTTGGATTGGCGACGACGTCGGCGGCGAATCTTGGCGAGAGGAGAAGCGCCGGTTGCGTCGCCTCTTGTCGTCGGCGATTTCGCGTCGCGAACGGTTTTAGCGGACGGCGTCTTCCGGCGTCGCGGCGCAGACGCGGCGGGTCTCGGCGACGTCGGCGGCGATTTGCGCGAGGAGCGCGTCTTTGCTCGGGAACGGGACGACGTCGCGCAAACGGCGTAAAAAGTCGAGCGTTAGCGTTTGACCGTATACGTCGCCGCAAAAGTCGAGAAGATGCGCTTCGATCTTGAACGTCGAAACGCCGAAGGTCGGGTTGCCGCCGACGTTGACCGCCGACGCAAAAACGCGACCGTCCGGAAGCGTCGCCTTCGCCGCGTAAAGACCCGGCGCCGGAACGACCGTCGACGTCGGAACCGCGACGTTCGCCGTCGGGAAACCGAGCGTTCGCCCCCGACGGTCGCCGGTCTCGACGACGCCGCGCAAACGGAACGGTCGACCGAGCGCCCGGGCCGCGTCCGAAACGTCGCCCCGAGAAACCGCCGCGCGGATCGAACTGCTCGAAATCGGTTCGCCGTCCAGCAGAACCGACGGCGCGATCTCCAACGTCAAGCCGAAACGAGCGCAAAGCGTCGAAAGCGTCGCGCCGTCCGCCTCTTGACCGCGACCGAAACGGAAGTCTTCTCCCTCGACAAGACCGGTCGCGCCGAAAACGCCGACGACCGTCTCCGCGATAAACTCCGTCGCGGAACGCGATAAGAACGCTTTCGTCGTCGGGAAAAGAATCAGCGCGTCCAAGTCGAACCGCTCGAAAAGCGCGATTTTTTGCTCGACGTCGCAAAGAAGAGGGCAAGGCGCGTCCGGGCGCAACGCGAGCGCCGGGGGCGGGTCGAACGTAAAGACGACCGACGGAGCGTCGCGGCGACGCGCCGTTTCGGTCAAGCGAGCGAGAATCTCCGCGTGTCCGCGGTGCAAACCGTCGAACTTCCCGACGGAAAGGACGCCGCCGCGCAACTCGGCGGGAAAATCTTCCAAACGACGAAACGTTTTCACTTCGCGATTTCAACGACGCAAGTCGCGCCGCCCCTTAACGTTAACGCCGATTCGGCGCCCTCTCGCGACGCGATCCGACGGCGCCGCTTTTCTTTCAACGCGCTTTTCGTTCCGACGCTTCGCCCGACCGACTTTCGCCCGACCGACGGAGCGGGGCGGGAACCGAAAAACTTCCCTTCATTGTAAACGTTTTCGCGATTTGGAGAAGCGCCGCGACGCGAAAAGTCGACGGCGTTTTCGGAAATTTTTGCGGAAAACGGCGAAAAAACGCGCGAACGCCGCCGAACGAAGCGTCATTCCTCCGGTTCTTCGTCGCGGAAGACCGGGTCGAGCGTCTTCGTGTTTCGGTCGACCGCCAAAACGACGGTGCGCGTCTCGGAACCGTCCGGACTCGTCGCGACGACCGGGAAGACGTGCCGCCGCTCCGGCAGACGGTAACGAATCGAAAACGTCCCGTCTTCCTTTAAACGAATCGACTCTTCTTTGACGCGAACCCGAGCGCCGGGGGAAACCTTCCCTTTGACGACGAGTTCGCAATCGACCGCGACGCGAAGGTCGCTCGACTCTCGAAGCGCGTCGGCGTCGCGGCGCGCCGTCTCGTTAAACGCGCCGGGACGGAACGACGTTTCGGCGTTTTCAAAGGACGGAAAGCGGGGC
This sequence comes from Thermoguttaceae bacterium, assembly GCA_045577885.1. Taxonomy (GTDB): domain Bacteria; phylum Planctomycetota; class Planctomycetia; order Pirellulales; family Thermoguttaceae; genus RUG369. Next base: position 661 of record JAZNJF010000456.1, on the reverse strand, counting down.
GGACGCGGCGCTCGGCGGCGCGGAACGAACGCTTCGAAGTTGGTCGGGAAGCCGAGTCCGTTTTCCTCCGGGCGCCCGAACGCGTCGTGAACGTACCGTTGCGGCGTCTCGACGACGGCGCTCGAAATCAGCGTGAAAAAGCGTTTGTCCCGGGCTAAATAACCGAGTTCGGCGACGAACGATTGCGGCGGATCGTCGACCGGAACGTAACAGCTGTTGACGCCGGCGCGCACCGGGAAGTCGGCGACGTACTCGCGCCGCGTCGCGCCGTGCGGCTCGCGGTCGACGCGGTAAAGACGAAGCGTCGGGTCGGCGGTGTGCCAACTTTGCCCCATCGCCGAACGGACTCGCTCGACGCGACGCGGCGTCGCCTCCCAATAGGCGCGGAGCCAAAACGGGTCGCAAACGCTTAGGACGAGGCGGTCGTTTTCGTCGGTCGGGGAGCCGAGCATTTTGGGGGAACGCGCTTTCTCTTGACGCGGCGGAACCGCGTCGGGCGTCGTTGCGGGCGTCGCGGCCGATCGCGATTCTTCGGACGGCGGCGAAGGGGCGTTTTCCGTCTTCGCGTCGTCGTCGGCGTTCGGCGGCGTTTGGGTTTGGGGCGGCGCGTCGGAGCGTTTCGACTCGGCGAGCGCGGGGGCTTTGATTTTTTCGATTTCGG
>JAZNJF010000455.1:0-1901 GCA_045577885.1 Thermoguttaceae bacterium | reverse complement strand
CCGCTTGGCCTCCGACTTGTCGACGCGACCAAAACTCGATACGCCGTTTGCGTCAGCGCGTAACCTTTCCCGCCGCTAACGTCCTTCGACTTCCAACTCAACCGCGGTTTCGCCGTCCCGACGCCGACTGGATTCGCCGTCGTTTCGACCGTCGTCCCAAACGGTTGCAACGTCGACGTTTCCGCCGCGCCGACGCCGGACGCGGTCAGCGACGCCGCCGCCCAAAACGCCAACGCCAACGCCGCGTTTTTTCCGAATAATCGTTTCATTTTAACGTCCCTTAATCCTTGAACGCGCCTTAACAAGAGCTAAAACGACGCCGCGACCGTCGCGACGCGCCGCCCCCGACGCGTTCTTTACGGCCCATTATACCCGCTCGCCGCCGAAAAATAAAGCGCGTCCGGCGAAAAGTTGCGAAAAAACGTCGAAAACGTCCCGCGCCAAAAGTTAGCCAACATTTACTTTTGTCGATTTCCCCCAAAGAACCGCCAACCGCCAAAATTAGAAGCCGCTTACTTTCAGCGATTTCGCCGAACGCGCCCGCTAATCTCCGCCTTTTTTGCAAACGCGTCGAAATTTCCTTGCAATCGCCCGTCCTTTGCGTTAAAATAAGAAAGACGGCGTTTTCGAGCGCCGCGCCGCCGACGCGTTTTCGCTAACGCGTTGCGACCGTTCGTTTTCCGTTCAACGCAGGAGGTTCTCGATGCGTTCCTTTTCCGCTTTCTTTCGTTCGCTTGCCGCGCCGACGCTCCTGTCGACCGCCCTCGCGCTTCCCCTATTCCCCCCGTTTTCTCCATTTTCCGCGTTCGAAAGCGCCGCGACGGCGGCCGTTTTCGCCGACGAAGTTCCGGAAGGCGTCGCGACCCGCGTCGAGTTCGTCGCGTTCGACGGAACGTCGCAACGTTATTTCGAGCGGCTTCCGGAAAATTTCGACCCGAACCGCCCGACGACGCTCTTGATCGCGCTGCACGGACACGGCTCCGACGGCGCGCAAATTTTCGCCGGAAAGTACGCCGAATTCAACGCGTTACTTGACGTCGCGGCGGAACGGGGCGCGATCGTCGTTTCCCCCGACTATCGCGACAGGACGTCGTGGATGGGCCCGGCGGCGGAAAAAGACGTCGCGCAAATCGTTGCGGAACAAAGGGATAAACGCAACATAAAACGCGTCGTTATTTCCGGCGCGTCGATGGGCGGCTCCTCGGCGCTGACCTTCGCCGTTCGGCGCCCCGACCTGATCGACGGCGTCGTTTCGATCAACGGAACGGCGAATCATCTCGAATACGAGAAGTTTCAAGACGCGATTTCGGCCTCGTTCGGCGGCTCAAAAGCGGAGGTTCCGCTCGAGTACAAAAATCGAAGCGCGGAGTATTTTCCGGAACGCTTAATCAATAAACCGTCGGCGTTTACGTTGGGAGGTCGCGACGAAATCGTCCCGCCGAACCCCGCGAAACGCCTCGCCGAAACGCTTCAAAAACTCGGCGGCGCCGTCCTCCTTCTTTACCGTCCGGAAGGCGGGCATTCGACGACTTACGACGACGTCCGCGCCGCCGCCGAATTCGTTTTCGACGCGCTCGAAAAAGCGGAAACGCCAATCAACGACGCCAAGTAACGGCTCAACGAGGGCGTTCGTCGCAAACCTTGCCGTTTCGTCCTTTGGCGAATATCGACATTTTTTGAAAAGAAACGTTTTCGACTCTGTTTTCAAATTTTCAAAGAACGCGTTTCGACGCTCGCCGTCGGACGCGCTTCCGTCAATATTTCCCTTTTATTTTCAACAATTAGGTTTCAATATGACGCTTAAAAATCCGTTCGTTGCGCTTCTCGGAGCCGTCGCGCTCTTGGTCGCGCCCGCGCCTTTGCCGAACGTTCGCGCCGAGTCGCCGACCGTCGAAGCGCCC
>JAZNJF010000454.1:0-20293 GCA_045577885.1 Thermoguttaceae bacterium | reverse complement strand
GATTCGACCGATTTGTCCGCGACGTAATCGACGGGAATCGCCCAAGTGATTTTGCCGGTCGCCGCGTCGATCGTCAAGCCCGTCGGGAGTTTATCGCCGACCAACTCGTATCGAACGCCGACGGCGTCTTTCGGCGCGGTCGCTTCGAGCGTCGTTTCGAACGTTTTTCCGGCGGTCGCGCTTTGCGGTTTGAGCGTCGGCCAAGTCGGCGCGGCGGCTTTCGTCGCGTCGAACTTCGCGTTCGAAATCAAAATCTCGAACGTTTTTTCGCTCGACAGGCCGTTTTCGAGCGTTTTGCCGTCTTCGCCGAGAACTTGTTCGGTCGCCTTGACGGTAAATTGGAACGTTTGACCGCTGACCGCCGCGTCGAGGTAATCGGCGGGAATCGCCCAAGTAACCTTGCCGGTTTTCGCGTCGAATTTGAAGTCTTTCGGGTAATCTTTGCCGACGAGTTCGTAAACGACGTCGTTCTTCGCGGTGTTCGGGTCTTTCGCGACGACGGTCGCTTCGAACGTTTTTCCGGTTTCGACGGTCGTTTCTTTCAGTTCGTCGAAGACCGGAACGCGGTCGACTTCCGCAACCTTGAGCGTCAGTTTCAGCGGTTCGCTCGACTTGTCGCCGTCCGAAACGACGACTTCGAACGTATAGTCGCCCGCGACCGGCGCGTCGGCGGTCAGTTTGCCGGTTTTCGCGTCGAGCGTCAGCCAAGACGGCGCGTCCTTCGAGAGCGTCCAAGTCAGCGTTTGCGCCGGAAGGTCGATATCGGCGGCTTTAAGTTCGAGTTCGAACTTCGTTTCGTCGTTCGTTTCGAGCGTCGTTTCGCCGTCGTATTCGATCGTCGGCGCTTCGTTGACTTCCGAAACGGTCAGTTTCAGCGGAACGTAAGAGGTCGCGCCGTCGGTTCCGGTCAACTTGACGGAGAACTCGTAAACGCCGAAACCGAGGCGTTCGCTCGTCGTCCAAGCGAAAACGGCGCTCGTTCCCTCTTCGTTCGTCGTCAACGTGAAATTGGCGTCGTCGGCGTTTTCGAACTCCGGTTTCTTGACGAGTTCGAACGTATACGGGGCGGCCGGATTGTCTTTGAGTTCCGATTCGGCGACCGAAATCGTCAACTCAAACTTGCCGCCTTCGTCGATTTTCGTTTCGCCGGAAACGTCGTAAAGCGGGCCTTCGACGACGGTGAAGCGAAGCGTTTCGCGAACTTCGTTCCCGAGCCCGTCTTTGGCGAAAAGTTCGACTTGGTAAGAGCCGACGCATTCTTCCGTGCCGCTCCATTTCAGGAGACCGTCCGAGGTCAGCGAGAGGCATTTCGGAATCGCGTCGCCGAAGAGGATTTGAACGTCGGCGCGCGGCTTGCCTTCGGCGTCGACTTTGTTCGTCAAAATTTGGAGTTCGCCCGTTTCGCCGGAGAAGACGACGAGCGGCTCGTCTTTGTCGACGTTCGTAAATTCGAGCGGCTCCGTGTCGACGAAAACGGTCGCTTCGGTCGCTTTGCTGTAAAGCGCTTCGTGTTCGGTAATATTTTCGACCGGAATGTATTGCGAAACGGAAATCGTATGTTCGCCGTCCGCGAGCTTTTCGCTTTCTTTGCCGCTCAATTGCAAAACGAGCGTCGTCTTGCCGGTTTTCGCGTCGACCGTCTTCGAAGCGACCGAGAACGTCCGCTGAACGCCGTCGATTTTGACGAGCGTCGTCGCTTCGTCCGAGTAAGAGACGACCGAAAGCGTCAGCGCGGAGTCGACCGAGTTCGACGCGACGAGGAACGAACCGTCTTTAAGCTCGACGTGTTTCACTCCGTCGGCGAACGTAAATTCCGGCGCGGCGGGAGCGACGTAAAGTTGTTGGTAATAAGTTTTGGAGATCGCGCCGTCGGCGCTCTTGACGACGATCGTCAACCGCGTCGTTTGCGCGCCGGTCAAGTCGGCCTTAACTTCGTAAACGTTCGTCGCGTCGTCGTCGCCGCCGAGTTCGACCGTAACGCCTTCGAGGCCGGTCGCGGTGTAAATTTGATACGTCAGCTTCGAACCGGCGTATTCGGCGGGAAGTTCGAACGTCTTCGTTTCGCCGGCGACCATTTCGATTTCGGTCGGAATCAGCGAGTCGAGCTCTTTTTCGTCGACGACTTTGACGGTAATTTCTTTGAACTGCGTCGAACCGTCCGCGGCGGTTCCGGAGACGGAGATCGTCGTTTCGCCGGAAACGCCTTCGCCCGCGACGAGGCGCAGCGCGCCGTTTTCGACTTCCTCCGCTTCGAGAACGCGAACGTCTTTGAATTGGTAAGTTTCGACCGGTTTCGACTTTTCGCCCGCGGAGTTCGCGACGACCGTCGCTTTTTCAATTTCGTCGATAACGTCGTAACCGTCGACGACGTAACCGAAAACGTTGTAGCCGCCGTCGAGCCAAGACGCTTTGTCGAACGTGATGTAAATTTGCGCGTCGCTCGTGTTCGCGCCTTTGTTCGCGAACGCGACGATTCCGGCGCCGCTGTGCGTCAGCAGATCGGAGTGTTCGTCGGCGATCGTTTGACCGGCGCCTTCGTAGCCCGCGCCGTCCGAGGAGCCGCCTTGGAACATGAAGCCGGAGTAAATTCGGTGGAACGTTTTGCCTTCGTAGTAGCCGTCCTCGACCAGGCGCCGGAAGTGCGACGACGAGTTCGGCGCTTCGCCCTCCGCCTCGAAGAGTTGCAAAACGATTTCGCCGAGCGTCGAGACCGCGCCGTCGGTCGCCGTCTTCGTAACGGTGAACGCGACTTGCGTCCCGGTCGGAAGGGAAACGTTCAAGCCGTCGAGCGTTCCGGCGTCGACGATTTGCGCGTCGGTTCCTTCGAACGCGTAATGATAGGAATCGCCGGACGTGATCGTGATCGCGTCCGGAAGCGATTCGAACGCTCCGGCGCCGTCGAGCAGTTGGCGCGACTCCAAAATTTCAAACAAACGACGCGAACGAAGCTCGCTTAACGCTTGACGGCGGCGGGCTTCGCGCTTAGCGTCGCGGCGAGCGGACGCGGAAAAGAAACGACGAACTTGCGACGAGAAACTCATTTGCTTAATGTCTCCAACTGGGCGCGGCGCCGACGTCTCGGGCGGTTCGCGCAATATTTTCGCCGTCAAACGCCGACGGCGACGTTGCGAAGGAACTCGAAGCGACCGTTGCGCCGTTCGAGTCGTTGTTTTCGGTTAAATTTTGCAGGCTTGACTATTTTAGCGTTTTTGCTCGAACGACGCAACCCCGACGCGTCGCGCTTTTTGACAAAACATTCTTATTTTATCTGTTTTGACGTTCGAGGGGGAAAAAAGTTCCCGACTCGCGGCGCTCGAAGGCGCTTTCGAAGCGGGGGATGTTAAAATGGGACGGTTGGATAAAAACGGTAGTTTACTTGTGATAATCGGAAGAAGACGCCCGAAACTTCGACGAAACGCGACATTTTTGAGAAAACTCTTGAAAAAAAACGCGTTTTGGGATAAAATAGAGAAAAGAAGACCGCGAACGTTCGTTGAACTCGAAACGCGGTCGGCGTTGAGGAACGCGTCGCCGCCCGCGTCTGGGAACGGCGACTTGACAAAGAAAACGAACGAAAATGCTGGAATTAAAGAATTTAAAGAAATCTTATAAGGAACCGGACGGCGGCGAACTCCCGATTTTGGACGTGCCGAGCTGGAAAGTCGAGGCGGGCGAACAGGTCGTCGTGGTCGGGCCGAGCGGTTGCGGGAAGACGACGCTTCTTCATATTATCGCCGGAATTTTACGTCCGACGTCGGGACACGTGCTGATCGACGGTTGGGACACTCCGCTCTTGACGGAGTCGGAGCGCGACCAATTCCGGGCGCGTCGACTCGGATACGTTTTTCAAACGTTTAACTTGCTTCCCGGTTTTTCGGCGTTGGAAAACGTCCAACTGGGGATGGCGTTCGCGGGGCGCGGTCGCGACAAAAAGCGGGCGATCGACTTGCTGGAACGCGTCGGCTTGGGGCACCGCCTGCATCATAAGCCGAGTCAAATGAGCGTCGGCGAACAACAGCGCGTCTCGGTCGCTCGAGCGTTGGCGAACCAGCCGAAGTTGGTGCTGGCGGACGAGCCGACGGCGAACGTCGACGTCGGGAACCAACAGCTCGTCGTCGACATGTTGCGCGAGACGTGCCGAGCGGAGAACGTCGCGTTGATTTTGGTAACGCACTCGCCGCAAGTCGCGGAGCAGTTCGACCGCGTCGACTTGCTGACCGACGTGAACTTGGTCGCCAAGCGCAAGCTCGCGGAGCGCGAAGCGTTGACCGCGACGAACTGACCGACGCAAACTTGGTCGCGAAACGCAAGTTCGCGGAGCGCGAAGCGTTGGCGGCGACGAACCGACCGACGCAAACGGAGTTAAAACGACGCGACCGAGCGCCGACGTTCGGAATCTCCGAAGAACGCCGAAACCGAAAACCGGCGCGACGTCGAACGGGTGCAATATCCGTTTCGGCGCCGCGCCGGTTTGCGCGTTTCTTGGCGGCGTTTCGTCGTCAAACGTCGGCGTTTTCTTCCGTTCCTTGCGCTTCGTTTATTTCTTCCGGCGTTTCCGATCCGTCGATTTCGTTCGACGTTTCTTTGACTTCGTTGGCGCGCGTCTTGGCCTCTTCCGACGGCGCGGGGCCGAGCGTAACGAGAATTAACGACATATACGGCGCCGGAACGACCAAATACAGGAGCGCCGCCCAAGGGTTAAGGTCGAGTTCGCGCAAACGTCGAGCCGCCGCCGCGAAGAGAAGCGGGCTCCAAAGAAGGCTCGAAACGAAACCGCCCAATACGGGGAGAAGAAAAAAGAAGACGGGTTCCTCGTCGCAGCCGACGAAGAGAGGCGCGCAAAGGAGCGAACACGGCGTCGCCGTCGCCAACGTCGCGACGAAGTAGTCGCCGTGCGCGAGGAGGAAGTCTTGCCGCGTCGCTCGTCCGAGCCAAGAGAAGGAACCGGCGTCGCGAAAAAAACGCGTCGCCGCTTGCCCGATCGCGAGCGTCGCGCCGAAAATCCCGAAAACGAAAAGAGCGAAAAGGGAAAGGAGAACGGCGACGAAAAGACAGAATGGAAATAATTCGTCTATGCCGGGGGCCGTTTCGGCCATCGCGGCGGCCGACAGGAAGAACGCGGCGGACCAAGCGAGCATTTTTCCGATGTTTTGGAACGACGCGAGAAAGAAATTTTTTCGCGTCGTCGTTCCGTCCCAAGCGAACAAACCGGCGTCGCGATAGCGTCGCGCCGAAACGACGAGAAAGGTCAAACAAGCGCCGAGGCCGCTCGCGACGCCTAACAGGCCGAACAAACCGGCGGCGGTTTGGTTGAGATTGGCGATTTGAGCGCAAGCCGCGAACACGCCGGCGAGCAGGGCCGCGCCGAAAATAGCGACGACCGCGACGGCGAATTGTTTAGCGGTCGTTTGCCCCTTCCAAGAAAAGAACGCCGGAATTTTTTTAAGCTTTTCCGCGAACGTTTCGCCGACGTAGTCCCAATCTTCGAAGTCTTCGTCGGTTAGCGGGCGGAGCGACGTTTCGTCCGTTTGTCGAGCCGCGTCGTTGGGCGTTTCGTCGGTTTTGTGTTCCGCGTCCCGGCGTTTTTCGTCGTTTTTTGTCGCGGATTTATTTTTGTCGGACGCGTTGTCGGCGTTGTCGAGCGTTTTATCGGTCGACGTTTCGGCGAGGTTGGTGCGGTCGGGAGATTCCATTGGGAGCGCCTATATTTTGGGGGGATGAACAGAAAATTGCGTCGTCGCGTTGAAATTTGCGCAAACGTCGAACGAAAAAACGTCGTTCGTCGTAATTTTAGTAAAGATAACTAAAAAGTCAACGATAAAAAACGTCGCGAACGCGGTAACGCGCCCAATTTCTTGCGTTAAGATAAAAAATATTGTTAAAAGGCGACGTAAATAACGCGTTGCAAAAGAGAAAACGCCAAACCGAACGCCGAAAAACGCTCGCGTCAAAACGCCGACGCCGCGAAAATAGATAAAATGGGCGATGTAGGATTCGAACCTGCGGCCTTCTGGGTGTAAACCAGACGCTCTAACCAACTGAGCTAATCGCCCTTCTGGAACGTCGCGGGCGCTAAAAAACGACCGCGTGAAGCGCAAAAAACGGCTTCTTTTCGTAAGATAATCAAATTATAACAGAAAAAAACGTTGCGTCAACCGCGCCCAACGTGTATAATAACCCAAAAGTCAAGAAGCCGCGACTCGTCGTCGGCGGCGTCGAGACGCAACGTCGATCCCGTTTTTCTAGTTTCACCTTATTTTCGGACAAAAAAGGAGCGTGCGCGTGCGCGAGTTTGTTTTCGTCGGCTTCGAACCTTGGGCGAGCGCGGCGCCGATTTTCGCCGACGCGTCGATCGCGACCGTGCGTTGGATTGGAGTGATCGTCGCCGGATTCGTGTTGGCGTTCGGAATTTGGCAGGTTCGCGAACAGCGCGACCGCGTCCGACGACCCAAGGCGAGGTTCGGCGCCGCGCCGGAGAAAGAACTCGAATTCTTGAAACGGCAAGCGTTTCGACGAATGCAAATCGGCGGGTTGGCCGCGATCGTCGGCGGCTTGATGCTCGTCGGGTTGCACCTTCCGGCGCAGGACGCGCCCGGTTGGTGGGCTTCCGCTTGGCTCGGCGTCCTCTTTTTCAGCGGTTGGGCGTCGCTGATGGCGTTGGTCGACGCGACCTCGACTTGGCTCCATTATTCGAGCGAAAGCGCCCAAACGGACGCGGAAAAAATATTGCTCGAATATCAAATGAAGAAAATGCGCGAAAAAGCCGAGCGCGCCGCCGTCGACGCGGAACAAAACCCGCCGTCGGAAGACGAAAAAACGTCGGCAAAGAAAGCGGAGTAAGTCCGAGATTTTGCCGTTTTCGCCGACGTCGCCCAAGATACCGTCGAAAACGAGAAAATAGACGAAATAGAAAAACTGCGACGGCGCGAGCGTTGGGGGGAAGCGCGTAAAATAGGAAGACGACGTAAAACGGCGAAGGCTGGGCGGCGCAACGAACGAAAGAACGGCGCCGAGAAACAAAAACGGCGCGTAAAATTTAGGAGCGGCGCGAACGGCGTCGGAGATTATGGCGGATTTGCCTCAAAATTTTCTTTTTCGTTTTAGTTTTCCGTGTCGTCGACTCGACGCGGCGACGGAGAAGGCGGCGTTTGGCGGTTCCCCGAAGGCGGAGGCGCTTTCGGCGGAATATCGGCTTCCGTTTTGGACTCTTAGCGAAATTGTTTCCGGATTTGGGCGCGGTCGCGAACCGGGGCCGACGACGCCGCGTTCGAAGGAAAACGCCGAGCTTTTCGACTTCCGAATCGCTTGGTCGCCGCGTGGTTTGGTCGTTACGTCGGTCGTCGCGGGACGTCGGCGCGTCGCTCGTCGAGCGCCGACGGAAGCGGACGCGCCCGACGTTTTGCGACTTTGCCTCGATACGCGAGACGTGAAGGAGGCGCGACGGGCCGGTAGATTTTGCCATAAGCTCCTATTTTACCCGTTTATCGGGAAAACGGACGACGCGGAGCGACCGAGCGCGATTTGGGCGCCGATCAATCGAGCGAAAGAGTCGCCGAGTCCGGTCGACGTCGGCGAGTTTTGTTTGGCGTCGGAGCGTCGCGTCGACGGTTTCGCGTTTTCGGCGGTTATCCCGGCGTCGACGTTAACCGGTTTCGACCCGACCGACTTCCGGCGCTTAGGCTTGCATTTTTCGCAGCGCGACGAGGAACGCGGCGCGTTCGACCTGCAACTCGGCGAACCGTTTCCGATCGAAGACGACCCAAGCCTCTGGACGTCGTTGGAGTTCGTCGATTGAGCGCCGGACGTTCGGGAAATCGTCTTTCCGGCTCGATTGAGTTCGCGAAAAAAATTCCGCTCGTCGCATAAAACGGCGAACGGGCGTTTTAATCGAAAACGGCGCCGAAATTCATTATAACTCGCTCGAACGGTTTTAGCAAGACGGCGCCAAACGTTGTTTCGTTAAATAAGAGAGAGAAAAAAGGCGTGTTTTTAGGTAAAAACTTTTTTCAAGAAATTGAGCGTTTGAGAAAATAACGCAAACAAAAACGCCGCCCCAAAAGGACGGCGTAAAAAATTAGGATAAACGACGAACGGCGGTCAGTTCGCGCTCTCGAACGGCGTCGGGAAAAAGTCGACTAAGTCGGTAACGTCGAGGACGCCGAGCGGGACGCCGCGCTCGTCTAAGACCGGAAGTTCGCTGATTTTGCGCGAACTCAACGTCGCGAGCGCCTCCGACATTAGAGCGCCGCTCCGAACGACCGACGGGAAACGCGTCATCGCGTCGCGAATCGGACGGTCGAAGAAATCGGCGTCGCGGGTTTCGAAGAGTTTCGCTAAGTCCGCGTCGGTGAAAACGCCGGTTAAGCGGCCTTCGTCGTCGGTCAACAGAATCGCGCCGACGCGGCGGCCCGGCTTGCGGCAGGAAACGAAAATTTCGCGAATCGACAAGGCGTCCGACGCGATTCGACATTGCGAAAGAGGACGCATCAGGTCGTCGACGCGGCTTAAACGTCGACCTAAAGAACCGCCCGGGTGAAACTTCGCGAAGTCCTCCGCTCGGAACTTGCGCCGTCGGCTCGCCGCCAACGCCAACGCGTCGCCGACCGCCAACATCGCCGCCGCGCTCGAACTCGGCGCCAAGCGGAGCGCGTCCGCCTCTTCGATCGAACCGATCTCCAAAACCAACGTCGACGCGCGCCCCAGCGAACTCGCCGCCGTCGAAACGATCGAAACGATCGGAATCGAACGCGAACGCAACGGCGCCAAAATCTGCGAAAGCTCCTCCGTTTCGCCGCTGTACGACAACGCTAAAACGACGTCGTCCGGACGAACCGTCCCTAAATCGCCGTGAAACGCCTCCGCCGGGTGAAGGAAATGACTCGGCGTTCCGGTCGACGAGAGCGTCGCCGAGATTTTGCGTCCGATCAGGCCCGCCTTCCCCATCCCGGTAACGACGACGCTTCCGGCGCAAGTCGTCAACAACTCGACGGCGGCGCAGAAGCGACGGTCGAGGCGCTCGACTTGAGCCAAAATCGCGCGACTCTCGGAAAGCAACACGTCGCGAGCGAAGGCGAGCGATTCCGAGTCGACGCCCGAAAGCGCGGTCGACTCGAAAGAAACGGCGACTTCGTTCGGAGCGGTCGACGGCGTTTCCGGCGCGCCGACGACGCGCAAATGTTCGCGTCGAACGTCCGAAATCGTTGAAATCGCTTGCTTTTGCGCCGCTTGGTGAGTCGCCATTTCGCTTGCCTCGTCGGGGGTCGTCGTTCGTTAATTAAAGGGGAAAATTGTTCGGGAACGCGGAAAAAATTTGCGTCCGGCGCGAGTTTAACGTTTTTTCGCGGCGGACGCAAGAGCGTTTTTCCGTTTTTTCGTCAAATGTCAAAGGAAACGAAACGGCTTACTTCGCGGCTTCCCAACGACCGTCGCGCCAAAGATTTTCGTTTTTGATTTCGAAACGCTCGATCGTCGCCTTCCAAGCGGACGAGTCTTTCAGAACGTCGTCGAAGTTGTTCGAACCGAAGCTCAACTTCGCGCCCATTTCCAACGCCAACTCGACGAAACGCGGTTTCGGAAACGCCGATTCCGCTTGCACTTCCAACGCGACGTCGTTGTCGATCGCCGCTTGAATCAACGTTCGCATCCGCGCTTCCGTCCAAAGTTCGTCGTAACGGTCGGCGATAAAATCGGGGAGATAGGTAACGTTGGCAAGAATATCGATCGGCTCGTTGACGACCGTCATGCAGTGTTGGAAGTAACGTTCGAACCAAACGTCTTCGTCGGTCTCGTAATCTTTCGGGAGGAGCCAAAGTTTTTGCGGTTTGCCGTCCGCGCCGACGCCCATAATCATCGTGTCGGCGAGCACGTAGTCGAGGCGGCGGTAAATTTTCGGGTCGATCGTCTTGAACCAGTCGCGGTCGTTGACTTGAATCCCGATTTTGACGCGCTCGGCTCGCGGAAGCGTCGCGTTGTACGCTTCGACGTCGGCGATAAAGCGGTCGAGGATTTCGTTCGACGAGAGCGGCCAGTCGCGCCCGTGATTTTCAAGGACGCCGCTCTTAAGGCCGGTTTTGCGAGCGCGTTCGACCGCTTTTTCCGCCGTCATTCCGCCGCGCAGGTGGATGTGATAGTCGGTCAGGTCGAGCCCGGTTTTTTCGAGCCAAGGGACGTATTCCTCGAACGTTCGAGCCGGTTTCTCGGCGTCTTGCGCGGCGGCGCTCGACGCGGAAAGGGCGAACGCGGCGCCGAAAACGGCGAAAGCAAGAACGGCGGTAAAGATTTTACGCATCGTCGGTTCCTTAAAATTTCGGATAATTAGGGTAAGCGGGGCGGTTTGGGGAATTCCGTCGACCGCCCGGGAATAACGGGTAGGCGGGAACGAGCGTTACTCGGCGACGCGCCAGTCTTGCAGGCGCAACTCGACTTGCCCGAAATAATCGTTGAAAACAACTTGGTAAGCGACGTCGAATTTGACGTTCGGGTTCGCTTCGACGAGCGCGTTCATTTCGTCGACCCAATCGCCGCAACCGAACGCGACGGCGCGACGCTCGTCGTGAAATTGCCGGAAGCGTCCGGAGAAGGTGCGTCCGATCGGCTGCTCTCCGGGAGGCGCGCCCGGTTTCGGCTTCCCTCCGCCGACGCGCTTAGCGGCGCCGACGAGCGAAACGCCGTACGCGGCGAAAATCGGACGCGGGTTTTCCGCGCCGAACGGCGACATCTTGTCGAGGTCGGAAACCGCTTGGAAGTTCAGCGCCGAGAACGGGAACTCGCCGTCGAGGTAAAGTTTCGGAACGCGCTCCTGCGGCGAAAAATGGTTCTCGACGTAATCGCAAAACGCGTCGCGGAAGGCCGGAATGTTCGCCTCTTTGACGCCGAGCCCGGCGGCCGCCGCGTGTCCGCCGAAGCGTTCGAGATGTTCCGAACAGGCGTCGAACGCGTCGTAAAGGTTGAAGTTCGAATCCGGAACGCCGCGAGCGGAACCGGCGCTCGGGTCGGCGTTGCGCAGGGCGATCATCACCGTCGGACGGTAAAAACGCTCGGCTAAGCGGCCCGCGACGACGCCGACGACGCCGGGGTGCCAATCGCGGCTCGCCAAGACGAACGCCGGAGCGTCCGCGTAATGTTCCTCGATCATTTTGAGCGCGTCGGCCATTATCTTGCGCTCCAACTTTTGGCGCGTCGCGTTCAGATTGTTGACGAACGGCGCGAGTTCGCGGGCCCGCTCCGGACGGTCGGTAACGAGCAACTCGACGCCGAGTCCGGCCAACCCCATTTGCCCGGCGACCGCGAGACGATGCGGGTTTTCAAGGAGCGATTTCGCGATTTGCCAGTTCCGCTCGTCCTCTTCGTCTTTCGGCGACCGTTCGTGCAACACTTCGCGTCCGGCGGCGTTGAGGCGCGGCGCGATCGAGAAACCGACGTCTTCGCTCGTCAACTTTTTATTCGGATTGATTCCGGCGACCTCGACGAGATATTTCAGGCCGAGCGGCATGTCGCTAATGAAACTTCTCGCTAACGCAAAACGAACGATAACGCGGTTTTCGTCTTGCAACGGAACGACGTCGGCGATGGTGCCGAGCGCGGCCAAGCCGACGGCGCGAACGAGGAAGTCGCGCATTTCCGGCGACGTGTTTTCGCCGTCCGACATTTCCTTGCCGAGCCCCCAAGCGAGCTTCAGCGCGACCGCGGCGCCGCAAAGTTCCGGGCAAGGGTAGGGCGGGAAGCCGTCGATTTCAAGTCGAGGGTGCGCGATCGCGGCGGCGTCCGGCAAAATTTGCTTCCCGGTTTCCGGGTCGACGATCGGCGTGTGATGGTCGGTAACGATCAGTTCGAGGCCGATTTCCTTCGCGTATTCCGCTTCTTTTAAGCTGGTGACGCCGCAGTCGACCGTAACGACGACGTCGGCGTTTTCGTCTTCGCGGAGGCGTTTGAGCGTCGCGCTGTTGAGACCGTATCCTTCTTCGAGGCGGTTCGGAACGTAATAACCGACTTGCCCGCCGACCGTTTGGATCGCTTGGAGCAAAATCGCGGTCGCCGTCATTCCGTCGACGTCGTAGTCGCCGTAAACGACGATTTTCTTTCCGGCGCGGACGGCGGCGCCCAAGACGCGAGCGGCCTCGGCGCAACCGGGGAGGCGTTCCGGAGCGTAAAGTCCGCGCGCAAGGTTAGGCGGCGCCAAGAAAAGGATAACTTTTTCCGGGTCGGTCGTCTTGCGAGCGACGAGCGCCTGCGCGACGAGCGGCGAAACGCCGGTTTGCTTCGCGAGTCGAGCGACGACGTCGGGGTCGTAGGGACGGGTAATCCAAATCTTGTTTTCTTTTGCTTTGAGCGCGCTCATAGGGAGGAGGGGGGCGTCGACGCGCGACGAAAACGACGACGTCGGACGCGGAAAAACGGGGCGACCGAAAGTTAAAACGAAAAAATAAATAAAACGGGTAAGGGAGGGAAAATAAGGGGAAACGGCGGCGTCGGCGGTTAAGGAAAACCGCGTAAAATAAATAAAGGGGGAAAAACGACCCGAAAGCGCCGCGGCGCCGAGCGCGAAGTCGACGACTCCCGGCGTTATTTTAAGCCGGAAAGGGGGAGCGCGTCAAGGGGGCGCGAGGGCGCGAAATCGAACTTTCCGTTTTTTTCTCGATAATCGGCAAAACGACCGCGGCGGTCGGCGAGAACGCGACCGCTCGAAAACGGTTGGCGAGCTTGCGTTTGCGCCGATTAAAACGACGTTGCGAGCGGCAAACGGAAATTTTTTCGGACGAAAATTTTCTCTTGACTGAAAAAATGCGAATTTTGGCCGCTTGACCGCGTGCGCAACTTTGCAATTCGTCAATTTATGGTAAATTAGAGTAATAGCGGCGCGCCGACCGTCGGGGGGCTTGCCGTTTTTGACTAATTTCGCTATTTTGCCAAAATTGTCGACGCTTTCCATTTTTGAGCGTCGCGCGGCGTCGGCGTTCGTTTCGAGCGCCGGAACGTTCGCTCGACGTTTGACGAGATCGATATTTTTGACATTTTTTCGGACGCGGACGCGTTTAACGCTCGCCGCGTCCGCGACGGTATGAAGGAGAGAAACGATGCATATCTTGTTTGCGACCAGCGAAGCGGCGCCGTTTTCTAAAACGGGCGGGTTGGCGGACGTCTGCGGCGCGTTGCCGAAGGCGCTTTCTCGACTCGGGCATAAAGCGACGATCGTAACGCCGTTGTACAAATGCGTTCGCGAATATTTCGAACGTTCCGGCGAACGTTTGACTCCTCTTCGCGGCGTCTCGCTCGACGTTCGCGTCGGAAACGTCGTTAAAGGCGCGGGCGTCCGACATGCGAAACTCGCCGGTTCCGAAGTCGACGTTTACTTTATCGAACACGACGATTATTTTTATCGCGACGGACTTTACAACTATCAAGGCGTCGATTACGGCGACAACTGCGAACGTTACTCCTTTTTCTGCCGCGCGGTCTTGGAGCTGATCGCGGCGCTTGATCTCGACGTCGACGTCTTGCACGCGAACGACTGGCAAACGGGGCTCGTTCCGGTCTTTTTGGAAGCGTCGTACAAATCGCGTTCGCGCTTCGCGAACGAGCCGACGTCGTATTTCGGCGTCCGTCCGCGCTTGGTCGACCCGGAAGTTCCGGCGAACCGCTTCGACAAGATCAAATCCGTCTTGACGCTTCACAACATGCGGCACCAAGGGCGGTTTTGGCGCGGCGCGATGGAGCTGACCGGCCTCGACTGGAGCTACTTCTCGTACGATAAAATGGAGTTTTACGGGCAGTTGAACCTGTTGAAATCCGGGATCGTTTTCAGCGACGCGATTACGACCGTCAGCCCGTCGTACGCGCAAGAAATCCAAACGGAGGCGTTCGGCGAAAAGTTGCAGGGCGTTTTGCAAAATCGCGCCGCCGACTTGACCGGTATTTTGAACGGCGTCGACGTCGACGAATGGAACCCGGCGACCGACGCTTTCCTCGCCGCGAATTACGACGTCGAAACCGTTCTCGAAAACAAGCCGAAGTGCAAGGCCGCGCTGCAAGAAATGCTCGGGCTCCCGGTCGAAGCGCGAACGCCGCTTTTCGGCGTCGTTAGTCGTTTCGACGAACAAAAGGGGCTCGACCTGATCGCCGACTTAGCGGGCGAATTCATCGAACGAGAAAACGTTCAATTCGCGATCCTCGGTTCCGGCGACCGCGTCCTCGCCGAACGATTTAAACGTTTGGCGGCTCGTTATCCGCGCAACTTCGCCGTTCGCGAAACCTTCTCCGTCGAGCTTTCGCACCAAATCGAAGCGGGCGCCGACGTCTTCCTGATGCCGAGCCGATACGAGCCGTGCGGCCTCAACCAAATGTACTCGCTCCGATACGGAACGCTGCCGCTCGTTCGCGACGTCGGCGGTTTGCGCGACTCCGTCGTCAACGCGTCGGACGAAAACATCGACGCGGGCGTCGCCGACGGCTTCATCTTCTATTGGGGAACCGCCGAAGATATGGCGAAGGCGATGGATTGGGCGCTCCACTGTTACCGCCGTCGTCCGAACGATTGGGCGAAAATGATGAAAACGGCGATGTCGCTCGACCTCTCTTGGGATCAAAGCGCGCGAAAATACGCCGAGCTTTACGAGAAACTGATCGGTTGAGCGTCGCGAACGCCGAAAAGAGCGCCGCCGTCGAACGGCTTTTCGACGCTCGACGGCGGCGAACGTATTTCCTCCCGAAAAACGTAAAATTTTATGCCGGATTTTAAGTACAAAGCGAAAAATAGCGCCGGAAAAGACGTCGTCGGACGGATGACGGCGAACACCAAAAAAGACGTTCTCGACCGCTTGGCGGCGCAGCGGCTCTTCCCGATTTCGGTCGAGGACGCGCATAAAAACGACGTCGACGTGTCGAAGTGGTTCGCTCGCAAGCCGCCCGCGACCGCGATCGCCGCGTTTTTAACGCAGTTGAGCGAACTCCTCGAAAACGGCGTCCCCGTCTTGACCGCTTTTAGCGCGCTCGGGAAACAGACGCCGCACCCGCGCCTCCGCGAAGTCGTCGCCGACATCGGCGAGCAGATCGCGGACGGGCAAAGCGTCGACGCGGCGTTCGCGTCGCACTCGAAGGTTTTCGACGACTTGACGATCAGCGTCATTCGCGCCGGTTCGGAAGGGGCGTTTTTGGAAGACGCGCTGAAACGCACCTCGAAGTTTATGGAAGACCAAGCGGAAATCCGTTCGAAAATTACCGGCGCGATGATTTACCCGACCGTTTTGCTAACCGTCGGGATTTTAATCGTTTCGGTGCTGTTGATCGCGTTCGTTCCGAAGTTTGAGCCGATGTTCCAGTCGTTGGTCGACAGCGGCAAAGACCTGCCGATCGCGACCGTTTGGCTCTTGGCGTTCCGTAATTTTTGCGGAAAATACGGGCTTTACGCGCTTGGGGTAATGTTCGTTCTTTTCGTCGGAGCGCGGATTCAGATGAAAACGAAAGCCGGTCGCCGCGCGATGGACCGTTGGAAGTTGAGGTTGCCGGTGATGGGGCCGGTCGCGCAAGGCGCTTGCGTTTCGAAACTTTGCCGCGTCTTGGGAACGCTCCTGCAAAACGGCGTTCCGATTCTGCGCGCGCTCGAAATTAGTTCGCGCTCGACCGGAAACGCGCTGATGCAGCAAGCGGTCGAAAAGGCGGTCGACTGCGTTTCGGCCGGGGAACCGTTGTCGAAGCCGTTGGCCGACAGCGGGCTGATACCGCCGCAAGCGATGACGATGATTTCGATCGCCGAAGAGTCGAACACGTTGGAAAAGGTGTTGCTCAACCTTTCGGAGTCGCTCGAGCGCGACTTGGCGAAAAAAATCGACGTGATGGTGCGCCTCTTGGAACCGATGATGCTTCTGATCCTCGCGGGCGCGGTCTTTTACATCATTATCGCGTTGCTGTTGCCGATCTTCCAAATGACGGAGTCGGTCTGACGCCGCGCAAACGTCGCTTCCTTAACCGGGAGCGGCGGCGAAACGCAAACGTCGCTCTTTTAATCGGGGGCGGCGTTTCTCCCTTTTCGAACGAACGGAATTTTTCGAAACTAAAAATCGACGAAGCGAAGAGCGAAAGAACGGATGCGAAACAGCGAATCTTATTTGGACCCGAAAGTCGCGCGGACGATCAAGCGGCTCGACTTAAAAGCGCAGTTCATCGTCAAGGGCTTTATGCACGGCTTGCACGCGAGCCCGTTGCAAGGGTTTTCGGTCGAATTCAGCGAACACCGCAAATACGAGCGCGGCGACGATCCTAAAGATATCGACTGGCGACTTTTCGCCCGCACCGACAAATATTACGTCCGCAAATACGAAGCCGAAACGAACATGACCGGCTGGCTCGTCGTCGACGCGAGCGCGTCGATGGGGCGGGCGGTCGGTTCCGGCGAAACGTCGAAGTTTGAATACGCGATTTCGTTGGCCGCGGCGCTTTGTTACCTGATGATCGGACGGCAAGACCCGGTCGGCTTGGTCGCGTTCGACGAGAAAATCCGTCGTTCGCTCCCGCCGAAGTCGAAGCGTTCGCACTTCGCGTCGATTTTGTCGACGCTCGCGAACCTCGAACCGAGCGGAACGACCGACGTCGCGGCGGCGCTGACGCAGTTGGCCGGAATGCTCAAGCGCGCTTCGCTGACGATGATCTTTTCCGACCTTCTCGGCGACCCGGAGGAAACGTTGCGCGCGATTTACCGCCTGCGACACGCCGGGCACGACGTTATTCTCTTTCACATTCTCGACGAAGCGGAGGTCAAATTCCCGTTTCGCGGCGACGTCGAGCTCGAAGACCCGGAGACCGGCGAGCGGATCGTCGTCGACGCGGACTCGATTCGCGGCGATTACGAAGCGGCTCTCTCCGAATTTCGCGAGCGGTTCCGGCGCGAAGCGTCGAACGCGAAGTTCGATTTCGTCGAACTCGACACGTCGGTTCCGTTCGACAAAGCGTTGCTCGAATACTTGACGGCGCGCGCTCAACGCCGTTAATTTTCGGCGTCGTCGGACGTTCGAGGCGCGGCGCGTCGCGAGTTTTGCGCGTCCTCTTCGCCGTTTCGCGCTTGAAAACGGCGCTTGGCGCGGCGTTCGTCGGGCCCGCGTTCGCCGGTTTCGCCGTCGTTTTCGGATTCGTCGCGACGATGGCGACAGCGGCGGCGTTCGAGTTCGGCGACCGCGAACGATTGGCGCCCTCCGTCTTCCAACTCGACGACGACTCGTTGCGCGAAGAGTTCGAGCGCGACGACTTTGCCGCGTCCGTCGGGCGTCCCGACCGTTTCGTTGATCGCGGGCGACGCTTCTTGCAGTTCGTTGTAAAAGTCGTATTCGTAACGGAGACAACACTTTAACCGTCCGCAACGTCCGGAGACTTTCGTCGGATCGAGCGTCGCTTTTTGCAGTTTCGCCATCTTCATCGAGACCGGCGGCATCGCGACCAAGTACGTGTTGCAGCAAACTTCGCGCCCGCAGTCGCCGACGTCGGCGAGGAGCTTCGTTTCGTCGCGAACGCCGATTTGCTTCATTTCGACGCGGGTTTGGAACTCGGCGGCCAGCGCGCGGACGAGTTCGCGGAAGTCGACGCGACCGTCGGCGACGTAGTAAACGACGACGCGTTCGCCGCCGAAGATTCGCTCGACGCGGACGAGCGTCATTTCGATTTTCATTCGGCGAATGATTTTCAAACATCGTTCGAAATCGTCTTTTTCGCCGGCTTTAATCTTCTGCAGCTCGTACTCGTCCGACTCGTCGGCGCGGCGCGCGAGCGTCGTCGGACCGGCGAGGTTCGGGATCTGCGCGATTTTTTCGTCGTTTGTTTCGCAAAGAATCGTCGCGGCTTCCAAACCGCGAGCCGTCCGAACGACGACTTTAACGCCGTGAAAGAACCCGCGCGCCGTTTCGTCGTCGCACTCGACGACCCCAAGCGACCGCATCGCGCCGTACCGAACGACAAATTTTTTCATAAATCGGGGGGAATAGTAAAATAGGGTAAAATAAGGAACCGCGTCTTGGCGGCGTTCGGCGAACGTCGTCGGGGACGCGGTTGCGGAAAACGAAAACGCTAACGTCGCGCTCGACGCCGAACGCTCGGCGACGCGTTCCCGACGTCGGTTAAGCGCCGGAAACGCGATCGAGCGTCGACTTTTCGCGACGAACGATTAGAAGAGTTCGTCGATCTTTTCGTAACCGTTTTGGTACGTCGGTTTGACGAGATCGGCGAGACCCGGCGTTTTGAGTTGGTCGAGGTTCGTGATCTTGAGGTTCTTGGCGTCCCATTCGATTTTTTCGCCCTTGACGCCGGCTTTCGGCGCGGCCCAAATCGCGAGGTTGCCGAGGAGGATCGTTTCGGTGAGCGGCCCGGCGTGGTTCGCGAAGTTCGACCAGCAGATTTCCGGTTTCCCTTCCCAAATGGCGTTGAACCATTCGTATTTGTGGCGGGCGTCGTCGCCGCGACCTTGGTCGTCGATCGGCGCGATAACAAAATCGGTATCCTCTTCCTTCAAGCGCGGGATTTCCTTGCCGCCCTTTTCGCGGAACGTTCCGTCGAGCCCGGCGCCCTTGGAGCCGATCACGAACGTGCTGTTGTCGCCGACGTTTTCGAAACCGTATTCGGCCATCTTCGCTTTGTCCGCCGTTTGCGAGGAGTCGTACCAGAAGAACTTGATCGGGCCGCGCCAATCGTTGGCCGGGAATTCAAATTCGGTGGCGGAGCGCGCCGGGAAGGAGTCGAAGTCGTGGCCGGAGCTGGTCGCGACGACGCTCGTCGGGTTCGCGAGTTGAACGCCTTTGAAGATCATGTTGACGTTGTGGCAAGCCATGTCGCCGAGCGCGCCGGTGCCGAAGTCCCACCAACCGCGCCATTGGAAGGCGTGGTAGATGCCCGGCCAATATTCGCGTTTTTTCGCGACGCCGAGCCAAGCGTCCCAATCGAGATTCTTGAGCGCGTCGGCGATTTGCTTTTTCTTGTCGGCGATTTCGTCTTCGGCGATATCCGGATCGTTTTCGCGAATTTGCGCGGCGAATTTTTCCATCGTCATCGCGCGGTTCGGACCTTGCGCCCAAATCGGGCGGTTCGTCCAAACGTGGACTTCGGAAATATCGCCGATAACGCCGGCGCGGTATTGAGCGGCGTTTTTACGGAGGCCGTCGTCGACGCTTCCTTGGTTCCCCATTTGCGCGCAGACGCCGGTTTTCTTGGCGAGTTCGGTGAGCCAACGCGCTTCGTAAATGGTGCGGGTGAGCGGCTTTTGCGTGTAGACGTGTTTGCCCATCTTCATCGCGGCGGCCGTTTGGATCGCGTGCATGTGGTCCGGCGTGCCGATCGTAACGGCGTCGAACTTGTCGCCCATTTCGGCGTACATGTCGCGGTAGTCGACGTATTTTTTCGCGTCTTTGAACTCGTTTCCTTTGCCGTCGAGCGTGCGGCGGTCGACGTCGCAAATCGCGACGACTTTGCCGTAGTAACCGGCGTGCGTAATGTCGCCGCCGCCTTTGCCGCCGACGCCGACGCCGGCGACCGCGACGCTTTGGAGAGCCGAGGCGCGCGCTTGTTTACGGAAGTTGCCGGCTCCGACCAAAAAACCGGCGCTCGCGACCGCGGAGGTCTTCAGAAAATCGCGACGATTCGCTTGCATAATCGCTCCTTTATATTAATGCGGAACAATAGAAGAAAGGGAAAACGACGACCGTCGAGCGACCCAACGCCGCGTCGCCGCTAATAATGTTTTTATTTTGACGGATTTTTCGCGAAAAATCAAGCGCGTCGAGCCGTTTTGAGCGATTTTTTTCAAATTTTTTCGATTTTGCGCGTCTTTCGCCCTCGCGCCGTCGCGACGCGACGTTAATTTGGACGTTTGGGTTAAAATAGGCGCTTTGCGGTAAAAGGCGTAAAAAAACGACGCGATCCCGATAATCGCGTCGTTTTGGAAAACTCGTATCAATTTTATCGTCGCGTCGTGCGTTGTTCTATAGGCGACTCCTTGGCGCGTTCGCGTCGGTTAAAGTGGATAAGCCGTTGTGAAAAGGAAGTTTTGGATGAATTCGGAGGACGGGCGTCGGAGCGTTTAACGTCGCGGCGCGCTAGCGTTTTTGACCGGCGGGTAGGTAGCTCGAGCGTCGCGGCGGGCGTTCGGCGCTTGACCGCGGACGACGGCGGGCGCTTTGCCCGGTCGCGGGGCCGGTTTGGGAGCGACGGCGATCGGTCGCGGGGCCGGTTTGGGGGCGACGACGATCGGACGCGGGCCCGGTTTCGGGGGAGCGACGACGATCGGTCGCGGGGTCGGTTTGGGAGCGACGACGATCGGACGCGG
>JAZNJF010000453.1:0-11248 GCA_045577885.1 Thermoguttaceae bacterium | reverse complement strand
ACGATCCGACTTGCTTAGTTCCGCGCTGAATTTGCGTTTCGAGAATATTCCCGGGACCGGCGAAATCGCAAGCGCTTCCTTCGACGGATGGACGCGAGATTTGAACGCGTTTCGCCAGCGAGGCCAAGAGTCTTGGCGTTTTGCCGCGTTGGCCGGTTTTGCGATGCGAAAAGACGAAGCGGAGAAGTTGCAGGCGAAGATTCGCGAGTCGGCGGCGAAACCGGAAAACGACGACGTCGTCTTTATCGACGCTTCGGCGACAACCTTAAATGGAGAACAGATCGAGAATTACGTCGAATTTGCCGCGCTTGCCGAATATTATCAAGGCGCCGACCGCGCCGCGTCGAGTTCCAACGCCGCCAAAGCGAAAGAAATTTTGCGCGAGTGGAAAAACGCGTTTGAAAAAGGGCGCTACGTTGTGTATTACAACGGTAAAGATTGGCGTTGCGGTTCCGCGGCGGCGTTGCGCGACGTCCTTCAAGAGATCGTAACCGCTAAGTTCCGAACAGCGTTCGACTTCGACGGACTAACCGACAATATGTTGAAAGCGACGCAAACTAAAGCGAGCGCGAAAAACGGGCTCGAAGCTCGTTTGGGGAAAACGAGCGGCGTCGTTGTCGGCATTGAGAAAAAAGTCTTTTCACCGGCGGAAATTTTGACGCTTCCCGATTATTGGAAGGCGTTTCCGGACGAAAAAATCTCGAAAATCAAAATCGCGCTCGACGAAACGATCGCCGCTTCCTTCAAACGAAACGGACAAGTCGCGCTTTCGGAGATTTGGAGTTTTCTGCAAAACGAATACGGGTTCGCGCGCTGCAACTCTTATGCGTTCCTAACCGGTTTTCTTTTAAAGGAATACGGCGAAGACAGAAAGTTGCGTTTTTCCGATTCGCACGGACTTCAAAGCGAAATGAACGTCGTCTCCTTAAGCGACGCGTTGGGAATGCAGATCGACGGGAAAGCGAAAAACGACTCTTACATCGTGAAGCAAACGCCGGAAGAGCGCGCGTTTTACGACGTCGTAACCGCTTGGGGCGCGCCGAAAAGTTGTTCGTCTCCGGCGCAGGGCGCGAGCGAGGTTTCGGCGTGTTTGCAGCGTCGCGGTTTTCCGTTGCGTTTTATCGCAAACGTCGTTGAACAAGATATTTACGAGATTGCCAAACGTTTCGTCGACTTGCATAAAAGCGAGGGCGACGCCCAGCTTGAAATCGCGAGAGAAATCGGCGCGATCGCGCTTAAACGACGCTCCTTGTGCGACGAGTTGAAGGAAGCGCTGAATCCGGAAAACTTTAGCAAAGGCGCCGAACTTTATTTGCGCGATTTCGACGACGGCAAACTTTGGGCTCTCGCCGAAAAAATCGGCGCGCAAACGAATCTCTTAAACGACGTTAAAACGCGCTTTACGAGCGTTAAGCATCAGGCGCTTTGGAACGACGAAACGCAAGACGAGGAACTAAGAAACCTCGCGATCGAGTACGCGTTCGCGAACGCGACGAACGAGGTTCTTCGAACGTCGACCAAGGCGAACTCCAAAAAGGCGGCGTTGACCGCGTTGCGAGAAGCGGCGCGTCGAATTCCGTTTTCAAGCGCGCAAGCGGCGGCGCGATACGTCGAACTCGAAAATTTCGTCGACGCGTTGAGCCAAATTGTCCGCGGCGAAACGCTTCAAGTCGATTTTTTGAAGGCGACGACAAGCGAAATGGAAGCGCGACGCGACGACGTTCGCGAATTATTGCTCGCTGGAAAAGACGCGTTCAAAGAGGTTTACGCAAATTTCCTCGAAAACTTGAACGACGAAGAAATCGAACGTCTGCGCAATCGTATGCCGCTTGGAATGTTCGAGTTTTCAACGACCGAATGCGAAGCGCGCGTCGTCGACGAAGTCGCCAAAATCACGCAAGCTCGCTTAAAGGCGCGACTCGAGAGTTTTTGGTTCGAAAAAACGGGAACGCGAACGCCGGTCGAATGGTCGCAACTCAATAAAACGCCGATTTTATGCCTGATTCCCAACGAAGAGTTCGAGGACGCCAAACGCGCTTTCGAAACGTTGAACAAAACTAACCCCGAAGAGTACGAGATTAACGAAGCGTTCGAGTATTTGCGAAACGCCGATTTCTTCCGCTTTTTGGACGACGAAGAACGACGGCGCGACGCGTTCGAAAGAGCTTTCCTTAAATCCGCCGGAGCGCGACGATTGGTAACACGCGAGCAAATTCTCGGCGCGTTGGAGGAAACGGCGATTCCCGTTTACGCTTGGTTTGGCAATCCCGCGATTGAAACGTTAACGCGTAATTTGGTCGACGCGGAATATCGTTCGCAGGGCGCCGAGCGCGTGTTGACGAAAATCGACCAGATGAGCGAGCTGAAATTAAAGTCTTATTTGAAAAGACTTGTAAAAGGAAACTCGATCGTCGGTCTCGAAATTTTGGGAGACGACGAATGATTTCGCAAGCCAAAAACGCGATTGAAAAATATTTAAATTCGGACGTCGCGACGCCGTTTTTCTACGTCGTCGGCGACTCCGAATGGATCGCGGCCAAGCGAGCCTTAGGCGAGATGGGGTTCCAAATCCTTAAAACGAGCGATTTTTGCAAAGACGCCGATTGCGAACCGTGCCTTGATTTGTTGCGGGACGAGTTGAAGGAATCGAAAAAACATTGCGCGCTTTTGGGGCTTGGAGAGTATTTGGCGTTGCGCGGAGAAAGCGAAGCTCGCGTCCAACTTGATATTTTGCGGTCTTTACAACTGGAGGGAAAGGGCAAGGTCGTTTTGCTGTTGCGCGGCGTCGCCGAAATTATCGACGCGACGCGGCGCGCCGATCGGCGTTTCGATCGAATCAAACGGCTCTATTTTTCGGAAGATTGCAAAAGCGATATTCGGGTGGAACAAATCGCCGCCGAACTTTCATACGATAAGTGTTTGGTTGGCCTTAAAGAATTATTAACCGCTTTCGAAGATAATGAGAGCGAAATATCGATTTCGCAAAGGTCGAAGCCGTTTGTTGTTAAGACCGATTTAAATTTAGACGCGGCGCTTTGTTCGACGCGTCTAATTGCGTCGGCGTTTGATTTGGTCGCGCCTTATTTACCTAACGCCGACGCGTTAAGAAACTACGGCGACGCCGAGAAGTGGGAGGCCTTGGCGCGAGAATTTTCCGAAGAAAACAACGATTGGGAAGCCGTTTTTCGCAAACGAGGTTGGGAAGGCGATCTTGCCGCGACGTCTTCTTTTGAACAAACGTTAAACGGTTACGAAGGTTGGCTTTATTTCCTTGCGCTCCAAGTAAGCGTCGATAAAAAAAAGCGCCCGTACTTGCGCCGCGTTCTCGACCAAACGTTCGATTGCAAAGCGTTAAGAGCGAACGTTATTCGCGCGATTTTGGACGTCGACCCGACCGATTCGCAATTTTGGCGACTTTACGACGAGCGCAAGGATTTGTTGCGCAAGCTCGGATTCGTCGAAGCGGAAGCGCGCGAATTTGTCGAGGAAAATCGTCGCGATAAGTCGTTAAAAAACAGACTTAAACGACTTACCGATTTAACGGCGGCGGAACGGCGAGAAGCGATTCGTTGTCAAGGTTGGTTGGATCAGGAAGCGACAAAGCGCGTTTGTCCCGACTTAATCGCTTATACGGAAAACGTTTGCATAAACGCGGGGAGCGATTCGGATTTCTTAACCGACTACTTTCGCGATTATAAACGGCAAAAGTTGGCGGGAAACGTCGAACCGGAGTTCGAACGGCGCGTCGAGGAAATCGCGCAAAGTCGTTTGTACAATCGACTTCCGACGCGCGACGCCGCGCTTGACGGCTTGTTGCGGCAAGCCAAAGCTAACGGCGAGTCGGAAGACGAAATCGGCTTGTATTGCTGCGACGCGCTTGGCGTCGAGTTTTTAGGTTTTGTTGAAGCGACGGCGCGTAAAGAAAATTTACACGTTTGTCAACGCGTCGCGCGCTCGGAGATTCCTTCGATAACGGAATTAAATAGAAAATGTTACGACGAGTGGTCGGGGGAAAAGCTTTGGGAAAGACGGCTTGACGATATTAAACACGCCGGAATTGTCGACGACGATTCGAAGATTTGGGCGACCAACTTGCCGCTTTATTTGGCCGACGAGTTGGAGATTATCGGCGATTTGATCAAACGCGCCGCGCAAAAGTTGAAATCCGGAGCGTTGCGTCGGATTGTAATAACGAGCGATCACGGGGCGAGTCGTTTAGCGGTTTTGAGCGCTCAAAAAGCGGAGTTTGAAAAATACGACGCGGCGACGCCCGGCAAACATAACGGTCGTTGTCGCTTGATTTCGGAAAACGTCGACGAAGAAATTTTTCCGTATGCGACGGAAGAAAACGGATGGTTGGCGTTAGCCGATTACGGACGTTTCAAGGGAAGCCGCGCGGCCGCGGCGGAGACGCACGGCGGCGCGACGCTCGAGGAAACGCTTGTGCCTGTTGTCGAACTAACGCTTGGCGATTTTAACAAACCTCGCGTCGAGGTCGAATTGATAACCTTGGAGGCTCGATGCGCTTTCAATAGCGCGCCGACGATCGAGTTCTTTGCCAAACGACCGCTTAACGGCGCCGCGTTCGTTACGGTTGAAACAGCGGGCGCGGTTAGGCGATATCCGGCGCAAACGGACGACGGGCAACATTTTTCCGTCGTTTTAACGGACGTCAAGAAAAAAGGCGTTTATCGAACGCGGTTTGAGGCGGATTCAAACGTTTGGGGGCCTTTCGAACTTAAGGTCGTTCAAGGCGGATTTAAGAAAAATTTTAACGTCGACGATTTTTGACGAGAGAGGCGACAATGATCGATAAATTACGAAACGTATTCGACGGAATGGTTGTTTACAAGGACTTGCGCAAAACGTCTTTGTTTTCTAGTTTAAGTCTTCCGTCGTTTATGCGCGACTGGCTTTTGGAACATTTTGACGTCGACGAAACCGGCGTCGACGTCGAGGCGATTAACGCTTTTGTGCGCGAGATGTTGCCTAATAAAGACGAGTGGAACGTTTTAAAGTCTCAATTGGTCGCGGAGGGCGAACCGGTTAAAATCTTTGCGAAGATTTCGGTCGACGTGAATATCAAAAAGGGCGAGATCGCTTTCAACTTGCCCGATTACAGTTT
Organism: Thermoguttaceae bacterium; assembly: GCA_045577885.1. Taxonomy (GTDB): domain Bacteria; phylum Planctomycetota; class Planctomycetia; order Pirellulales; family Thermoguttaceae; genus RUG369. Next base: position 6,123 of record JAZNJF010000453.1, on the reverse strand, counting down.
GACGTCGGCGCATACTTTGATCGATCCTTCGGTTTGGCAAGGCGTTAAAGACGAACTCGACGCCGGGCGCGAAACGTGGGGCCTCTTGCGTCTCGGGTATCGTTTTCCCGACGTCGACGCAAAACCGAAAGTCGACGGTAAAATTAAGTTGCTCGCTTTCAAGAGCTTTTGCCCCTATTCGATCGACGTCGATTTCTTCAAAGACGCGCGGCGAGAATTCGAGTTGAACGAATGGATCGACGTTTTGCTCGGCGCGATCGACTACAACGCCGACGGGTACGCCGATAAAGAACAAAAATTAACGATGTTGACGCGGCTTTTGCCCTTCGTCGAAAAACGTTTGAACTTGATCGAATTGGCGCCCAAGGGGACGGGAAAGTCGTACCTGTACGGTCGCGTCGGGCGCTTCGGCTGGCTCTCGAGCGGCGGCGTAATGTCTCGCGCTAAAATGTTTTACGACCAGAATAAGCGGAAGGAAGGGCTGGTCTCCGGTTACGATTTCGTCGTGCTCGACGAGGTGCAAACGATACGTTTTAGCGACGTCGACGAAATGCGCGCCGCGTTAAAAGGCTATCTTGAACAAGGGACGTTCACCGTCGGCGATTTCGCGGGGCGGGGGGACGCCGGGCTGGTTTTAAGCGGAAACGTGCCGATGGACGCGATGGAAACCGACGGATACGGCGATATGTTCGAATCTTTGCCGACCGTTTTTCACGAGTCGGCGTTGATCGACCGTTTTCACGGACTTATCCGAGGCTGGAATATTCCGCGGATGAACGACGATTTAAAAATTACGGGGTGGGCGATGAACTCCGAATACTTTACGTCGATTTTGCACGAATTGCGTAACGACGTAAGTTATCGAGCGATCGTCGACGAATTGGTCGTCGTTCCGGAACGCGCCGACACGCGAGACGTCGAAGCGGTGAAGCGTATTGCGACCGCGTATTTAAAACTCCTTTTCCCGCACGTGCAAAACGCCGGCGAATTATCGAGTTACGATTTTAAAGTCCATTGCTTGCAACGGGCGGTCGCGATGCGCGATCTCGTGAAGATACAACTGGGGATTCTCGATCCGAAAGAGTTTGGCGGCAAAAACTTGCCGCTCTTTACCGTTCGCGAGGTTTGACGATGGCGCGTGTGAAAAAATGTTACGCTTGCGGTCGCGAACTTGTTAAAAAGAACGAGTTAGGATTGAATAAGAAATTAATCGATCCTGAAACTCAAACCTTTTACTGTTTGGATTGTTTGGCCGAATACTTAGAGGTCGAGGTCGAGTTTTTGCTCGAAAAAATTCAAGAGTTTCGGTCGCAGGGCTGCGTTCTTTTTGAGGGAGACGAACGATGATTTACGCCGACGCAGCGTCGACGACGCGTCTGTCTCAAACCGCGTTGGAGAAAGCGCTTCCGTTTTTGCGCGATTCTTTCGGGAATCCGTCGAGCCGACATTCGCTCGGCGTCGCCGCGAAACGGGCGCTTGAAGAGGCGCGCGCTTTGATTGCCGAATCGATCGGCGCTAAGCCGGAGGAAATCGTCTTTACTTCCGGCGCGTCCGAAGCGAACGCTTGGGTTATCTCGAACGCGGGCGGCGGGAAGGCGGACGCGGAGACGCGACGTGTCGACGCAGGCCGCGTCGTTACGTCGGCGATCGAACATCCGTCCGTTCGGAAAATGTGCGACGCGTTGAAGCGTCAGGGCGTCGGCGTCGAATACTTGACGGTCGACCGCGACGGAATCGTTTCGGTCGACGCGTTAAAAACAACGTTGGCCGCTTCTCGAAAGGGGAACGTAAATTTAACGACGATAATGTTTGCGAATAACGAGATCGGCGCGATTCAACCGATCGCGGAGATTGGCGCGTTGTTGCGAACGTTCGACGTTCCGTTTCATACGGACGCGACGCAAGCGGTCGGGCATATTCCGCTCAAGGTTCGCGAGTTAAACGTCGATTTTCTAACGGCTTCGGCGCATAAGTTTAACGGGCCGAAGGGCTCGGGCTTTCTTTTCTGTCGTCGAGGCGTCGCCGTTTCGCCAATGCTCGAAGGAGGCGGTCAGGAACGCGGGTTGCGAGCCGGAACGGAGAACGTCGCCGGAGCGGTCGCGACGGCTTACGCGCTTGCTGAAAATGTCGCAACCCTCGCCGAAACGACGGTTAAAACGCGGCGTATAACGTCGGAAATTGTCGAGCGGTTGCAAACGGCGCTTCCGCAAGGCGCTTTTACCGTCGTCGGCGACGAATCGCGACGTTTACCGGGAACAATAAATCTTGCGTTTAAAGACGTTCGAGGCGATGCGCTCGCGCAGATTTTGGATTTAAAGGGCGTTTGCGCGTCGACCGGATCGGCGTGTTCTTCCGGTCAAACGGAGCCGTCGCCCACATTGCTTGCGCTTGGTTTTTCGCCGGAGACCGCGAAGTCGTCCGTTCGCCTCTCGTTCGACCGCGACAATTCTCCGAGCGACGCCGCCGTCGTCGCGGAGGCGCTTGCGTTCGCCTATCGCAAGATTACCGCCGCGCAACGTCGACAACGATAAAGCCCGACGCTTGGGGGAGGCGCTTGGTGAAAGCGTCGCGCCCGCCGATCTGGTTAGAAATCGTTGCCGGCAAATCGACGCGGCTTATTAATGATTGACGCTAGAACAGGCGAGGCGCGCTTGCGTTATTGCAACCGCTTGCGTGAAAGAGCGAGAAAGGCCGCCGACGCCTTTTGACCAAAATTTTTGCCAAGGAGGCGACTCGCGTTTCTTTTTCTTGCCAATAACAGACCGGCGTCGCGCGATACGACTTTTCGCGGCTCGATAAGAAGACACGGGCCAAGTTGGGGCGGGGCCCCGTCGGATCGCGCGAGCGCCGGTTTTTGGCCGGACGCGCTTTAAGTTCTTCTTGGGCTAGGCCTATAGCGGTTCTTTCGGTCGATAGCCGACAAAGGTCAAAACGCGTTTCACTAGGCCGCGGAGTTCGCCGACGTTGACGTCGGCGGCGGAGGCGTCGTTAAAGTGTTTAAATTCGTTCGAGTCGTCTCGAAGCGCGTCGAGTTCTTCGAGCTCGTCCAAGTCGACGCAAATTCGCGACGTTCCGGCGGCTTGACGTTTGCGCTCCTTTTCGATAAAACCGCCGAGCATTGCGCCCGACGGAAAGTACGGTTGGAACGCGACGCGACCGTAACCCTCCAAAACGGAACGCAACGCGGCGCCGACGACGGCGGGCGCGCCTTCGTTCTTTTCGTAAAAATCGCGCAACGTCGCAAAATGTCTGTCGTAGTCGTTCTTCTCCCACTCCTTTTTACTTTCGGCTTGCAACGCGTTTTCGGAACCGAATCGCGAAAGCTTCAGGCAAAGCGGCTCTTTGACTTTCAGTTTGCCGCAAACCTTTTTCAAAAAAGGCTTGGAGTGCGACGCGACGATAAGCTGGCGGCATTGGCTTTGCAGTCTGGCGATATGCTCCGCCGTCGCGTTCATGCGATGTTCGTCCAAGCTCGCGAACGGGTCGTCGAAAACGACGATCGCTTTTTCCAAATTCATATTTTCCAACGACGCAAAAAAGTAAGCCAACGCCAACGTCCGACGGTCGCCCGCGCTTAAAACATATTTGAATTCGTCTTTCAGTTTCGTTTTTACGTTGTTTATCGTTAATTTATACTCGACGCTTAAACCGGAATATCCGAGTTTATTCTGGCGAAAGTCGGCGACGGTGAAGTCGGCGCCCAATTTGCCGAGATAGCGGTTCGTCGCGTCGAGGTAATCGCGAAAAACGGTTGCTTCGCAACGCTTAAGTTCGGCTTCCTCTTCCTCGATCGACCTTCGAAGTTCGTCAAGTTCCCAGTAGATATCGGTTATTTTTTTGTAGATTGACTGGACGTTCGCGTCGTAAAACCGCGTTCTCGTCAATTCCAACGTTTGCTTTCGTTTCAGTAATTCCGATTTGCTTACGCAGGCGACGCGCTCCTTAATGCGCCAAATCGTCGCGTTTGCGTCGAGGAAATTTTGATACGCGTTCAAAAACGAAGCGCGAGTTTCGGCGTAAAGTTCGAGCGCCGCCGTCAATTCGTCGGGAAGCGTAAGCTGTTCCAGCGGCGAACTTTTTTTGGCCTGCGCGACCGCTTGAAAACGCTCGCTCAACGCGGCGACCGCGTCGAGAATCGGCGCGAAATCGGGCGGTTCCGGCAAGTCTGAGACGTATTGTCGCCAATAATCGCGTTTGGGCGGCAAGCTCGATTTTAAGGCGTTTAAGCGGTTCGAAGCGTCGCGCAACTCGGCGAAGGAATGGTCAAGAGCGTTTCGCAACTCCGCGACGAAGCGTTTGTACTCGTCGTTAAAGTATTGCCGATAAAAGGTTAGAAGACGGTCGTCGCGGATTTCTTGACCGCAGAACGGGCAAACGTCGTCGAACGGAGCGAGCGCAAGTCCTTTCGCCGCCCAGTTTTCGCCGTCGCCGCCCAACGACGTAAAATGAGCGCGCGCCCGGTTTAGGGTTGCTTCGTCGACGTCGCTTAACGACCGCTCAAACAACGCCGAAACTTGCGCCGAATCGAAAATGGGAAGCGAAACCGGCTCGAACGTCGCCGCGTTTTTAATCGTTTCGGCTTGTTCCGATTGCCTGATCTCCGCGTCGACTTTGGCGATTTTCTCGTCGACGTCGTCTACCCAATCCAACTGATCGAATTGATCGACCGTCAGCGGCCCGGCGTATTTCTGAAGCTCGGCGTTTTGCCATTTCGGGAGTTCTCGCTGCAATTCGCCGCGTCGCCGTTTTAAATCGCCTAGCCGTCGAATACGTTCGACGCTCTCCGCGCCTAAAACGATTTGGCAGAGGTTGTCGCGTTGCTCTTTTTCGACGCTAAGGCCCGAATAGACGTTTTCGTCGACGTAAAAATCGTTAAAAACGACGATCGGCGTCGCGAACGAACGCTCCCAACGTCCGTTTTGAAAGGTTAGTTCTCCGGCGTCTGTTTCGAAACAAATTTTTGGCGGAAAGGGCGTTTTACTTTTCCGGCGTCGCGCTAAAATTTCGTCGGACGCGTCGCGAGCGAGAGAACGCAAAATATGCGACAACGTCGTTTTTCCCGCCGCGTTTTCGCCGTAAATAAGCGTCGTTTGCTTTAATTCTTCGTCGCTCGTTAATTGGTTAAAACAACCGACGTCGCTAATAAGTTTGATTTTCTTCAGCATTTAACAAAGACCTACGGAGCGTAAAAAGGCGTTTTTCCCTCGCTTTTTCTTTTGTTTATTTTCAAGACGCGCGTTTGAAGCGGAACGAGCCGGAAACTTTCGCGGCGACGAAGACCGGGCGACCCGTCGCAATTGGTCGGCGACAATAAACTGGTTAAACGCCGCCAACGTTAAAGGGAGGGAAACGAGCCGACGTTTAACCTAACGTAATTTTCGAAAAACGCCCTCGTCGCGCAATCTTTAAACGAAAATTTTCCACAAGACATTATAGAATAATCGTCTAACTTTTCAAGACTTTTCTTTACCGCTTTTCTCGAATCGTTTGCGTTGGAAGCGGGCTCGCGGCGACAAGACAGATAGGCGTCTTTTAATTGAGAGGCGTCGCGAAGCGGCGTCAACGCAAAAGAACGAGCGTTGGGGGACGACGTTAAAACGTTGCGCGGCGTCGAAGAGGCGTAAGAGGAGTATTTGCGTTTTGAAGCGGCGAGCAAAAAAATGCCGCGTGAGCAGGAAGGCGAGCGAAAAGTCGGCGCGGTTTCTCGACAAAAAGAACGCCGGACGGTTTAATCGGAGCGGAAAGAGGATTACGTTTAGCCGCGTCGCGCTCGAGTCGCGATGGTAAAGGCGTTTGACGCTCGTTTCAATCCGAACGGCGAAATAACCGACGCTCGAAAACCGGCGGCTTTTCTCGCGTCGGCGCGCTTGGGAACGGAGCGCGCTTTGTAGGGGACGCGTCGATTTCGTTGGGCGACGGTAACGCTCCGTCGTTTTGGGCGGCGCGATAATTTCGTTTGCCGTCGCTTTGACGCTTTCGCCGTCGTTTTGGGGGCGCGTTAATTTCGTTTGCCGTCGCTTTGACGCTTTCGCTGTTATTGGGGGGCGCGTTAATTTCGTTTGCCGTCGCTTTGACGCTTTCGCCGTCGTTTGGGCGGCGCGGTAATTTAATATATTTCGGGGG
>JAZNJF010000452.1:0-4821 GCA_045577885.1 Thermoguttaceae bacterium | reverse complement strand
AGTACGTGGAATTGGCCGGGATTACTAGCGATTTGGAAAAATTTCGCCTTTTGGAATTTTTCCTGACGGCGTATTGATGACTTCAAGCCTTGATGGAGAAAAAACGATGAAACAATACTTGACTGAAAAAACGGTGGCGCTTGGTCTGGCCGCCCTGCTCGCTTGCGGCGTCGTGCTCGGCGCTTCGCTTTCTTCGGACGAACGCGAGGACGTCTCGCCGATCCGCGCGAAGGCTCCGACGTCGACGGCGGTTTGTCCGTGCGAAGATTGCGACTGCGACGATTGCGCTTGCGTCGACTCGCCGGGGGCGCTGTGTGTTTGCGACGACTGCCCCGGTTCGGCGTCGAAAACGTCTTGTTCGTGCGGTTGCGAAACGGCGTCGCAAAAGGAATAGGCCGTTAATCGCGTAAAATTGGCGCTAAAATCGACGCTTGCGAAAAGCGATTAAATAGTCGAAAACCTTCAACGACGCGGCTTAGAAACGATTCTGAAAAGGCGTTTTCTAAGTCGCGTTTTTCTTTGAGTTACGTCGAGTTTGAAAACTTTTTAAAAGAAACGATAAATGGAAAATAGTCTGGATATTTTAAGAAACTTGTTTCGCGACGCTTTTCGAGACAATTATTATAAAATCAAAGAGACGATGCGCGACGACGGCAAAATCGACCTGCCGGAATTTTGGGAGTTTCACAAGGCGTGCCTGACGTGGCGCCGTTTCGTGAAAATCGTTCAAGAAGAGTACCGCCGCTTCGCCGGTCTCGACGAGTTCCACCGTTTCCGCGATGAAGACGACTTGAGTTTTATGCGTCGCTTTCACGATTATAACTGGGAAGACTGGCGCGAGCTTTATTTCGCGATATGTCGCGAGTGCGAACGCGTCTTGAGTTTCGGTGATTAAATCGTTAAAAACTTATTTTGTCTTATTGACGCTTAGTAAAAATATGCTATAATAAAAGAGTAACAAACGGGACGCCGTGTTCCGTGCGTTACGGCTTTTAACTTTCAGAATCCAGAAAGGATTTTGTTATGGACGTTTCTAGATCGGCTTATTTTGAAGTCGTCGACGGTGAAAACCGCGTTGTCGAAATGACTTACGATTTGGAAGTTGCGCTTCGCGCGCTTCCGGTCGGCGGTGAAATCTACGAGGTTGTTAAAGTCGTTTGGGCTACGCCTCGTCAAATTACGACGACTATCGTGAAGGAGGTGCTTGAACTGAGCTGATAAAAACGGGTTGGCGTCCGCTTTCTTTGGGAAGGCGGGCGTCGCCTTTGCCAAACCTTTTTTAACGGGAGACAATAATAATGGGCGTTCGAGAATTAAAGGCAAGATACGGCGTCAATTCGAATACCGCGCAGGCGTTTAACCGGGCGATTCGGTCGGAGATACCCGGCGGCGCCGGTTTGCTTGACGCTTTAGATTTAATCGGTCGACTTCCTAAGCGCGACGAAAACGTTCAGGCTTTACAGTATCTGCGTAACGCTCGCGCCGAGATGGCGAACGTAATCGCGGAACGTTACGGGCTTCGTTCCGCTCAAAATTTAGAATTGGCCGAGGTGAAATAATGAGCGGTTATAAAGCGGCGATTCGGGCTTTGCGCGAAGGGTATGAGTTTATGGACGCCGGGCTTCGCCGGCAAGTCGACGAACAATGCGCGACTTTAGAAGAACGGGCGCGGCTTTCGAACGCCGGGCGCAAGTCGTTAACGGCGGATAAATTGCGCTCGAAGAAAACGCTCGTCAGCTTGAACGAGTCGGAACTTGCGCGGATTGTCGAGGCGGTCGGCTCCGACGAAGAGCTTGCGCGGTCGATTCGGACGCTGGCGTTAAAGGCCGCCGACGAAATTATCGCGTCGCGTGAAAACTGACGCTTCCCCGCTCTGCGGATTATGGACGGCTCGAATTAGGGCCGTCTTTCTTTTTTCTTGCGGGATTTCGGAGAGTTCCGCGCGATCGGCGCCGATCGGAGCATGGGTTTCGTTTCGACGGTCTTTTTGAAGCGTGAAAAGTTTGTCCTGCTTAACTTTCGTTGTAGCGTTTTGAAACAAACGCGGCTTTCCGGATCGTTTCCGGAAACGAAAAAAGTTTGAAGCGGTTAATTTTTCTTTGAAGCGGGTTCCGCTTAGCCCCCTTCGCCGCCGTTTCGGTCGTCGCCGAAGAAGCGCGCGAGAGATTTTGACGCCGAGAAGTCCAGCGTAGCGGAAAAAATTTGCGCGACTCGAAAAAAATCAAAATTTTTTCGCGAAAAAATTTTTAAGGCGCAAGCCGCTTTTTTTCGACCAAGCGGAAATTTTTTTGTAGCGAAGCGAGCCGCGCAAGGCGACCGAAACGGCGACGAAGGGGGCGCCCCCCCCTTTGCTGTCGCGAGGGAGTTAAAGCGCGACCTTTCGAAGCGGATCGCGCGTCGACGCCGGTTTGTCATTATTACTATAGATAGGTCTGGGCGATAGCCCAGAAGCGGAGCGCGAGGCTGCAAGTCTCGCACCCTAAAAACAATTTTTAGCAGTTCGTCTTATTTTTTCTTTTAGCTCTTCTTCGTTATATTTATTTGCGACGAATATGCGCAATATCGGAACGCCAACTTCCGCTAGTATTTCGTCTTTTTCAGCGTCTCGTTTCTTTGCTTTGGCCTTTCGATGCGATGGATCGTCAAGTTCAATAACAAGCATTGGTTCCATCGTTTCCGGTTCGCATAAAGTGAAATCAAGATGTTTTTTGGATATTTTGTTCCAACTTGTTATGTCGTCGCGATGGTCAACAAGCGCCCAAAGTCCCATTTTAGGAATAATGTAAAATTTGTTTTTACAAACACTTACTAGCGTCAAGAAAAAACGATGTTCGGTAGGAGTGAAAACTGCGCGTGGAAAATAACGGCGCTCGGTTTTGGTTGTTTGGCTTATTTTATTTTCCTGTGGCGCCGTTATAGGTTTGATATAGCGAGGCCGAGCGCTTTCCAGTTTTGTTTGGGGGAGCGTTTGGGGCGACGATATTCTTTGAGGTTGGGGAGTTTGATTAGGCGACGCTTCTTTTTTACGAACCGGAACTGGCTGAATTACCGGAAGACTATGGTCTCCTTTAATACTAAAAGAAGGTACGTTTAAAGGTCTTGGTGGTTCCGCACAAGTCTGTTCCTGCTTTTCAGCTTTACGCTGCCGATAACCTTGGTATTGCTCCCAAAGCGCCTCCGTCTCTTTCTTTTTTTGAATCGACTCAATCCGCGCTACCCCTAAACGGAAAATAAGGAAACCTAGTACAATAGTAATTATAGTTATAACAAGAGCCATAATAGCAAAAATTTTCACAAAAACGTTTTCGGGATTCCGGAAACGTTTGTAAACCTCTTGAAAGTTTTAGTAGATATGTTATAATAACGCTTGTTAAGAATAGTATTTCTTAACAATTTGGAATACTAGCGTCGAAACGCTAGTTCCGTTTCCTTTTTCGATGTCTTCCTCGATTTTACGAAGCAATTCGGGGGTTAAGTTAATAGAAACTTTAACCTTTTTATTTGCGCCTAACGGCGGGCGTCCGTTTTGCTTCTTAATTTTGACGGTTGACATAATTTTAGCCTTTGTAGTAGCGTAAGTTAGTTGATTGAAGTTGCTTGAAGTTTAAAGTTGAAATTAGAGATTAAAAAATTACGCGCTATAAAACAAAAATGAAAGGACCTCTACAATGGCTTTGAAACCTTTGACTTTCCGCATTTTCGGGACGTTTGAAAAAGCGGACGACCGTTTGACATCGTCTTATAACCCGGGTCGTTATTTCATCTTCACCTATTTCAACGGTCGGTTTGAAGTGAAGGTGGACGACGAACAATGGCAATCGGCGCCGTCGCCGGGTCAGGACTTTTGGATCGTCGGACGTATCTTCTCGAATCCTTTCGGGGGCGTTCGCTTGGAGGTCGACGACTTCATCGAACCGAGCGACAAGCACCCGGCGCCGGACGAAATCGAGCAATCGCAAGGCGGAATGTTTAGCGGTATCGGCAAGGTTTCGCGTTCGTCGTTCACGTCGAAAACCGGTAGTCAATGTTATAAAATGACGGTCGGGGCGATGGGGTTGCTTTACGACCGTCGGATCGACCTCAACCTTTACGAAATGACGCCGGAAGATTCGATCGTCGTCATTTCGGGCCGCTTGGAGTTCAAACGCGTGTTTATGACGAAGAATCCGAACGGCTCTCAGATTTGCGATCTTCTGCCTCTCAATTATAAAGCCGCGACGTTCGGACGTCAAGCGCCGACGGCGAACAAAAAACAGACGGAAGAAAACAAATAAAATCAATTCTCGACCCGACAATCTAATATAATTCTCTAAAATTGGCTTCTGTGCCAAGATTACTTCCGAATGTCGGATAATGTTTATTATGTTCGGTTCGTGGTAAAACAGAAAAAGAGGTTAAGTTCAAGCGTTACAAAGGGTTGTTTGCGAATTGCGAAATTAGCCGTTTTAGCCGTTTGAAAAAAGCTCCGCAATCGACGGAAAACGCTTTTGAAAACGGAACAGGAAAAAGCAGGCGGTCGCCGGTCTCTCAAACCGTCCGCCGCCTACCATAAGCAAAACTGATACTAGGACGTGTTGTCATTAACGATTAAGTAAAATAACGATTGCGACAAAGTTTAAAAACGCCGAAAACATAACGTCGAGTTTGTCGTAACGCGTTGCGATTCGACGGAAGTCCTGAATACGTCGAAAGAAACGCTCGACTTCGTTTCGTCGTTTGTTAAGTTTTTTGTTGTAACGCCAAGGATTGCGTCGGTTACGCTTCGGCGGAACGACCGGTTTCAAGCCGACGTCGCGAGCCGTTTGGCGCGTTTCGTCGCCT
>JAZNJF010000451.1:0-3319 GCA_045577885.1 Thermoguttaceae bacterium | reverse complement strand
CAACGTTTCCCACAAACCGTAGTCGTCGCACACGCAATCGTCTTCGCCGCTCGCCATCGCTTCCAGCATCCCCAACAGCTTTGCCTCGGCAGAGTCGAAATTCAATTTATCCGTCATTATCGTTCACCGTTTCCTTTTTATATCCTCAATCGATTTCTCGATTATTTTTCGCATTCATGGTTCAGAAACTCGCCGGTTTCCGGGTCGATTTTCTTTAAACAATTTTTAAATTCTTGACTTTGTCCGCTGGTCATATGCTTCCAAAGTTCGGCCATCGTCTCTTGATTGTAACGGCTAAAAGCGCGCCGCAGGCACCTCCAAGCGCCGTAATACAAGGCGTCGAATTGGTGTTTCGGGAGGCCGAGTTTTTCGGCGATTGCGCTCATTTTTTCGTCGTCCTGCAACGCGGCTTCGCATCCCAAGCGGAAAACGCGTCGTCTCAACGGGTTCATCGTTCTCATCGTCATCGCGAAGTTCAAGGCGTCGCGAATCAAGGAATCGTAATATTCGGCGTCGTCGGCGAATTCGACCGGAGCGTCGGGCTCGTAAGGGGTCTTATTTCCGTCGCCGTCCGCGACATGAGCGTATCGACGCACGCTTGGGTCATTTAACATCCGCCAAGCGAGCTCGCTCTGCTTGGACGTGTTTTGTTCGTTTTCGAAGTATTCGCTCAAAAATCGTTGCACCGGTTTGAACAGAAAGATCTGCACGCCGGCGGTTCCGCGATATTTCCGCGCGACTTCCCGTATGAAAATTTCACCGATGAAAGACTCGTACCAAAAGTCCTTCTCGTACTCGGCGAGCCGTCCGTTGCTTTTCGCCCAAGCGAACATCCAGCCGACCAACGTGTCCTTAAAGGCTTCGTCGAAGGCGCGGCGCGCGTTCACCTGTCGGCTCGTCAAAGCGACGAGCAAAGCGGCGTCGCGGAAGGGGTCGCCCCCTAAATTTCCGCAACATTGATAACCTTGACCGCCGCGCACCGTTCGAGCGACCTCGTCGCGCGATTTTTTGTATTTGGCGGTCTTGTCGTGGCGCATTAAGATAACGCGCCATTTCGCGTGAACCGTCGACGCGTCGGCGGCAAAAGCTGCCGGCGAGTCCCAAAATTTGGCGACTTCTTGCAACCATTGCTCGAAGAGCGCGTCGACGGCGGCTTTGTCTTTCTTTTCGCGCGCCAAGAAGGCTTCGCGCAACGCGGCCCGCTTGCCTTGCGCTTCTTTTTCCGCCAGTTCTTTCGCTTGCTTTTTCGCCTCTTTCTTTTTGGTTAGCCGTTTTTCGAGGTCGTTCGTCAACGTTTTGGCCAGTTTTTTCTCGAACTCGTTCGCTTCTTCCGCCGCCAACGTTTCCGGTCCCGACGCTAAATTATACTCCGCGACAACTTTTTTTGCGATTTCGGCAATATTCGCAGACATATTATTCTAAACCTTTATATGTAACGTTAAACGACTTTTCGCACCGCGCTTCGATCGTTAAGCGCAACGTTGGAACAAGTCGCCGAAAAGCGCGCTTTCACCCGCCTTTCGTTTTATAAGAACTTACCCTTATTTTCTTTTTAAAATTTTCTCAAAATTTTCTCAAAAAAAGAAAAAAAAGTACGAACAAAATTCTTTTTTTTCAAAAAAAGCGGAGAAAAGTTTTAAAAATTGATTTCATTATAACGTTTTTTCCGGCGACGTCGAGACGGCGCGCGCAAATTTTCCGCTTTCAACATTTTGACCAACGCTCGTTTTCCCTCGCCGACGCCGTCCTCCAACGACGAACGCTCTTCAAGAAATAAAAAGACGACGACCGCCGAACGCTTTTCCGCGAAAAACGTCGACGGTCGTCCAACTAACGCTCGATTAGAAATCGCGCTTAAAATACCGCGACTCGAGCCGCCGCGCTCCAAGTTTTCCAGTTTCCGCGCTATTTCTTCTTCAATTACCACAATATCGTCTCAATCGGATTTTATCGCGTCGTTTTTTCGCGCCGACAAGATCTTCGCCCAGCCGTCATGCGTTAAAAAAAAACGTTTTCGTGTCGTAAAGTCGAGCGTTTAAAAAACGCGCCGCGTTATAGCGACGCGGCGCGTTTCGATAGCGTTCGACCGACTCGATCGTTTCGATTAAACGATCGCTAGAGTTCTTCAGTCGAATCAGTCGGTCGGTTCTTCCGGAACGTCTTTTCTTTCGAGGGGCAAGGCGAGGGAGGTTCTCCGCGCTCTCTTCTCCTTTCCCTTCGTTTTCGGCTTCAATTTCGGCGCGTTTCATCAAGTTTCGATAAATCTGCTAATTCATCGTTAAGCGACGCTTAATTTGAGTTGCCGCGCTAGAAATTCGCTTCCCTCCTTTTATTTAATTTCCCCGTTCTTAGCTTGTTTTTACGTCCGTTTTTAAGAAAGTTTTGAAGAAAATTTTTAACGTCGCTCAAACGCCGTCGGCGCGCCGTCATTCCCCCGCTTCGACCAAAAAAACGACGACGTTGTAAAACGCCGACTGCGGAGCGACAAAACGCGAAACGCTCCCGACGATTCCGCTCGCCTCCGCCGTTTTCGGCAAAATCATCGGAACGGCGCCGAGATCGAGAATCGCCCCCTTCGTTCGCGGAAACGCCAACTTCGCGCGAAAGTCGCAGGAAACGATCGACGGTCGCTCGACCTCCAACCGCTGCCGAGGCGCCGTCTCCGTCGGAACGCGCAACCCGAACGTCGACGTCTTCTCGACGACCGTCGCCCGATACCGAACGAGCGTTTCGAGCGTTTCGCCGTTGACCGAAAGAAGCGGCGTCGCTTCAAAGCGGAACCCCTCGTCGACCGCCGCGACGTCCGAAACAAACCCCGCCGGCGCCGACGAGTCGAGCCGAACGTCCCGCGTCAACTCCCGTTTCGGAGCGACCGACGCGAGCCCAAACCTTTCGGCGTTCGGAACGACGCTCCGCGCCGAGTTCAATAAAACAAAATCGGAACGTTTTTTAATTTCCGCGTAAACTTTTTCCAACTCCGTCTTCTCGACGAGCCAACCTTGCGGATCGGCCCCGTTCCCGAGGACGGTCGGACGCAACGGCGTCAACGATTGCGCGACCCGCGAACGCCAATCGGGCGTCTTCACCGCGACGACGCGAATCGAAAAAGAAACGTTGCGCCGCGTCGGGTCGAGAAAGCGGTCGACGACGTTCGAAACGTACCGCTGCACCGCTTCGTTATGATAAACGTACAAGCGATTTCGCGAAGAGGAAAACGCCGAAAACGGCTCGCGTCGCCAAAAATCGTCCCCCGCGTCGAACATAATCCAATCGACGATCGCGTTTTGCGGATTCGCAAGGTTCGGGAAACGCTCCGAAT
>JAZNJF010000450.1:0-3147 GCA_045577885.1 Thermoguttaceae bacterium | reverse complement strand
ATAATTTGTCTTCCTAAGACCGCTTGGCCTCCGACTTGGCGGTTTAATCGGAATTTTCGGCGCGACCGGACGTTGAGAAGGACGCGTCGTTAAATTTTTTAGAAAAATGGAAAAAATAAGGGCGAAAAAGTTTGCTTTTCGTTCGCGACTTTGGTATAATGAGGGCGTAAGGCAAAGAGACGACGTCGACCCCGTTTAAGACGTTTGTTTTTTTGACTTGCCGAAATTCCGAAGCGAAGAAAACCTACTTAAGGCGGCGTCGGCTTGCGCCCTTGTCGTTCGAGCGTTTGCGGCTCGGCGCGGGGTCGTCGACGGGAAGTCCGCAATCATTGATATTTGACGTTTGAAGTTTCGGAATTTCGTTTTGAGGAAACGCTTTTGACGAACCGTTGCGGCGCGTTTGTCGACGGCGTTTTGGCGTTGCGTTTTAGACTTTCTCGGATTTTCTGAACGGTCTAAATCCGCGAACGGCGAAAAAAGAGACGTTCGAGGGGAACCGCCGTCGACGCGTCGCGAGGAGGCCGGAGGGGCTCTTGGCTTCGACTTTCATTCTCGCGGCGATTTCGGTCTTAGTCGCGTTCGAGTTGCGTCGAGCGGGGCGAAGTCGAGTCGGTTTTCGCGTTCTTTCGCTCTCGTCGGCTTTTGGTCGGCGCGCCGCGATCTTATTAGCCCGTCGATTTCTTCGGCGGGCTTTTTTTGTCGCCGAAAAAAAGTGAATTTAGGAGGCTTAGGAGATTTGGCGGGAAAAACAAGACGCGGCGTCTTGGAGAAGAAACGCCGCTTTTGCGGGAAATTGGCCTTTGTGAAAGCGGTTGTGGAGAGAAAAGGGAACGGCTCCCCTTGCGAAAGAAAAAAACGGGGGTAAAATGAGCGGTTGAAGGAATTTTAAGACGAGCCTTCCGCTCCCTCGACTCCGAGACGGCGGCGCGCGTCGGAAAACGTTGAAAATTTGAACCTAAGAAGGATAAAAAATGCGACGTCTCTTGATTGCCGGCAACTGGAAGATGAACCTGAAACTCGATTCCGCGAAAGCGTTGGCGCAAGGCCTGAAAGACGCGGCGGCGGGCGTCTCCGAAGTCGATATCGCGGTTTGCCCCCCGAGCCTCTACGTTCAACCGGTTTGCGAAATTCTGAACGGCTCGAACGTCGGCGTCGGCGCGCAAAACGCTTACTTTGAAGCCGCGGGCGCGTTCACCGGCGAACTCGAAATGGCGATGTTGACCGACGTCGGTTGCCAATACGTCATCCTTGGACACAGCGAACGCCGCCACATCATGGGCGAATCGAGCGAACAAGTCAACTTGAAGGTTCGCGCCGCGTTGGCCGCCGGTCTCTGCCCGATCGTTTGCATCGGCGAACTCCTCAAAGAACGCGAAGCGGGCGTTACCAACGACGTCAACCGTCGTCAACTCGACGGCTCCTTCTCCGGCGTTACCGCCGAAGAAATGAAGAAATGCGTTTTCGCTTACGAACCGGTTTGGGCGATCGGCACCGGCAAGGTCGCGACCCCGGAACAAGCGCAAGAAGTTCACGCCGACGTTCGCGCTTGGTTGACCGAACGTTACGGCAAAGAAGTCGCCGACGTCGTCCGCATTCAATACGGCGGCAGCGTCAAAGGCTCGAACGCGAAAGAAATCCTCAGCAAGCCGGACGTCGACGGCGCGCTCGTCGGCGGCGCTTCCTTGAAGGTCGACGCCTTCATGGAAATCATCAACAACGTTCGCTGAGTCGAGCGTTTAAGCGCGACGCGTCGCCCGCGAAGACGCGAAAAAGGTCGGACGGCGGCGTGAATCGAGCGTTTTTGACGTTTAGAACGACGCGTTTTTCAAGATTTTTCTTGTTTTTGTTAAAAAAAGGGAAAATTTTTTGAAGAACGCGTCGCGTCGTCGTTGGGGCCGCTTGCGTTTGCGGCGATTCCGGTTATAATAAGCGGCGACGCGCGTCGTCGGTCGCCCGAGCGTCCGTCGCTCCGACGGTCGCGGAGCGTTCGCGTCGGCGACGGATAAACGTTGCGAATGAGAAAATTTTAGACATTATGCCGAAAACGAAACGTTTTTTCGGCGACTTATGGGATTTTGAAATATGGCCGCTTTCCTGCAATCGCTCCTGTTCCTGTTTATGGTTTTGTTGTCGCTCTTCCTGATTCTGATTATTTTGCTGCAACGCGGCAAGGGCGGCGGTTTGGTCGGCGCGTTCGGCGGAATGGGCGGCAACAGCGCGTTCGGCGCTAAGACGGGCGACGTTTTTATGCGCATTACCGTCGTCGCGGCGATTATTTGGTTTGCCGCGTGCATCGGCGAGCGACCCATTCTCGGGATGAAATCCGGTTCGGCGCTTTCGGATCAAGTCGGCGTCGCGACCGCGGCCGCCCCGGCCGACGCGACTCCGGCTGAAACGACTCCGGCGACCGACGCCGCTCCGGCCGACGCGACCCCGGTTGAAACGGCTCCGGCGACCGACGCCGCTCCGGCCGAAACGACCCCGGCGACCGACGCGACTTCGGCGGAGTGAGTTTATTCGCCGACGGAAACGGTTCGAACGTCGCGGCGTCAAGGCGCGGCGTTTGGGTATTGACGGCCCCTTGAAAAGATTGATGGCGCGATGTTGGCGAGTATGACCGGGTTCGGCGCGGCGTCGACCTGTGAAAACGGTTATGTGATTTCGACGGAAATTAAGGCGGTGAACAATCGCTTTTTGAAAACGTCGATACGTTTGCCCGACGGTTTTGCGGCGCTAGAGTCGAAAATCGAAGAGCGTTTGCGGGCGAAATTGGCGCGCGGGTCGGTGAACTTTTCGTTGCGAATCGAGAAAGACGCGACGGAAACCGAAATCGGTTTAGATTTTGGCGCGCTGAAACGCTATTTGAGCGAGGCGAAACGCTTTGCGCTTGAAAATCCCGAGCTCGCAAGCGTCGATAATTTAGGTTCTCTCGTCGAGTATTTGCGGTTGCCCGGCGTTGCAAGAGACGCGTCGCGTTCCGAAAAAAACGGGCTTCCCGAGCTTCTCTGGGAGGCGATCGTTCGTTGCGTCGACGCTGCGCTCGAGCAAATGCAAGCGATGCGCGAAGCCGAAGGCGAGTCGATGAAGCGCGACTTGGTCGAGAATTTGGGCGAGTTGCGTAAATTGATCGGCGAAGTGGAAGCGTTG
>JAZNJF010000449.1:0-2108 GCA_045577885.1 Thermoguttaceae bacterium | reverse complement strand
ATTTCGTTTGGCGACGGTTCGCTCGAAGAGGTTGTCGCGCAAGAAGTTAGCAGATTGGCGGGACGGCGGACGACGATTGCCGACTTCGATCTTGAGCGAACGCCGCCGGAATTGCTCCTTAACCTTAAAGTCGTCGACGACGCCGGGGAACTGTTGGCCGAAGGGCGCGACGCCGGCGAGTTGCGCGAACGATTGGGCGTCGAGATGAACAAATCGATCGGCGCCGTCGTCGATCCGCAATGGAACCGCGACGGTTTAACGACTTGGGACTTTGGAACGCTCCCGGAATCGATTTCGATTGCGCGCGGGGGCTTGACCGTTTCGGCGTATCCGGCTCTTTGCGACCCGCGATTTTTGACGAATTCGTTTTCGCCGAGCGCGCCGGAGTCGCGAACCGTCGCGACGCGACTTTTCGACTCGAAAGATAAAGCGTTTCGCAACACGAAGTTAGGCGTTATTCGGCTTTTCAACTTAGCTAACGCTCGCGACTTGAAGACGCAAGCGCGTTGGTTGCCGCAACTCGATAAATTGCAAACGTTTTCGCGAGCGATCGCCGATTTCGATTTGACGGCGGCGCTCGCGGAGACGATCGGGGCGCGGGCTCTCGATCTTGACGACGCAACGTCGTTGCCCGCTAACGAAGGAGAATTCAACAACTTAGCGAAGCGCGGACGGGAGCGAATCGGGTACGCGACGCAGGACGTCGCCGGGTGGATCGTTCGCTTTCTCGAAAATTACCAAGAAGCGCGGTTGGCGATTGAAAAACGACGGGGCGGCGCGGCGAACGCGGTCGCAGTCGACGCGGCGTCGCATTTAGCGCGGTTGACGGAACCGCGGTTTTATTTGACGACGCCTTGGGTTTGGTTGAAGGAATTTCCGCGTTACTTCAAGGCGATTTCGGCGCGATTCGAGAAATGGCAAAACGGCGGCGCCGCGACCGACGCCGCGTTCGCACAAGAGCTAAACGCTTATTGGCAAAGGTATTGCGAAGCGTTTGAACGGAACGAAAACGCCGGGATTTTCGATCCGGAACTCGAAACGTTCCGTTGGGCGCTCGAAGAGTACCGCGTTTCGCTTTTCGCGCAAAAATTGGGGACCGCGATGAAAATTTCGGCGGTTCGGCTCGAAAAGCAATGGGAAAAAACGGCGCGTTGACGGTTGGCTAACCGGCGACGCCGCGACGAGTTAAGCGCTTGGAACGTCCGAACGACGCCGAGGCGCGGAACGCTGAAACTCGAACGCGATTAAAAGCGCGAACGTTCCCCAAAAAAAGAGGTCTAAACGCCGACGCGCGCTTGTTTTATCGAGTTGCGCGTCGGCGTTTTTTTTCGTTGGGACGGCGGTTAAAACGTCGCGACCGGCGAACGTTTCGGAGGAAACGTCGCCGTCGGAAACCTCGGAAGCGCGACAAGTTGCAAGCGATTCTTGAAGCGCGAAGTCGACCGCTTTTTCAACGAACGGAACAAACGACGGCGCGAAAGCGAGCGCGCTTATCGAAGCGTCCGGAGCGGTCGCGCACCAAACGACGACGCCGTTATTGGGCGCGGATAAAGCGGTTAGCGTTGGAACATTTGACGTCGCGTCGCGAAGAACCGGAAGCGCGTCGGCGCCGACGAGCGGGAAAGAACGCCAAACGGGGAGCGCGTCGACGCCGGAACGCTTGAAAGCGGGGAAGGCGGCGGCGAAGGAACGTTCGCTAACGTTGTCGTTTGCAACGGTTTGGAGCGCGTCGCGGACGGCGGCGTCGGTCGACGCGTCGAGAGCGCCGGTCGCCGGTTCAAAAGCGACGGCGAGCGTTTGCGCGTCAAGATTCCAGCGGCGCCACACGGCGTCCCAACGCTTGGCGTCGGTTCGCGGTCCGGCGAAAACGAGGAGCGCGCGGGGTGAAAAGGGGGACGCGGCGGCGAGAAAGCGTTCCGTTTTGGCGAGTTCCGCGTCGGTCGGGGCGGAAAGATCGACCCAGCAAATTGCGTCGAAGGCGGTTAGCGCGTTGGTCGGCGTTAGCGCAAAGTCGGCGGACGAAACGAGTTCGACTTGCGGAAGATTTTGCGTTTCAACGGGTTGCGTCGCGTCAAAATTGGGGTTTAGCGCGGCGGCCAAATAAAACG
>JAZNJF010000448.1:0-2089 GCA_045577885.1 Thermoguttaceae bacterium | reverse complement strand
TCCGATACTCCCCCGCTCCGACGCCCGGCGTCGAACCGCCGCGACTCTCGCTCGAACTCGCGCCGCGCTTCGCTTCCGCCGCTTCCGCCCCTTCCGACGTTTCCGGCGCCGCGCCGCTCGACGAAGAAAACGCCGCGTTCGCTTGGCGTTGGTTCGAAAAATACGACGCGTTTCACGAAACGAACGGAGCCGTTCGCTATCGCGCCGTTTTTTATCTCGAAAACCGCGGTCGCGCCGCGCTGACCCTCCGCGCCCCCGCCGGTTTCGACCCCGCGACGACGAACGCCGTTTGGGTCGACGCGCGCCGAACCCCTTGGACGCTCGAAACGCTCCCCGACGGCGGCGCCGGCCTTCGCGTTCCCCTCCCGCCGCGCCGACGTTTCGTTTGCGTCGAACTCGAATACGTCGTCGACGGCGCCCCGCTCGTCGGTCGCCGTCGACTTGCGCCGACGACGTTTGAATGCGACGTCCCGTCGCTCGGCGGCGTCTGGAACGCTTGGATTCCGCCCGAATTTCAGATAAGCGAACGTCGCGCCTTTTTCGACGACGAACGCGACGCCGCGTCCCGTTCTTTCCTCGCGATCCTCTCCTTGTTCGACGCTCGCGCTCGCGACGTCGAAGAGGTCGCCGACCGCTTTTTGAATCGTTTCGGCGACGAAAACGCGCTCCGTCGCGCTCTCGCGAACGCGGCGAACGCCGACGGCGCTTCCTCCGCGTCCGAAAACGCCGCTTCCGACGCCCTCGCCGCGGCGCCGACTTGGGGCGCCGTCTTCGGAACCCCGACGCTCGTCGCGCAACTCTTCGCGCCCGCCGCGAAACCGACCGCGGACGCGGCGCCCGACGACGCGCCCGTCGACGCGACGGCGTCCGCCGCGTCGTCCCCCTTCGGACCGCTCGACGCGACGCGCGAACCGTTCCTCCTTTACGTCGACCGTTTCGCGTTGGCGCAAGTTCGCTTAACGCCGACGACGCCCCTTTCTTTCGCCTCCGTTCCCGCTTCCGACGCGGTCGGACGCTCCGCGACGCGCCGAACGAAAAACGTCGCGCTTCAAACGTTGGAAAACGCCCGCGCCGTCCTCCTTTTCGTCGACGACGGCCTCGCCGTTTTAACGTCGAACGACGTTCTCGCCGACTTCGCGCCGCAAGACCTCGAAAGCGGTTGCGACTCGGTTTCCGTCCGAAAAATCAAAAATTCCGGCGCGGCGCGACGTTTCCGCGCTTCGCTCCTCGCCGGAACGTCGCCGCGTTTCGTCTCCTCGACCTCTTGGCCGCAAACGCGCGACGCGGCCCCCGTTTGGCAAACTCGCTCCGACGAAGAAAACGCCGCCGGTTGGATTCGAACGTCGACGCCCCTCGACCGCGCGAACGCCGACGGCCTTTGGATCGTCGAACGCTATTGGCTCGCGGCGCTCGAATGGTTCTGCCTCGTCGGCGTCGTTATCGCGACTTGGCGACGTCGTTTCGCGACGCCGGCGTTCTTGGCCGGACTTCTCGGCGTCTCGATCGCCGCCCAATGCGCGCTCCCGCTCGAACTCGCGCTCGCCGCTCGCGGAATCGCGACCGGAACGATTTGCGCTTTCGGCTTTTACAGCGTTCGCTTCTTGGCGCCGCGCTCGGAAACCGTTCGGCGCGACGGCGACGGTCGCGCGAATCGCGACGACGTTTCTCGCCTCTCGCACTTCTCCCGTCTTTTCCGCCGCCCCTCGGAAACCGACGCGACGTCCGACGGCGCCGACGCGAAAAACGAATTCGACGTCGTCGTTCGCGACGACGGTTCGTTCCGCGCCCCGACGAAAGAACGCCGCCGCGAAACGCCGTCGACGCCCCCGGAAGAATCGACGCAAGGCTTCGTCGACCTCTCGAAACTCCCCTTCGCGACGCGCCGCCGTCTCGAAGGCCCGTCCGACGCGCCCCTCGCTCCGCCGCGACGCGACGCCGATTTCCCCGACGCGACCCTCGCTCCGCCGCGACGCGACGCCGATTTCCCCGACGCGCCCCTCGCTCCGCCGCGACGCGACGCCGATTTCCCCGACGCGACCGACGAAACCGACGCGACGCGCGAGTCGCTCGACGAAAACCGCCCCGTTCC
>JAZNJF010000447.1:0-18570 GCA_045577885.1 Thermoguttaceae bacterium | reverse complement strand
GTTCGTCGACCGCCGCTCGATCGCCGTCGCCGATTCCGCGCCGCCGCGCCGTTTCGTCGTCGAGTTCGAGCCCGCGCGCCAAGACGAGCGTCATTTGACGGCGGTAATCGAACGGACTCCCGAGCGCCCGCGCCCGAGCGTCCGACAAACCGACCCGCGACCGAAAAAACGCGAACGCTCGACGCGTTTCCTCCGCCGACGCCGCGTCGAAATCGGCGCCGCCCGGCGTCGCGCCGTTCGCTTCGGGCGCTCCGCTCGCGCCGCTTTTTCCCGACTTTTTGCGACTTTTCGGCGTCGCCGTCGTCAACGTCGCGCTCGCGGCGACGACGGTCGGAACGACGTTGAAGAGCGTCTTGCGTAAAATCGGCGCGACGTCGACCGGAGCCGCCTTCATAACGATTTTCAACCGCCCCCGCGAGCGCGATTTTTCGAGCCAATAAACAAAATTTTCCGCCCGCTGTTCGAGCCAATCGTCGAGCGCCGACAAAAACGCCTCGACCCGCGTCCG
This sequence comes from Thermoguttaceae bacterium, assembly GCA_045577885.1. GTDB lineage: Bacteria > Planctomycetota > Planctomycetia > Pirellulales > Thermoguttaceae > RUG369. The sequence goes on along the minus strand of JAZNJF010000447.1, from coordinate 18,062 downwards.
CGCCGCGACGTATTCCTGCCGCCGCGCCGGATCTTCGAGCGAGTCGGACGCGTTGCGCAAGGCGTCGCGGAGTCGCGCGAGCCCCTCCGAAAGCCCGTTTTTGACGATTTTCCGCTCGAAAACGCGCCCCGACGAGCCGGGCCGCGCCGCGAGCCAGTCGGCCAGCGACGCGAAAAACTCCTCGGCGCGGAATCGGCAGTCGTCGACCCAACGCGCCGCCCGCTCGAACGTCTCCTTGTCCGCGCCGAACGGAACCCGCGCCGTTTCCTCGACGAGAAGCCCGCGGTTTGTTCGGTCGTTGTAAAGTCGATTAAGAAGGTAGTCGATCTGGTACTGCGACAGTTCGACGCCGAGGTGTTCCGCCGCGACTTGCTCCATCGTGTGCGCTTCGTCGAAGATCACCGCGTCGTATCGGGGCAAAATCGAGCCGCCGATGTTGCGGATCGCCAAATCGCTAAAAAGGAGCGCGTGATTGACGATCAATATTTTCGCCGAATCGAGCCGCCGCCGCGCCTTCGCGTAAAAGCAACGCTCGAAAAACGGGCACTTGCGTCCGAGGCAGTTTCCCTGTTCGCAGCAGATTTCGTTCCAAACTTCCGGGTTCGGCGTCGGCGACAGGTCGGAGAGGGAGCCGTCGGCGGTCGTTTCGAGCCATTTCTTCAACCGCTCGAACTCCTTTTGCTCGCTCGTTTCAAAGAGCGTTCCGCCCGCGGCCGACTTCGCCGCCGACGCGAACCGCCGCCGACAAAGATAGTTCGAACGGCCCTTGACCAACGCGACGGAGAACTCGAACGGCAAAATCGACGTTAAAAACGGCGCGTCCTTCTCGAAAAGCTGCTCCTGCAAGCCGATCGTATGCGTCGAAACGACGACGCGGCGCGTCTCGGCGGTCGACTCGGCGCCGTCTTCGAGAACGCCGAACGCGCTTTTCGGACGCGACGCTTCCCCGTCGCCGTTTCGCCCCGTCCTTTGCGGACGCAAAACTTCCGACGCCGCCGCTTTCGCCGCTTCGATTCGCTCGCTCAACGCTCGCGACGCGGCGCTTTCCAACGGCGCGTCGGGCGTTTTTTTCGGAGAATCGGAAGAATTTGCGGACGCGCCCGCCCCCGACGGCGCTTCGTCGGGGCCCCAAGGGAACGCTTCGTCCGGACGGTAGTCGCGAACTTGGTCTTCGACGGCGAAAAGAATCGCCGGAACGAGATACGCGAAACTTTTTCCGACGCCGGTGCCGGCCTCGACCGTTAAATGACGGCGCTCGCGCAACGCCGCGTCGACCTCCGCCGCCATCTCCAGCTGCTCGACGCGCCGCTCGTAATCGCCGCGTCGCCGCGCGATCAGGCCGCCGTCGTCGAGAACGTCGCGAAAATTAAACGTCGAATCGGGTCGCGTCATTCGACGACTTTAAGAACCGGACGCCCGTTTTCGTCGAGCTCGAGCGGGCGCCAATCGCCGGGATGGACGTTCCAACCGATCGACTTTTCGCCGCGCGCCGTTTTGCGCAATCGACGTTCGACCGTCAGTTTCAAGAAAAACGTTTCTTTCGCCTCGCCCTCTTTTTCGGGCGCGACCGTTACGGCGTAAACCCGCGTCGCGACTTCGGCCTTCGAGTTGATCGTTTGCGACTCGGTCGCGTAAAAGGTCGGCTTAACGCGGTCGCCGAGCGCGGCCAACGTCAGAATCGTCGGGTTCGCCAAGAACGAGTGAAGTTCGCGGTGCCCGTCCTCGTCTTGCGTCGACGTCGCCCAATATTTGATCGCGTCGTTCTCGTCGATAATCGGCGGACGGTCCCAATGCGAACGCGTCAACTGGCGCAACGTCAAGACGTCGCCTTTTTTCGCCGCGTCGAACCAAATTTGACAAAATTCGTCCGCTTGCGCGTCGAAGTCGGCGCGATACGTCGCGACGCAAAGCGGGCCGGAAATCGCGCCGGCCAACGCCAACGCCAATCCGGCGAGCGCCCAAGACCGCCCGACCAACTCGCCGCCGGACTTCGCGATCGCCGCCAACGCGAAAATCGCCGCCAACGCGCCGAACGCCGAAAAGAACAAAAAGCCCAAATTCAAGAGCGATAAAAACGAAAGCGCGCCCAATAACGCCGAAACGATCGCCCAAACGGACGCCCGCTTCGAAACCAGTTCGTCCGCCGCGTTCGAAACGTTCGCGACGCTCGCGTCGGCGCTCAACGCGTCGAACAAAGAGGAAGACGTTTTTTCCAAAGGCTTCAATTTGTCGGCCATCGCGCCGGCTCCTTTGCGTCAAAAAGAAGAAAAGGGCGGCGTCTCCGCAACGCGAAAACGCCGATTTTAAACAAATTACAAGCCGTCGCGACGCAAATTTCGCCGCGCGACGGTCGCGATCATTCGCCGCCGTACTTCCAGGAACCGCCTTCTTCGGAACCGTCGTCGTAAACTTGGTCGAAGACTTCTTTGTTGCGCTTCAACTGATTGGAAACGAACGCTTTCGAGTCGAACGTCGACGAACCGATCAACGGTTTCAAGGAACCTTTCGACATAAAGTCGACGACGGACATCGTGAACGGCGCCGACGTTTCGCGCGGTTTCTCCGGCATCGTTTGGAAGAAAACGAACACGCCGGTGCCGCAGAAACTGCCGAAAATCACGAACAGCGCGATCCACTTCGCGATCCCGTCCGCTTTCTTCGAAAACCAAAGGTCGTTCTTCGTGATCATGCTCGTTACGAACATCAAAATCGCGAGAACCAACAGGAAAACGACCATAAACGACAACATGTCGTTATAATACGCCATGAACGACATCGCATTGTCGAGCTGGTTCGCGACCAATTCGAACAACCCGATCGCGAAAAGGGTCGCGAAAAGAAGATTGAAGCCTTGAATCGCCACGCTCCAAATCTTCATTTTATGCCAAAACGCGAAGCCCGCGATCCCCATCAGAACCGCCGCGACCACAAAACTAATAGGAAGCCCCATCATAATATTTTATCGCCTTATTCTCGTTTTTACCGATATTTGCCGTTATTAAGCGAAGCGCGACGCCCCGCTCGTTTCCAAGCGGGAACGTTCGCCCGGTCGACGCGCCGCCGTTACTTCAGGACGCGAACCAACTCTTCGAACGACGTAACGCCTTCGCCCACAAGTCGAGCGCCGTCGACCAAGAATCCGCGTTGCCCGCTCTTGATCGCCGCGGCGCGAAGCGCTTTGTCCTTCGCGGCCAAGTCGGCGTCGGCGGCGATGATTTGACGCATTTCGTCGTTGATTTCAAGGAGGTCGAAAATCGCGACGCGCCCTTGATACCCGACGTCGCGGCAGACTTCGCACGGGACGTAATAATCGCGTTGGCCCGGTTCGACTTGCGGTCGCACGCGTTTGCGCCACAGCTTTTCGGTTTTCGGGTCGAGAGCGAGGTTCTTCAAAATTTGCGGATTCGGCTTAATCTCTTCGCGGCACTCTTCGCAGAGGCGGCGGACGAGTTTTTGCGCGATCACCGCCGTCATCGCGTCGGCGAGCGCCTTTTTATCGACGCCGCTTTGCAAGAGCGCGATCAGCGCGCCGACGGCGTCTTTCGCTCGTTGCGTCGAGATGATGAGACGGTCGTTCTTGACTTCGTCGCAGCAGAGCTTCCACGCTTCGGTCGTTCCCATGTCGCGCACCAACACGACTTTCGGCTCCTTGAAGAAGACGTCGCCGAGAATATTCATCGGCGTTTCGCCCTTGGCGGAGTCGTACGTGTTGAGCGTAATATTTTCGATCGTTTCATACGGGTTTTGCACGTCTTCGACGGTCGCGAAGTCGCGGGTGAAACGGTCGGCGGTGTTGAAGGCGACGGTCGTGAGCGTCTTCAAACCTTGGTGCGGCGCGGCGGCCAAAACGACGAGGCCGTTTTCGGAGTTGATCAGCTCGCGCATCTTCCCTTGACGTTCGGGCGAGACGCCGATTTCGTCGAGCGTGCGGAGGCGCGCCGCTTGGAATTTGAACGCGACGCGGAACATTTCGCCGGTCGGCGTCCCGGCCGTTTCGAGCAAAGCGTCGCAGGTCAACGGTTTGCCCTTTTTGTTTTTGTCGTAAAACATCCGGAACATGCCGCTTTGACGCGAGCGACGGTCTTTCGGATTCGCGCCGATCAGGAACTTCGCGGCTTCGGCGACGGAGTCGGCTTCCTCGCGCGTCCAAGGGTTCTTAAACGCGTCGGTTACGGGGTGATAGACGCCGTCGAGTTGGTATTGGAACTTCGTTTCCTCGGCGCCGAACTCGATCGCGACGTCGGTCGCGCGGTTGTGCAACGCGTGATAAAGGAGTTCGCGGAAGAGGTTGTATCCGACGGCGTTGTTCACCTGACGCGAACGGAAAAGCCGCCCGACGAGAACTTGATCCTCGACGTCTTTTCCCAGCGCGCCGAGTTGAATCGTCGAGCCTCCTTCGTAAGGCAGCGCCTTCGGTTTCACCTTTTGTTTCAAGACTTTAGTGCGGAACCAGAACGCCAAGTGCCCGGCCGTCATCACCTTGTCGGCGTCGAGCATGTCTTTGTTGCGCGCTTTGACGTAAATCATGTTCGGGATAATCCACGCCAAAATAACGACCGGAAGCCCCGCCCAGAAAATCGGGACGAAAAGCGCGACCAACATCCCGACGGCGAACGAAATCATATTCATCCCGTTCCAGAAGGAACGGTCGGGGTCGCCGAGCCGCTCCGCGTCGTTGTTGATCCAACTCGTCGACGCGAGCCAACTCAGATAGACGACGATCAGAATCGACAATTTGATCGGGCAAATCGTCATGCCGTCGTTGCGCCAACCGCCGACGCCGCCGGCCAAAACCGCGTCGGAACCGCACGCCGTCGCGAACAACGCCGCGAACGTAAACAAACCGACGAACTTCATTATTTTAAGAGATCGTTTCAACGTCGACGCTCCCCTGTCGGAAGCGCGCCGCGCCGATTCGACGGACGCGCCTCACCGCATTTTCTTTTGAACGTTAGTTTTCCGAAATCGTTTATTTTTCCGTTATTAGGCGACGGCGGCTCGTCTCGAAAACGCCGAGACGAAACCGCCGCGAACCGAACCGAGATTACAAAATCCCCGGTTCCTTAACTTCAATGCCCTTGAGCGCCATCTTGAGCGACTCGATGTTCGGCGCGACTTCGAACGCCGTCGCGCGGTCGATTTTCTTCGCTTGCACGAGGTACTTAAGCGACATCGTGAAGTCTTGCATCCCTTCCTGCGCGTTGATGCGGATCGCGTCGCCGAGCTTTTCGTCTTCGCCTTCCAAAATCAACTTGCGGATAATGCTGTTGACGATCATAATTTCGCACGTCGGAACGCGTTGGACGCCCGGCAAAATCGACGGCAACAGCTTTTGCGCGACGATCCCCTTCATGTTCATCGCGATGGCGCCGCGGATCGCCTTGTGCATGTTCGCCGGGAAAAGGTCCAAAATACGCCCGATCGTCGACGGCGCGGTCGAAGCGTGGATCGTTCCGAAGACCAAGTGGCCCGTTTCGGCGGCGTGAATCGCGGTTTCGAACGTTTCGCGGTCGCGCATTTCCCCGACGAGCATGACGTCCGGGTCTTCGCGGACGGCGTGTTTCATCCCGACTTCGAAGTCGCAGACGTCTTGACCGATTTCGCGTTGGTTGATCAAGCACTTTTCTTCGGTGAACATGAACTCGATCGGGTCTTCGAGCGTCAGAATGTGCTTGTTGTAGTTTTTGTTGATCCAGTTGAGCATCGACGCGATCGTCGTCGACTTCCCGGACCCGGTAACGCCGGCCAGCAAAATCATCCCTTGGCTGAACTTGCAGAGTTCGTAAAGAACCGGCGGAATGTGCAGCTTTTCGAGTTCCGGAATGAAGTTGTTAATACGACGCGCGACGAGGCCGACGTGTCCCATTTGCGTCAAAACGTTGACGCGGAAACGCCAGGTAACGCCGTCGACGACGCAGGTGTGCGCGAAGTCCGCCCCGCCGGTGTCGTTGTAAATTTTGCGGTTGCGCTCGTCCATCATCGGGAAGATGAGGCGGTTCATTTCTTCGTCGTCGATGGGACCGCGGTTGAGCGTGCGCAGGCTCCCCTTGACGCGGACGTAAGGCGGACGGTCGACTTTCAAGTGAAGGTCGCTCCCCGAGAGCTTAACCAACGCTTGGAAAAGGCGGTCGATTTCAAGTTCCTTCTTTTTTCTAAAGACGCGATCGGGCGTCGCGCCGGATTCGGGGGTCGACATGCGTTCTTTTTCTCCGTTCACTTGCGTCGAGTCGAAACGCGCCGCTTTTGCCGCCGCTTCGCCTCGTCTTATTCAACTTAATTTCTCTATTTTGCCCGTCTTCGTTGTTCGTTGTTTTGCGTCGACGCGCTCTTCGCCGACGTCGCTTAGCCGCCTAAACGCCGTCGGCCTTCTTTTGACGTTATTATCGGCGTTCGCGTTCCTCGGAGCTAAGCCGAAACGGTCGATTTTCGTCGATTTTCGCCGTCAAACGCTCGGCGTCGTCGGAATCCGAACCGGAATCCCGTCGGTCGGCGTCGCTTCCTTGACTTCCGCGTCGATTTTCGCCGTCAAACGCTCGGCGTCGTCGGAATCCGAACCGGAATCCCGGCGGTCGGCGTCGCTTCCTTGACTTCCGCGCCGATTTTCGCCGTCAAACGCTCGGCGTCGTCGGAATCCGAACCGGAATCCCGGCGGCTCGCATCGCTTCCTTGACTTCCGCGATGGAATATTCGCCGTAATGGAAGACGCTCGCGGCCAAAACCGCCGACGCGTTCGCCTCCGTTACCGCTTCGACGAAGTGTTTCGGCTCGCCCGCGCCGCCGCTCGCGACGACCGGAATCTTCACCGCGTTCGCGACCGCTTTCAAAATCGGCAGATCGTATCCGTTTTTCGTCCCGTCGCCGTCCATCGACGTTAAGACGATCTCCCCGGCGCCGCGACTCTCGACCTCGCGCGCCCAAGCGACCGCTTCGAGCCCGGTTCCGAGCCGTCCGCCATTAATAAAAACTTCCCAAAATTCTTTCCCGTCGCGGATTACGCGCTTCGGGTCGATGTTGACGACGACGCATTGGCTCCCGAAACGAGCGGCGGCCGCGTCGATCAAATCGGGCGTCTTCACCGCCGACGAATTGATCGACACCTTGTCGGCGCCCGCGTTCAAGATTTTGCGAAAGTCCTCGACCGTTCGGATTCCGCCTCCGACGGTAAGCGGCATAAAGACGACGTCCGCCGTCTTCCGCACGACGTCGACGATCGTGTCGCGCTCTTCATGACTCGCGGTAATGTCGAGAAAAACCAGTTCGTCGGCGCCTTCGCGCTCGTACCGCTTCGCGACCTCGACCGGGTCTCCGGCGTCGCGCAACCGTACAAAATTCGTTCCTTTCACGACGCGTCCGCCGCAAACGTCCAAACACGGAATCACCCGTTTCGCCAGCATTCTTCTCTCGACTCTCCGATTTTCACGACGCCGCGCCTTTTCGCGACCGTTTTCCTTGCCTTCGTTCCGAAAATTCCGAAAACGCGTTCCGACGCCCGAGCGGAGCGCCCCCGTTCTACACAGTTTAAAGAAAATTTTCGAATCGTCAACCGGGAGACCGGACGCGCCGCCGCCCTTCGTCGCAAGGAACGCGAACAAAATTCCGCGCGACCCGCCGATTTTACCGACTTTCCCCCGTTTACCCCGTTTAACGTCGTTGCGGCGCGTTCTTTTTCAGCTCGCTCATCATATAATTAATAACGCTCGCGTCGGCGCGGAGCGAACCGGCGAAGTCGCCGCGTTCGAACGCCGTTTTCGCTTGCGCTCGGGCGTTCGCGACGCCGTCCCAATCGGGCGCGAAAATTTGCTGTTCGCGCATCGCGTCGCAAAGTTGGTCGCAAACGTCGGCGACTTTCTCGCAGAACTCGGCGTTCGGCGCCGCGGACGCGCGAACGTAAGGCCCGGCGCCCCAAGTTTTATCGTTCCAAATCTCTTCCGTTTCAAAGAAGCGTTCGCGAGCCGTCCAAAAGAAGAGACCGATCAACGCCGCGCCCAAAACCGTCGCGCCGACGCCGACCGCCGCGCCCGACGCTCCGAAGGCGCCGCAGAACCCGCCGAGCGCCGCGCCAAACGACGCGAACGCCAAAGCCGCCGCCGTCCAAGCCGACGCCGGAGTCGTTACCTTCTTCGTTTGCGCTCGATTCGCCGCGCCGCTTTCGCGCTCGATCGTCTCCCAATCGGGCGTCGCTTTACACCTTGCGACGACGACGGTTATGTTGTCCGGTCCGCCGCGCAGATTCGCGAGGTTGACGAGCGTTTCGGTCGCTTCCTCCGGTTGAAACACTTCGAGAATTTGCCCGATTTCCGAATCCTCGAACTGCCCGGAAAGACCGTCGCTACAGAGCAAAAACGCGTCGCCGGGTCGCAACGGGAACGGGCCCTCGACGTCGACGACCAACGACGAAGTCGGCCCCAGCGAGCGCGTAATAATGTTTTTCGGAATATTCGACAATTTCTGAAACGCCGGATGCGAATTCGGAAGCCGACGCGCTTCCCAAACAAGCGAATGATCGAACGTCAACTGCTCGATCGTTCGGTCGCGGAGCCGATAAACGCGACTGTCGCCGACGTGTCCGACGAGCGCGCCTTCGGGCAAGAGCGCGAGAACGTCGCACGTCGTTCCCATATCGTGAAACGCTTCGTCGCTTTCGCCTCGTTTGCGAATTTCGACGTGCGCGTCGAGCAACGCGTCGCGGAGCGCTTCCGGCGGCGTTTGGTCGATTCGCTTCAAATAAGATTGCGGAGCGAGCGTCGCGGCCATTTTGCTGGCGAGTTCCCCGGCCGCGTGCGCGCCCATGCCGTCGGCGACGACGAAAAGATGCCCGCGCGTTTTCCCCAAACGAGGCGTCGCCGCCGGTTCCGCCGCGAACGAATCTTGATTGTTCGACCGCCGCATTCCGACGTCGGTGCGCGCCGACACGACGAGAAAATCTCGCCACCAACCTTCGTTATTATCGTTTTTATCGTTCATACGTTCGAACCTTCAAAAGCGCGCGCCTCGGAGCGCGTCAAACGGAAAGATAAAAACTAAACGCGTTCGCGATCGCCTCTTGTCGCCAAGCGAAAACGACGCCCGCCGCGATCAACGCGCCCCATCCGAGCGCGGCGAAGACCGGCCAACCGCGTCGTCGCGTCGGCTCCATCTCCGCCAACTCGCGTCGCAATTCCCGCTCCAAACGCGCCCAACCCGCCTGCGAACGCTCCGCGTCCAAACCGACCAGCGTCGCGACCCGGCCCAATCCGGCGGAGTCGACGTAAAATTGAACGCCGAGATTCGGCAAATTCAGCGACGCGCCGGCCCAACGCGCCTCGTCGTCGAGCGAAAGCGCGACGCGGGAAAGAGGCGCTCGCAACTCGTCGCAAGTCGCGTTATAAACGACGATCCGCGGACGTTGCAACGACGCCAAAAGAACGACGACGCAGAAGTAAAGAAGTCCGCAAAGGATCCAAACGCCCGCGCCCCACGTCTCCATCGCGCTAAGCGGCGCCGTTACCGAACCCGGCCCGACGAAAAAAACGCCGAAAAGCGCGAGCCCCAGCGCGATAAAATCGCGTTTGCCGTCGACCGCGAACGGTTGAGGACGACTGTGCAGCCAAGCGAGCGCGAGCCAATAAAGCCCAACCGGAACGGTCGCGACAATAAAATAAAAGGACGTCATGCGTTCGTTATTCCTTAGGAAGCGGACTTTCAAGCGTCGCTCGACCGAAACCCTCAAGCAACTCGTATTTCTTGCGCCACGTCGTGTACATAACGCCGACGCAACCGGGCGTTCGCGCGCACGTTTCGAGCCAATCGAGACTCGTGTCAAGCGTGTCGACGTCGTAATACGCCGCCGCCTGCGTTCGGAAGCCGCGTTCGGAGAAGAATTTCATACTGTCTTCGCGAATCTCGTAATACCAGCAACTGATAATCAAATCTTTCGGAATCAAATCCCAAACGCCGACGTAACTGCCGTCGCAAACGTAATAATTGTCGCGGGCGTTGTGTTTCGGGTCGAGCATGTCGGACCAAATGTAAATTTCGGCGTCCGGCGTCGTTTCGCGAATGATCGCGCGCTGTTTCGCAATACAGTCGGCCAAAATCTCGGCGAGCGAAATTCCGCGCGCCTTGCAAGCGGCGCACGTTCCGGCGCACCGGATCTCGTCCATGCTGAGGAACCACTTTTTCGGCGCGAGCGCTTCGACGACGCCGCGCGCCGACTCTTCGAAGAACTCGTAAAGTTTCGGCTCCGACATGCACGTCCCGATTTGCGGCGCCCCGACGAGCGGCGGATAATAATAGTCGATTTTCAGCGCTTGGCCGTCTTTAATTCGGCTTCCTTCGGGAATCGTCAACGTTTGGCTTTCGGCGTTCGGGTTCCAGAGCCGCAACGAGAACTCGGGCAGAACCCAGTCTTTCCCCTCTTCGTAAACGGTTCCGCTCTCCGCGTCGGCGACGACGAGCGGCGTCCCGGGCCGACGCAACGGATTGACCAACCCGACCGGCTCGACCGTCAAATCGTCGACCCAAAAGCGCCCGTCTTCGCCGTCCCAGACGCCGGCGTAAAGACGCGTTTTCCCCTCTTCCGGCGCGCGGAAAACGGCGGAGACGCGCGTCCAATCGGTCGCGCTCTCGGCGTCGTATTTCGGGCGAGCGCTCCCCAACGGCGCGCCGTTTTCGTCGTAAATTTGCAACATCAGATTGCCGCGGACGTTCTCGGTTCGGAACCAAACCGACGCGCGGTAAAGGCGGCTCGGCGCGAGTCGAATCTCTTTCATCAGCCGCCCGTGTCCGTGTTTGTCGGCGGCGAAATTTTCAAACCGTATCGACGCGGAGCCCGACCGCGCGACGTCGCCGTCGCGGAAGGAAATCGTTCCCGGTTGGTCGTTAAAGACGTAATCGGTCGGACTGTTGTTTTTCCAGCTTTCGAGCGAGCCGTTCGGAACGTCGACCGGCGTCGCGACCGCCTCGACGCGACCGTCGACCGCGCGCGCCGGAAGGCCGCGAACCGGCAACCCCTCGGCGAGATTTTGGTCGAACCCGAGCGCCGTTCCGTATCCGATCGACCAAAGAATCGGGATAATTTCGACGTTTTCCTCGTCGGCGACGGCGCGAATCTTCGCCAAGCGCGCTTTCCGGGCGTCGTCCCAACGCGAGTAATTTTCGACGCCGCAAGACCAAAGGACGCCGTTGTATCCGACGGCGGAGGCGCGGCGAATCAGGGCCGCCAACTCGTCGGCGCGCTCGTCGCTTTCGACGCCGAACGACGCGTAAAACCAACGATCCGCGAGGCGAGGCGCCGGAAGGGTTCGCTCCGCGACGCTCGGCGACGACGGCGCGTCGTCCGCGAGCGTCGATTCGGCGACGAAAGCGGTCGCCGTCGACGCGACCAGCGCGACCAACGCGACGCCGAGTCGTTTCGCCGCTTTTCTCCATTTTTCCCAATCGAACGTCATTCGTCGTTTCCTTCTCTCTCGCTTCGTCTTGCGTTGGGGCCCTTAAAAGTTCGAGGCCTCTATTTATTATAATCGACGCGGCGCCGATTTCCAGCGCCTTCAACCGTTTTGGTCGAGATTTTTTCGCCAAAACTTCCCGACGCGCGCCGCTCGAACGCTCGAACGGCGCGAAGTCGGGAAAGGCGCGGAAACTTAACCGACGAAGCCGATTATTCCGCCGCCGCTTCCGGAGCGGTTTCGGTCGCTTCGACTTCGATCGCCGCCGCTTTCGGAGCGGTTTCGTTCGCCGCGGAGTCCGGAATCATTTCGACCGCCGCCGGTTGGGCTTTCGGGAAGACCTTCTCGATAACGGCGCTCTTGAACGAAATCGCCGCGCTGATCGTCGTGAAGACGAGCGCCAACGTCAACATCGCGTTGACGAAAACGCGTTTCCCGCCCTTGCCGACCGCGTCGCCGATATAGCTTCGCTTGTTGTTCAAGATGAAGAAGATGAGGTACGCGATCGGAAGCATCGTCAGGCAGACCGCCGACGCGAAGACCGGGAACCACATCGGCAACGTTACGACGACGCCGAGAACGCCGACGCACGGCGTCAACGCGAACAAGCGGAACCGCTTTTGCGTCATGTCGAGGCCGAGCATTTCGCACATCGTGAAACCGCACGCGACCATATGAACGCTGACCGCGCCGCCGCACATCCCGATAAGGCCCAAGCAGAAGATGACGTTGCCGAACGGAATCCCGTGAAACGCTTTCGCGGCTTCGAGCGGTTTCATTCCGTCGAGAACGACGTCGGCGCCGGTATAAACGCCCGTCGCGACCATTCCGACCATAATCAGCGAGGTAACGATCACGAACGGCAGGAACATCGTCATTCCCAAGTCCCAACGCGCCAACGTTTTATGCTCCGGCCCCCAACCTTTCGCGAGAAGCGAATACGGGTAGAGGAACGTCATATTAATCCCGACCGACGCGCCGAGCATCCCGAGAACTTGCAGATACGTCTTCGTCTCGACGACGCCGGTTTCCGGGTTCGCCGGAATCCCGTAATAGCCGATAAAGCCCTTGAAGAGTTCGACCCAGTTCACGTTTCCGACGTTCAACACGCAAACGAGCAGGAAGAAGAAAATAACGAGCGCGATCATCGTTCGCAAAAAGCGTTCGTAAATCTTAACGCCGGTCGCGCCCTTGCCGTAATTGAAGACGACGGTAATATTCATCGCCAAAATCAACGCGCCGGCGATAAAACTGACGGCGTATCCGGCCCCGGTCAGCGCGCCGCCGTCTCCGGCGACCGTCAATCCGGCGGCTCCGGCCAAGTCGCGAGCGGCGCCGGCGATCAGGCCGTATTGCGGGAAGTGCCAAATGACCGACGCCGTTACCGTCCCGAACGCCCAAAGGAAAACGAGCGGTTTCCAAATTTCGCGTCCGAACGATTTATACGGACGTTCGCCGCGCGTCAAGACGACGTTCGAGAGCGCGCCGAGCATAAAGACGCCGAGAAGCATCGCCAGCGGCTGCACCCAAAGGAGCTTGTATCCGAACGACGCCCCGGCCAAGACGGACGCGGTCGCGCTCCCGGCGCCGAGCGTCATCGCGCTTTGCAGGAGGCCCGGGCCGGTTCGTTTGACGTATCCGAGCGAGCGCGGCCCCAACGGGAGCGACGCCAAACGCTGCAGTTCCGCTTTTTCGGCGGCGAGTTTTTCCGGGTCCCATTTCGGGCTCATCGGGAGCCCGGCGTCGGCGGACGGCGCCGCGTTCGTTCTTTCGGCTTGCGACATAAATTTTCCTTCCGTTTTTCCGTTTTATTATTAATGAATTCGCGTTCCCATTAATATTAGCGTCGACTTTTCGCGTCGACCGCGAACGGAGTTCATTATAATCGCCCGCCGCTCGAATTTCAAGCGCGCGACGGAAAAAGAAGGAAAAAGCCGAAAAAAAATTCGAATCGCTTCCGATTTAGTCGAAATCGCGGCGCCCGCGCTCCTTTTTCTTGTCGGAGTTGCGCTTTTTATCCTCCAAGCGACGCAAAATCGAACCGCGCGTCGGTTTCGTCGGAATCCGTTTCTTCGGCGTTTTTCCCGCTTTTTCGAGCGCGGCGCGGAGTTTTTCGAGACACTCGGCCTTATTTTTCGGCGCGTCGCGGAATTTTTGACTCGAAACGACGACGTCGCCCGCTTCGGTCGTCCAAGACGGATAAAGACGTTGGAAACGCTCCCAAACCTCCGGCGCGAGACGTTCGCCCGGTCGCCAACGCAAGCGCGCCTTGCTCGCGACCTTGTTGACGTTTTGCCCGCCCGGCCCGGACGAGCGAACGAACTCGAACTCGATTTCGTCCAACGGAATCGCCGCGACGCCCGGAACGTCGAGCGTCGAGCCGTTCGCCCCGTTCCCCGAAGAAACGCCGCCTTCGTTCGGCATATTTTGCATTCGAAACCTCCTCGACGCGAAAAAAATTCGACGATAACAACGAAAAAACGCCGCGTCCTACGAACGCGAACTCGCCGAATTATACCGTCTAAACGCCGCTTCGGCAAGCGGTCGCCCGCGCCGTTCGCCGCGCTCGGGAGTTGACCGTCGAAAAAAAATCGGTATAATCGACCGAAAGCGTTTCGACCGTTCGATTCTCCCGCGAGCGTCGGGTTTCAAGGTTTTTCCGAATTTTCCGCCGTCGCGACAAAATTTTCTCGACGCGCCGCCCTCCGAAGGCCGATAAAGAGAAAACGTTTCAATTTACAAGGACGTTTTCGCCGCGCTTTTCGAAAATCGCTCGAAACGCTCGTTTCGACGCGCTCGAAAAAGCGGCCCAACCCAAAGGAGAATCATCGTGTCGAACGTCAATCCCGAAACGAACGAACAAGAAGCCCGTCCGCAACTCCAACTCGACGATTCGCAAGTCGTCGCGACCTACGCCAACTTCTGCCGCGTTACCGGAACGCCGGAAGAGCTGATCGTCGATTTCGGCCTGAATCCGCAACCGATGGGCGTTCCGTCGGCCCCGATTCCGGTCAACCAACGCATCGTCGTCAACTTTTACACCGCGAAGCGCCTTTATCACGCGCTCGGCATGACGCTCCAACGCCACGAAGCGGCGTTCGGCAACTTGGAAGTCAACGTTAACAAACGTCTGCGCCGCCAATAGTTTCCGCGTCGAAACGGGTTCGGAGCGACGGCGCGTTCGCGATATTGAAACGAAAAACGTTTCGCGTCCCGGCGTTTTTGCGCCCCAACCTTTTTTTGCCGACGAATCGCTCGCGTCGCGTCGACTCCGGTCGTCGCGACGCGGCGTTTCCCTCTCGCCTTATGTTTATTTGCCCTTTAGTTAGCGGAAGTTCCGGAAACGCGACCTACGTCGCCGCCGGGAAAACGCGAATTTTGATCGACTGCGGCAAAAGCGGCCGTTGCGTCGAAAACTGTCTCCGTCAAATCGGCGTCGATCCGCGTTCGCTCACCGCCCTCTTAACGACGCACGCTCACTTCGACCACACGCAGGGGCTCGGCGTTTTTTCGCGCAAATACAATCTGCCGATTTACGCCAGCATCGGAACTTGGGACGAAATGCAAAAACGCGGAACGCTCGGCGAAGTCGCGGTTCGCAACATGAAAGTCTTCCAAAGCGACGGGCCGAAACGAACGCTCGACCTCGGCGATCTTGAAGCGACGTTCTTTTCGACGCCGCACGACGCTCGCGACTCGGTCGGGTACGTCTTAACCGACGGGCGCCGCAAGTTCGCGCTCGCGACCGACTGCGGAACCGTTACCGAAACGCTTCGCAAACGTCTCCTCGGCGCCGACGTCGTCCTCTTGGAAGCGAACTACGACCGCGAAATGTTGACGAAGGGCCCTTACCCTTACCCGCTCAAACAGCGCATTTTGAGCGACTCCGGGCACCTCGACAACGCGGAGGCCGGCCGTTTCGCCGTCGAGTTGGTTAAGAGCGGCGTTCGACGCGTTTTCCTCGGTCATTTGAGCAAAGAAAACAACACGCCGCGGATCGCTTACGACGCGGTCGCCGGAATCCTCCGCGACGCCGGAATCGAACCGAATCGCGATTTTGAAATCTTCATGACGCGCCGCGACGAACCGAGTCGCGCGACCGAACTTTAGCGTTCGTTTTCGCGTTGTTTTCCTTCCCGTCTTTCGCGCCTTTCCTATTTTAAGCGGCGCCGCGTTTTCCTCTCTTGACGCGTCGCCGCTTTTCTTTTATCCTCGCTCCGTTCGTTCGTTTTTTTCCCGGTTCCGGAGCTTTGTCGATGTTCCTTAATTTCGTTTACCTCGCGACGCTGTTCCTCGCGACGCCGTTCCTTCTTTACCGTTCGTTGCGACAGGGCAAGTACCGCGACGGTTGGAGCGCGAAGTTTTTCGGCCTCGTTCCGCGACTTGAACCGCTCGCCGACGGTCGCCGTCGCGTTTGGTTTCACGCGGTCAGCGTCGGAGAGGTCAACTTGCTCAAGCCGATCGTCGCCGAGTTGGCGGCGGCGCGCCCCGATTGGGAGTTCGTCGTTTCGGCGACGTCGAAAACCGGGTTCGAACTCGCTCGTCAACTTTTCGGCGCCCGAACGAGCGTTTTCTATTGCCCGCTCGACTTTACTTGGGCCGTCAAGACCGCGCTCCGACGTTTGCGCCCCGACGCGCTCGTTTTGGTCGAGTTGGAACTTTGGCCGAACCTGATCGCCGCCGCCAAGAAAGCGGGCGTTCGCGTCGCGGTCGTCAACGGTCGAATCGGCGACGGTTCGTTCCGCTCCTATTCCCGCGTCCGTCGATTTTTAGCGCCGACGTTCGGTCGAATCGACGCGATCGTCGCGCAAGACGCTCTCGCCGCCGAGCGTTTCCGCGCCTTGACGCCCCAACCGGAACGCGTCTCCGTTTCCGGCTCGATCAAATTCGACGGCGTCGAAACGAACCGCGCCAACGTCGCGACCGTCCGCTTGGCGCGCCTCGCCGGAATCGGCCCCGACGACGTCGTTTTCCTTTGCGGCAGTTCGCAAGACCCGGAGGAGGCCGCCGCGCTCGAAACGTTCCGCCGACTCCGCGACGAGTTCCCGGCGCTGAAACTGATTATCGTTCCGCGACATAAAGAGCGGTTCGAGGAAGTCGCGCGCCTCTTGGAAAAGTCGGGCGTTCCTTGGACGCGACGCTCTCGCCTCTCCGACGAAGCGCCCGAAGCGCCGTCGAGCCGCGTTCTCCTCGTCGACGCGATCGGCGAACTCGGCGCTTGGTGGGGCGCGGCGCAAATCGCGTTCGTCGGCGGAAGTTGGGGAACCCGCGGCGGTCAAAATATGCTCGAGCCGGCCGGATACGGCGCCGCGGTCTCGTTCGGCCCGAAAACGCGCAACTTCCGAACGATCGTCGAAGCGCTCTTGCGCGCCGACGCGGCGGTCGTCGTTTCGGACGGCGACGAAATGACGGCGTTCGTCCGCCGCGCGCTCGCCGACGTCGCCTTCCGCGAACGTCTCGGAACGGCGGCGCGAACGCTGACGCTCCAAAATCGCGGCGCGACGGAGCGAACCGTCGAGACGCTCGTCCGCCTTCTCGCCGCAAACGCCGACTAACGCCGTCGTTTTTTTCTCGCCAAGTTCTCCCGCCGCTTTTCGGCGCGCTCGACGCCGCGGCGCGGTCGGCCTTCGCCGAAACGTTCGAGCGCTTCCGACGTCCGGCGCGCGCCGCTCGGTACAACCGTTTTTTTTAGCACAATCGTTTCAGATAATACAAAAATAGGAAATTCAGAGAAGATTTTCCAAAAAAAACCTTTACGAACGGTCAAAGGAAGAGTAATTTATACGATATTATTTAATGATTGCGTCAAGTTGACAAACTGCGCAATCTGGGTAAAATGATATTAAAAAGCGCGAATTGGGCAAAATCGGAAAAATTTCTCCTTCCGTTTTTTCCCCGCGCCCCCGCCGATTTCGGTCGTTTCGCCGCCGACGCGTTCGCGACCGCCCTTTCGAACGTTCGCCGCCGACGGCGAAAAGCGGGCGACCCGAGACTAAATCCTTCCGTCGGAAAAATCAATAACGCCTATTGAAGGACCCGTTGTAATGAGCAAGATCGATAGACATTGGAAAACGAAGGCGTCGTCGCGCCGCCGCGCTCCCAAAGCGCCCGCGTCGACCGTTAGCGTCCTTTGGGCGGCCCTCGCGTTCGGCGTCGCGTCGCCGCTATCCGGCCTCGTTTTCGCCTCCCCCGAGCCTCAAGACGCTCCGGCGCCTCCCGCCGCGCCCGCTCCGGCTCCCGAAACGCCTCCGGCCGCGCCCGCTCCGGTTCCCGAAACGCCTCCCGCCGCGCCCGCTCCGGCGCCTCCGACTCCGGAAGAACAAGCGGCGGCGTTGCGTCAAATCGGCGTTACGAGCGCGGAACAAGTCCCGGTTCCGAGCGAAAATCCGGCGGCCGCCGCTCAAATGGTCGCCGACGTGAAGGAAGCGCTCGCGAATCCGACGCCGCCCCCTCCGGCGCCGTCCGAACCGATCAAAGTCGATTACGACCCGGAACGCAGCTACTCGCGCCTTCTTTACCCGGGCGTCGCCGCTCGCGTCGGGTTGACCGATATGCAAACGGCTCGCGTCAACGAGTTGATGATCGAACGGTCGCAAAAGCTCGCTCAAGCGGACAAATCGGAATGGAACGCGATCA
>JAZNJF010000446.1:0-16757 GCA_045577885.1 Thermoguttaceae bacterium | reverse complement strand
ATCCGCGTTAATCCTTATCGTCGACCCGTTCCCAACGCGTTTCGCTCCGCCGCTCGCCGACGTTTCGATTCCGCCGTCGGGTTCGCCTCCGAAAAATCGCCGCAATAATCGAATTTCAACCGACAAGATGAAAAAAACGTTTCAAACAACCGTTCGCGGCTGGGTCGACGGTTCGACGCAAACGCTCGCCGCGCAAACCTTTCGAACGGCCGCGACGCTTGTTTCGCTCCCTTATTCCGGCGTCGTTCGGCTCCGCAATCGCCTTTTCGACCTCGGCGTTCTCCGCGCGTCCCAAGCGCCGCGACCGACGATTTCGGTCGGCAACCTAACGCTCGGCGGCGTCGGCAAAACGCCCTTTGTCGGTTGGCTCGCGGAATATTTTCTCCAAAACGCGCAAACCCCCGCTTTTATCAGTCGAGGTTATCAAGCGGAACGCCAACGCGAACTCTTCGCGCAAGTCGACGCGCAAAACACACAAAACACACAAAATACACAAATAAAACGCAATAACGCAAACAAAGCGAACGCGCGACTTACGCCTAAAATATCAAAAACGCAAAATACGCGCGATAGGCAAAACGCGCAAGCGACGTTCCCGCCTCGCCCGTTAAACGCCGGTCGACCGTCGCGCGCCGCCCTTTCCCAATTCGCCCAATTTCAACATTTTAACGACGAAGCCCGCGAACTTGCGCTCCGTTTCCCGTCGACGCCCCATTTTCTCGGCTCGAAACGGGCCGAAGTCGCCGCGGCTCTCGTCGAAGCGCGTCCCGACGTCGACGTTTTGCTCCTCGACGACGCGTTCCAACACCGTCGAATCAAGCGCGATCTCGACGTCGTCCTCCTCGACGCGCTGAATCCGTTCGGCGGCGGTCGCGTTTTCCCGTCCGGTTTTCTCCGCGAACCGCTCTCCGGTCTCGCTCGCGCCGACGTCGTCCTCCTCAACCGCGCCGATCTTGTTTCGAAGGAACGCCGCCAAGCGATTCGCGCCGAAGTCGCACGCTGGAACCGCGACGCGCTCTTTGCCGAAATCGCCCAAACCCCGCGTTTTATCTTCTCGCGACTTCCCCTTGCCTCCGCAAACGACGCAAACGACGCGTTCTCGTCAAACGCGCCTAACCTCGCCGTTTTACTATTTTCCGCAAATAGCGCAAACGACGCGTCCCCCTTAAACGCGACCAACCCCGCCGTTTCGCCATCCGTTGCAAACGACGCAAACAACGCAAACAACGCGTCCCCCTTAAACGCGACTAACCGCGCCGTTTCGTTATTTTCCGCAAACGACGCAAACGACGCGCCCGCGACATTCGCCCCGCCTTGCCCATCTCGCCTCGTTTGCGAAGAGTTCGCGACTTGGCTCGCGACGAGGCGCGGCGGTCGCTTCCTCGCCTTTTGCGGACTGGGCGCGCCAAGCGGTTTTCACAAAACGCTCGAAAGCAACGACTTAACGCCGATTTCATTCGTCGCGTTTCCCGACCATTGCGCTTATTCGGCGAGCGATTTCGCGTCGTTGGCGGCGGAGGCGGAGCGAATCGGCGCGGACGCGATTTTGACGACGACGAAAGATTTCGTCAAACTGCCGGAAGCGACGTTGGGCGGCCGCCCGATTTTCGCGCTCGGAATCGGCGTCGCCTTTTTGAGCGGCGAAGCGGAGTTGCGCGCGCTCTTAGCCGAACGTTTCGCGACGCGCCGTCGCTAGAATCGTTAAAAGTTCGCCAACTTCAATAGGCCGACGTCGCGTTATCGAAGCGTCGGCGTCCCCGACTCGTTCGCAAGAAAAACAAGCCGAAACAACGGCGAAGCAAGACGTTAGAACCAACAAAAAAGGCCTCCCTAACCAACGCTAGAAAGACATAAAAAACACGTGAAGGGCGGTCGTAAACTATTTAACGGCAAATATTTATAAAATCTAGTACTTGTTTCTAGTCGACGACAGATAAGAAAACAAGGCGCAAACTTGCAAAATAACGATAAGCCAATATCCACGGCAAAAGGAAAAATCGAAGGATATAAAAACAATAAATAACGCGTCCCATCCTTTTATGTCGACTTAACGTATTATTGTTTGATTAAATTCGCTTAATATATACCTTTGTTACTTTGCGCTTGCCGTTGTTCGTCTATGCAACCGCGTAACCTGCAACCTATTTTCATTGCAACGCCTTTGATTTCAAGCGTTTAACAAACAAAATGCTTGTTGCCTTTTCGCGGAACCTCTTGTAACCTTTTTGACAAAAAGCGAACGTTTCCCGCGTCTTGCCTTCGTCCGGGGCGCTCTTCGACGCGGGGCGGGGCGGACGGCTTTCGCTCCTTCGTTACGTTCGAGCTTTCGAGTTTTTTCTTTGCCCGGCTTTCGCTCCTTCGTTACGTTCGGGCTTTTGAGTTTTCCCTTTGCCCGGTTTTCGCTCGTTCGTCGGCGTTCGTCGGCGTTCGTCGGCGTTCGTTGGTTCGCTCTTTCGTTCGTCGAGCGTTTGGCGGTTTGCGTTTGACGTCGCCGGAGCGTTTGGCGGTTTGCGGTTTGTCGGTTTCGCCAACCGCGTTAAAATAGGGGCGTCCGGCTCTTGCTCTTCTTTTGCCCGGCTCCCTTGGAACGTTTATTTTGCGCCGCTTGCGTCGGTCGACGCGTCGACGGTTTCCGCTTCCTCTCTTTGCTCCGGCGAACGTCGCCGTTTTTCGAACCTTCGAACGGGGCAAAAAGGAAAAGCGTTCGCCGTTCGAACGCTCCGAAAACCTCCGAGCGGCAAAACGTCGAACGCTCCGGAAACCTCCGAACGGCAAAACGTCGAGCGGCGCAAACAGGGCAAAGAAAAACGTCGCGAAAGAAGAGAAAAAAGAGAATCGCCCGCCGGAACCGATAAACGTTTGACGGAACGGAAAGCGGATTGCGTCGAAAACGGCGTTGTTTTCGCTTTCGGCGCGTTTTTGCGTCGCGACGCGGGAACGGACGGGAAAAGCCAAGAAACGCGATAACGGGGCGATTAGAGGGCTTCCCGGCGCGTTCAAGAAAAAGTCTTTCTCTCCCCCGGCGGGGTTCCCTTCGCTCTCAAATAGAAAATTAGGTTAGGGAGTACCTTTTCGACGCGGGCGCAAAAAAAGGCAAGTTTTTTTCCTTGCCTTGTTCGGCCCCGACGGCGCGGCTCCCGTCAACGCGGACGCGGCCCGCCGACAAGCCCCCAATCGTCGTTAAGGGCGCGTTCGCGCTTCTCCGGCGGGATTTGTTGGTAATGCGTTAAGGAAATTTCGGCGGAGTGTCCGAGCCAATCCGACTCGCATTTCGGGCCGTATTCGTCGGAAACGTCGGTAGAGGCGTTCGCCCGCAAGTTTTGAAACAGCTTGGGCCAAGGTTCCAGCCCGGCGCGGTAAACAAGTTTTTTGAAGGTCGTTCGCAAGTTCGAAACGGTTCGTAGCGATTCGCTAAAGACGAAAACGCCCGGCTTGTCGCCCCGGATTTTCCGCAAGCGTTCCAACTCGACGCGCACGGGTTTAAACAACGGGCAAAGACGCCGCCGCGTGTTTTTCACGTCGTCGACGTCGAGCCCCCCGTCTCAAAATCGACGTCCGACCATCGAAGCGCGTTCGTTTCCGACGGGCAACGCAAGCCGCAACATCGCAAAAGGACGATTAGGGCCCGCCACTCTTGCCGCCGTTCCTCCGTCCAGTGTTCCTGAACGTCGCAAGCGTTCAAGAGTTTTTCGGTTTCCTCCGACGTTATATAACGGTCGCGGTCGCGGTTTACCATCTTGCCCGACTTGATTTTTTCGAACGGCGAACGCGTCAAAAAGCCTTCGTCGACGGCGAACGCGAAAACCGCCCTGCAATCCTTGATAACGCCCGCTTTCCCCGCCTCCGAATACGGGGCCCCGTTCGCTTGGCCGCGCGTTAAAAGGAACGTTACGAACCGTTTCGCGTCGCTTTCGTCGATTTCTTTCGCTAATTGCGTTTCGTCGAAAAACCGGAAAAACGCGGCGCGTCGACTCGTTTTGTTGCTTGCGGTGCTGTAACTCCAACCGGCTCTTTTCGCTTCGAAGTACTTTCTCCAAAGTTCGCCGTTCGTTATTTCGTCTTTGACGTCGATAATCCCCTTTTCCGCCAAACGGGTTTTGAAGTGCGGTCGACCGTCGATTCGTCGGATAATCTCCGGCGAAAGGGGGCTTCCCACTTGCCGAAGTCGTTCGATTTCGTTCAAAATGTTGCGGCAATCTTGCGCGTCGGCTTCGTCGTACATATTCGCCGAAAGCGTTATCGACGTTGCGAAAACCTTCGACGCGATTTGAAACTTCGTCGCTCTTTTGCCGCGTCCTTTGCCTTGGTATCTTGTCGAGAATTGAGCCATTTTCAAGCCGCCTTTCCATTTTCGAGCGTTTCGAACGCGTCCGTTTCGAGTTCGTCCGTTTCCGTTTCGTCGTTCGCGTCGGGTTCGAGCGCCGCGCGTCCTTTGTCGGTTATCGAGAACCCGCGCCTGTCGTCGCCTTCGACTTTGCCTTGTTTCGCCAACGTTTTTAAAATCTTGTCGACGTTCTTCTTCCCGCCGCCTCTCGCTTTGGCTTTCAAGTTCGCCGCGTTGCGAATTTGGTTCCCCGTCGCTTTGATTCCGGCGTCGTTCAGCTTTTGAATCGCTTTCAAAACGCGTTCGAAAAGGGGCGACTCCGGCGCGACAAGCCGTCCCGACTCTTGCGCCGCGCGGTTGAAGATTCGCAACATCGTTTCAAAACTTTCGCAACTCCAACGCGCAAAGGCGACGGCGCGACGCATTGTTTCCGCGTCGATTACCGGGTTTATCGCTTCGTCAAACTCCGACGCGGGCAAGGTTTCGCCTTCGTCGGTTCCGCCGTATGCGTCGAACTCTTCGAACCCGGACGCCGCGCCGCCGTCGTCGGTTTGTCCGGAAAGACGAACGCCTTGAAGCGTCGCCGCCGGTTCGCAAGCCGTCCAATTGGCGACTTGGAAAAGGGCCGCGACTTGAAGCGCCGTCTTGCGCGACTTGCGCCAATAAGCTAACGCGGCGTCGGCTCCCCTTTTCTTGCGTCGTTGAATCGACGCGTCCGATTCTTCTTCGAACTCCATATAAACGCTAAACGCTTCCGGGGCAAGGGTAAAGCGCGTTTCCGGCAAAAATTCGATTTTATCGAAAATCGTTCGATAAAACGCTTTAACGTCTTCCGGGAACGGCGTTAAGTCGGTTATCGTCGAGCCGACGGGGCAATTCGCCCAAAGGAAGCGTCCCGGCAAGCCTTGCGCAAGAATCGACGGGTCTTTTTGCAAGGCGTTTGCAATCGCGCCGGGTTGGATTCCGCCCAAAATCGACAACGCGACGGGGCGTTTCGCGGCGATTTCCGGCGCGCCCTTTCTCGAAACGTCCGGCGTCGAACCGTTAAGCAATTCCAAAAAAATTGAAACGTCTTTCGCTCCGGCGTTCGAACCGTAAGCGCCGAAATTGAAAAACCGCGCTCCTTCGTCGACGACGTAAAGGAGCCCGTGAAGGGCGCCGTCGTTGGCGTTGTTCGCAAGGTCGCGCGTCAACGCTTCCGGGGTCGCGTCGACAACCCGATATTTCGGGAAAAACGGGACTTCTTCGAGCGGTTCGCCGCGTTTCTTCCCGGCGTTCCGGCGTCCGATTTCTTGGCGCGCTTCCTCTCGCTCGACGTTTCGTTTTTGTTGCCGATCGGCGACGGGAAACGTCGCGTCGTGCAAAACGTCCGACTTTCCCGCGCCGCTTTGTCCGACGATAAACGCCGAAACGTTCGGGATTATCCCCCGGCGTTCGAGTTCCGGAACGTCGAGAACGACGCGCGAACCGACCGCCGCGCCGACCGTCGCAAGCGCCGCGATTGCGACGGCTTCCGGCGGGACGTTCCGTTTTTTCGCGACGGCGGCGCAATAATCGCCGATGAAAAACGGCAAGGCGTCGAGCGGAAAATCGGGCGCCGCTTCGTCGATTTCGCGCTCCGTTTGGGGGTCGATTTCGTCGTCCGTTTCCGGAGCGTTCGCCGCGTTCGCTCCGGTCGCGTTTCCCTCTTGCCGGGGCAAAGGAAGAACGGCGTTTGGCGGCGGCGAACCGGCAAGCGTACCGCCGAACGTTCCCGGCGCGAACGTCTCCGACGGCGTTTCTAAGTTGGAATAAAGCCAACGGAAAAAACCGCCGACGCGCTTATTTTGGTCTTCTTCGTTCGTCGCGTTCCAATCGTCGAGCCAATCGGCGACGTCGTATTTTTCCGGCGCCTCCGAGCCGTCGGGGCGCGTTTCGAACGTCGAAAGCGAAACGTTTTCGACGCCGCCGTTCAAGAGCGTTTCCGCGATTCGCCGCGCCGCTTTTCGGCCCGGTTCGTCGTTATCGGCGCAAACGACGACGGCTTTTCCGCGCAAAATTTCGACGTATTCGCCCCAACGGTTCGCCCCGGTCGCGCCGCCGATGCAAGACGCGATAAAGCAAGTATCGGCGGGCGTTTCTGTCAATTTGAGCGCGTCGAGAATATGACGGCGGGCGTTTTCCGGCGCTTTGTTGACAACGTTCAAAACTCGCTTTTGAAGCGCGTCGGCGCACTTTTCGCCTTCGACGATGAAAACGACGCGGCAATCGGGACGCAAGAGTTCCGGCAAGCGATAAGGCGGCGCTTTTTCGCCGTTCAAACCGTTTCTAAACTTGCCGTTCGCGTCTTTTTTACCCAGTCGAAATTCCTTTTTAACGCGTTTTCCGTCGACGTCGAACCAGTCCCAACGCTGAACGCAAACGCAAGGAGCGCCGTTTTCGTCTTGATAATCGAAATGGGTAATAACGGGCTTGGCGTTCGTCGGTATCGTCGAGACCGGCGGCGTTTGCGTCGCGTTTCCCGGTTTCCTTTTTTGCCCGGGCAAAGAAGAAACGTCGTCGTCGGGCGCGTCCGGATACTCCGCAAGGCTTCTAACGTAAACGGTTATATCCGAGCCCGAAGCCGGAGCGGGGGCCGACGGTCGCGACGCGTAAGCGCCCGACGCGCCGCCGTTTAGGTATTCGTCGACCGTCTTCAACGCCTCCGAAAAACTGCAATCGTTGAACCATTTGACCGCGCCGAAAAAGTCGCCGCTTCCCTCCGACTTGTCGCGGCAACAGTGCGAGCAGTAAACCGAGCCGCGTTCGACGTCGATAACGCGAAACCGCGTCTTTCCGCCGCACTTAGGACAAGGAAATTCCCGCGTTTTTCTCGACGCGGCGGCTTCGATAACGTCGTTCGGAACGCCGCAAAGGTCGCGCAAAATATCGGGGATTCGCCCCGACGCTTGCGCTTGACGAAAAAGGTCGTCTTTGTCAAGACGCCTTGACATTTTGAAATACATCGTTATAATAACTCCTGAAAGCAGACGGAAGGCCGCCCCGTTAGTCGTCGCAAGACGCGGGGGCGGCTTTCTTTTTTGGGAATCGAGCCGCTTTGTTGGGCTCAAAAATCAAGCGACGTCGGAGCGACGAAACCGAGTTCGCGCGGTAGCGCGGGCCCGGAGCGCCCGTCGGCGCCGACGGCGCGTTATTGAGCGTCGCCCGTCGCGCAAGAAGCCCAATTTCGCAACGCTTCCCGCGAAAAAACGTACCGCCGACCGACCCGCCGACAAGGGATTTCGCCCGTCTTCGTGCGCGCTCTAATCGTCGATTCCGACAACCCCAAAAACGCCGCCGCTTGTCCGACGTTCATAAACTCCGGCGCGTTGAAGGCTTTGCCAACGGGATTAACGTTAATCGTTTTCTTAGTCATTTTTCCCTCCTTGACGTTGTTGGCGTCGATTGTTCGACGCTTAATAAAGCTCTTTGGCTTCGTGCGCTTTATTAAAGCAATGTTTGCGTTTACGTCAAGGATAAAAATTCCGACAAACTGTCGCGCTTCTAGCGTTCGACTTCTTGCCGTCGACGGCTTCAACCGCCTTCGCTTGTCGACGCGCCCAACGCGACAAAAGCGGCAAAAACTCTTGCAAAGTCTTGTTAATAAACAACTTGCAAACATCGCGATTTATTCTTTAATCGCGCTAAATATTGCGTATTTTGCCTAGTGTTTCATTCGGGAAAACCGGGTAAGAAAAATTTATTTTTTTCGACGTATGTAAAACGTTTAGGGTAAACGTTTTATCGCAATCGCCGCAAGGGGAAAACTTTTCCGTCGTTATGTTCGGGGAACGCGTCCAATTTTTCGCGTCGACAAAGAGCGGCGGGATAGAAGCGCGTTCAATTCGAGAAGTGTTTTGAGAACGTCGGCGGTCTTTAGAATCCGCTTTTTCATCGTTTTTTCTCCGATAGGCGCGTAGGGGCTCCCTTGACTTCCCCGCGTCTATCGTTTAGAATAGAGAAGCCGAAAGGCGCCGGTTTCCGGCGACGATTGGAGCCCCGATTCCGTTTAGCCGCCAAGCATAAACAACGGTTTCGGGGTTTTTCTTTTCTTGCGTCGGACGGTTTCGTTTAAGCGTCCGTTTCGCCTTGCTCTTCGTTCGCGTCGTCGCGTTCAAACCGCGCTTCTAACGTCGCGACGCGCCGCGACAACGCCGCAAAATCTCTTTTCAACGCCTCCAACTCCGAAACCGCGTCGGCGTTCAAGTAGCCGTTCACCAGTTCGAGCAAAACGGCGCGAACGGTCTTACCTTCGCCCTTCGCTTGCGCTTTCAGACGTTGGAACGTCTCCGTCGGAACGGCGAAAATAACGCGATGATTATCTTTCGACGTCATTTTTGACGCCTCCTTTCTTAGAATGCTTTTATTATATGTGCGAAAGGCGTCTTTTGTCAAGCGTCTTTTAACGTTTTTTAACGAAAAAAACATATAAAAAGCGCCAAGAACCGTATTTTTCCAACTTTAAACGCGAAAAATTTTTTTGAAACGGTGAAAACGGCTTTTTTATATTTGACAAAATTTGACGCTTTTTGTCGAATAACGCCCGCGACGTTCGAGGCTTTGCCGAGATTCGCCCCGACGTTTCGCAACGTTTGGAGATTCCCCGGCAAAAGAAAAGAGCCCCGACGTTGCGAACGTTCCGCCTTCGTTTAAAATCCGCGTCGGCGGCCCCGATTCGTTCAACTCGACGCCGCCCAACAGCGACGCGGAAAAACGATTCAAGAGCGCTTTTTAGGCATATTTTCTAAACCGAAACGTCCCTAAAAGCGACTTTAAAACGGTTCCGCTCCCCAAACGCGCAAGATTCAGCCGTCAATCGTCGCAAGAGAAAAACGACCGAACGTTCAAGCGCCAAGTCGAACGCGCCCAAAAATCAATCGTAGCGAACATTTTTTAAGCCCCCCGCGTCGCCGTCGTCGAAAGTTCGCCAAACGCGCCGCTTTCTTACTTTGCTCCGTCCAACGTCGCCGCTTTGGCGTCGCTCGAACCGTCTAGCCGCGCCCGCGAACGTCGCCGCCAAAATCGAAACCGCCTTTAAGCCGCCCCCCGCCCGAAAGGGCCGGAGTCGCGCCGTTCGAAAAGAATCCTTCCTGTTTTCTCCGTCTTGCCTTTCCGATTCAATTTCCTTTGCTTGCCTTATCGGTCTTATCTTCTTATTCGCTCTATTGTCTCTATTCGTCTTGTTCGCTTTGTTCGTCCGTTCCGCTCTCCCGGCCCCGATTCGCCCAACGCAAAAGAAGAGGAAAACGGGAACGCCTCCGACTCGAACGTTTTGACTTTTTCCGCCGAAAGGTAACAAGGGGTTTCTTGGCAAGGTTACAAGAAAAAGAAGCGTTAAACACTTGTTTTTAAGCGTCTTGCGTTAAAAAAAGGTTGCAAGTTACAAGGTTGCGTAGAACTTAACCTACAAAAGCAAAGGCGAAAAGATAAACCGGATAAACCGCGCGAACTTTTCCGCCGTAAGTACGGTATCCGGCGCCGTACTTACGCTAGGTTTATTTTTAAGTATTTTTAACCGTTTTTAGCCTGTATATAGTGTGTTGTTCCCGTCTAAAACGCTCTCAAAATCCCTTAAAAAACGCGGCAAACCCCGCAAAAACAAGAACGTAAAAAGGTTTCCCCAGCAACGCTAGGAAACCCTTTAAAACACGCCTGAAGGGCGTTGGTTCGTCCCGAAAAAATAAGGTTAAAAACTTGCGAGGTTGCAATTTGGTTGCGAGCCGTCGTTGGAAGTTGGCGTTTCCGGCGACGGCTTGTTTGGGGAGCGCGTTAGCGAACGAAAAAACGTCGCGACGAACGCCAGTAACGCTCTTGCGACAACGCGTAAACATCGAAAAAGGCTAAATCTTGTCGAATCTTCGCCGCTTTGCGGTCGCGTCTCTTGCGCCGCGCTCTTTTTGGCGCTATAATCGCTCCCAAACCCGAAAGGTACTTCCCGCCCCCCTCCCCAACCCTTCGAGGCGTCGGACAGCTCGAGGGAGGGGGGTAACTACACACACCTGTCGGTAAAAACGAGAAAAACAAGAGGCGAAACGATGACGTTCGGTTTACAACGGCTTTTTTCTATTGCGACAAGCTACAACGCGCAACAGGTTGTTCGTTTGGGCGTCAAGCTCGGCGAAGAGATGGAAGAACGCGAACGACAAGCCGCCGAAGCCGATAAAAATAAACGCGAACTTTACAAAGAGCGTTACAACGTCGTCGTTAAGGTCTCGCCCTCCGCGCTTTACGAATCGTTCGATCGGGTAGGCGCGGGAACTCCCGGCGTCGGCTTCCACCTTAAACGAGAAAGCGGCTTCCTCGTCGCGACGGTCGCGCCCCTCGCGCTCGCGGTCTCGCTTTCGACGGCGACGCTTTGCGCTTGCCTCTTTTACCATCGATGGCTTACGCCGTCCGACGCGCTCGTCGCTCGACGCGTTCAAGCCGAAGAGGAACGGCTCGAGCGCAAGCTCCAACCGTTCGAAATCGGCGAGCAGCGCCGACGCTTGGCGCCCGGCGAACTCGCTTGGTATTGGCACGCGCTCGCGCTTGCGTCGATCGGCTTGACCGGCGCGGCGACCGTCGTCGCCTATCGTTACGACGGCAAGCTCGACCGCGATAAAGAAAAAGAATTTATCGAAAAACTTAACGAATAGATGGCTTTTTACGGCTCCGATCAACGCGATTACGAAGCGCGTCGCCGACGCGAAAAAGGAAAAAACGTCAACGAAATCGGCCCGATTCCGGAGTGCGCCGACCTCGCGCTCCGGAACGAACTCGAGGCGAACCCGGCGCGCTGGCTCCGCGAAATTTTGCCGGACGTCTATTACGCCGAGTTCTCAGCCACGCTCCATCGGCTTATCGACGTCGTCTGGAACGCGCTCGTCGTTGGCGCTTGGAAGAACGTTGAAGCGTATCGCGGGATTGGAAAAACCTCCGTTTTAAGCGGTTTGCTTTTTAAAGCTCTTTGTGAAGGCATAATCCGCCACGCGATCTACGTTACCGCCGAAGGAGGCGCTTCGGTCGCCCAAGCCGCCGAATGGTTTGCCGCCGCGCTTTACGACAATTACGAAGCGCGCGGCGACGACGCCCGACTCTTCACCCGGCTCTATCCGGAAATCTCCTACCCGCTCCAACGCCGCGAAGGCAAAGCGCAACGTCCGCTCACCTTCAACGGCGAACCGGTCGGCGCCGAGCTAAAAGCCGACCGAATCGTCTTCCCGAATATCGCCGGTTCCCGTTGCGCCGGTTCGCTTTTGCGCTTTACGTCGATCGGCGGGGGCGGCTTGCGCGGTTCGAACCACACGATCCCGCGCGTCGGCTCGTTCCGCGTCGGCGCGGTGATGCTCGACGATATTCAAAACGACGCGACCGCCAAGAGCGCCGTCGAAGTCGAGTCGATTATCTCGACGATTCAAAAGACGATTCGCGGGCTGGCCGGTCGCCGCGCCGACGGAACGCGGGAGTCGCTGGCCGTCGTCTCCGCGATCACGCAGAACGCGCCCGCCGACGTCGCCGAACGAATGATTACCGACTTGCCGGAGTTCGGGACGCTCGTCGTTCCGTTCGTTCGCCGCCTTCCGGACTCGCTCGACGAATGGCGCCGGTACCGCGACTTCCGCGACGCGACGCTTCGTAAGTCGCCGGACGTCGGCGCGGCCCGCGTCGAGTTGGCCGACTATTACCGGCGAAACCGCGACGCGTTGGCGCGGGGCGTCGAAGTCGACGACGAACGGCTCCGCGAAAATTGGCAGGTCGACGCGGTTCATTACGCGATCGATTACTGGTCGGCGTCGGAGGCGTCCTTCTGGTGCGAGTTCCAAAACGACGCTCGTCGGGCGGCGCAAGAGACCGGCGGCGGCTTGACGGCGGTCGAAGTCGCGCGAAAAATCCGGACGAACGGGCGCGGCGAACCGCTTCGACGCGGTTGGGTTCCGAACGACGCCGACGTTCTCACCGCCTTTATCGACGCGGGCGAACATTACCTAAACTACCAAGTCGCCGCCTTTTCTCGCGATTTTTCGACCGCGCACGTCGTCGATTTCGGAATTTGGCCGGAACAGCCGGGGAACGTCGCGTCGAAAAAGCGGTACGCCGTCGATCTCCAAGACGTTTACCAAAGCGGCGACAAGTTCGACCGCCTCCGCGCCGCGACGCTCGACCTCCTTATCCGAATCTTTGAAGAGCAATATTTCGACGAATACGGCCGCCCGCTCGGCGTTTCGGTCGCGACGCGCTTTCCGCAACACGCTCGACCGCGCGGTCGGCAAACGCGAAACTTCCCGCTTCTCGCGATTTGCGGCGTCGACTGTTCCGACGGCGAAATGGAGCTTGCGCTTTGGGGCGCGATCGACGATTTCCACCGGCTCGACGGCGGTCGCTTCCTCGGTCTCGCGATTCCGACTTACGGGATCGAAGCGTCGAGCCGTTTGGTTCGCTATTACGACCTCAAGCCGGGCGAATGGCGCCGTCTTCGCCGCGCGGGCTCCGGATACGACTGGATCGAGAACCCGGCGGGGCGTCGTCCGCTCGCGCAATCGTTCCCGAACGTTTACGCGTCGCTGAATTACGACGCGAACACGGCGAAGACGCGCCGCGACGCCGCTTGGAAGACGCCCGCCGACCGTCCCGGCGCCGCGACGATCTTCGACGGGAACGACGAGCCGGAAGCGTTCGAAGCGTTCGCGATTCAGCAGACGGCGGAAGATTACGTCGAGACGCGCAAGAGCGGGCTCGAGTACCGGCGTTGGCGAATGAAGAAACCGCGCGTCGCCGACAACGAATTCCTCGACACGGACGCCGGTTGCCGAGCGTTGGCGGAGTACGTCGGTTGCGACGTCGCGACCGAAACGACCCGCGAAGCCCGCCCGACGCGCCCGCTTCGCCGCGCGCTCGGCGCGACGTTCTATTCCCGTTGAGATTCGCGTTCGATCGCTCGAAAGTTTTCCGTATCGACGATCGCCGCCTTTCCTTTTTCCCAAACGCACTCGCCGTTAAAAGCGACGTAACGGTTCCAGCGGTGGCTGTCAAGCGCCGTCTCGTATTCGTCCGAATTAAGACGCGCTCGCGCTTCAAAATTTCGCTCTTCGTCAAAGATTAATAACGCGACGTCGCCGAACGGCCGGTCGTCGTCGTCCCGCTCTTCTCCCGCCAATTCGCGCACTTGTCCAATAAATTCGCGCCGCAACGCGTTTTTATCTTTCGGCCGTCGTTCGCGCGCCCAAGTCCGGAAGTATTCGACGCACTCGCGAGTAATTCGCGCCGAAGAAGGAACGTCTTTTGAAACTGGAAGAAGAGGCGACCAATCGACGCAAATATCAAGCGTCGCGTCCGTGTCGTCGCCACTCGCGTCGGCCAAGGCGTCGAAAAGATTTCCGCTAACGTTTCGGTTTTCGTCACGATTTAAGAAGTCGGCCCCGGAACCGTCTTCAACGCTCGCGACCGCCGCGTTCAGGGTGCGCATCAGTCCCTCGAGCGCCGAACGAAAAATATAACCGCGCGTCGCTTCGAAACGCTCCGCGTCTTTTATCGATCCAAGCGGAGCGTAAATATTTACAACAAAACTTCCGCGTTCCGTTTGGCCAAACTCCGCCGTTTCAAGCAATTCGTCAATCTCCGCCGAGCGAACGCGTTTATGAAACGGCGCGGGCGTCGTCGCGTCTTTCACGGCGACGCGCAAGGTCGAAACGAGTCCGGCAAGAAATTCTTGCGTCTTCTTCAAGGAAGCGGAACCGTAAAGCGTTTGCGGCGACGCAATGCGACAACGAACGCGGTCGACTTCCGGATTTTTCCAGTCGAATAAAACCGCTTCGACGCTTCGATGTTCGTACTCCGCCAAACTTCGCGCCGCGTTCAAAAGCCGCAAAGCGTAATCGTCGCCGCGCTTTTTCGGCAAAAGTATTTCGGCGAACGAATTTTCCGACGCCGGCCGTCGATAAACAACCGCGTCGTCCCAAAATTCGCGGAACTCTTCCCAACCTTGGGCGCAAAGGAGCCGTCCGACGCTTTTCGCGTCGACGCGGTCGGCAAGCGTTAATTCAGGGCGTTTCATATTTCAGCTCCTTGCGTAAGGCGAGAGGAACGACTATTTCGTTAAGGATCGCTTCGGGCGTCAACAGGTTTTTCTTGGGAACGTAAATCGTCGTCGTTTTTTGATTTTCTGGCGTCGCAAAGCCTTCGAGCGGAGTCCAGTAAAGGCGCGCCTTCATTATCAACTGTTTTTCGTCAAGTCGAAGCCAATCGTCAAATTCTTCTTCCTTGGGAAGAAGAGCAAGAACGAGAATCAAGGGCGCGTTGCCGGGTTCCGAGTATTTTTGGGCGAGTTTAACGTCTATTTTTAAAGACCAAAACTCGGCGCCGGCTTGTTTTACCGGTTTATCGATTCCGGAAGTCGCTTTCAGTTGAACGCCAAACGCAACGCGCGTAAGCGCTCGCGGTTCAGGAGAAAAAGCGCCCATAAAGAGACAGCTTGCGTCGACGCCCGCCGCGTCGGCTCCGCGCGCTTCAGTTTTACAGGAACCGCGAGCCTGGGTTATAAGCGCGTGAAGAGCCGCGTAACTCAATTCTTCTCTTACCGCGTTTCGGTCGTTTTGGTACTGGATAGTAAACATTCGATTTCAACCCGCGCGACGCTTCGATAATAATTTTTTGCCTTGCCTGACGTCGAAAAAACTCCATCGTTTCTTTTAGTATATTCGTTTCCGCCGACAAAATCAAGAATATTCCGATTTGGTTAATGAAGAAACCTCTAAAAACTTTTAATAGTCCCCGATTCGCCGCCGATTTTCTTCTTTTTGACCCGAAACGTGCAAAAAACGTCAGTAAACTGGCCATTTTCACCGACTGCTTATTGACAACTTGAACACATTCGTCTAAAATATCGTTCGGAGGGTCGAAAAATGCCGAACGAAAAATCCGAAATTTCCGCCGCCGACGAACTGACGACCGCCGACGGGCGCAAAGTCGTCGCGTTTTCGAGCGCGGGCGAGTCGTATACGGTCGAATCGACCGAGCAAGCGGCCAAGGGCGAAAGCGCGAAGGTTCAAGCGGAACTCGACGCGATGAAATTGCGTTCGCTTCGTCGCGGAATGATCGTCGGGAAATTGCCGTGAGTCGCCGAAGTCGCCCAAAACAAACGCGCAAGCGTTTCGCCGCCGCGAACGCGCCGGGTTCTTCTCGTTATCCCGGCGCGGCCCCGAACGTTCCGACCGTTCGGGGCGCGCGGCGGCGGTCGCGACGGCGCGATTCCCGGCCCGCGCTTCCGCGCGAGTCCGGTTCCCGCCTCCCGTCGGTCGGCGACGCAACCGCCCAACAAAAGCGAAACGCCCGAACTTCGCGCGTCGGCGCGGCGCCCGTCGCGGCCGGATACGAAGCGGCGCGGCCTAACTCCGACGTCGCGAGCGTCTTCGCGCGCTCCTTCCCGCAAACGACGCTCGCGGCGCAAACGGCCCCGACGCGAAGTTCGCTCCGGACGCAAGCGCGCCAAGAATATTTAAACAATCCTCGCGCCGCCGGTATCGCTCGACTTTTCGGGCTTTACGTCGTCGGAACCGGCCCGCGACTGAAATTTCGCGGTTGGGACGCCTACCTCAAGCGCCCGGTCGACCGCGACTTGGCCCGCTACGTCGAGTTCCGTTGGGAGCGGTTCGCGACCGAAACGCGTTTCGCCGCCCTGCTCCGCTCCGCGATTAGCTCGATCGTCGTCGACGGCGAAGCGTTCGTCGCGCTCGCTCCGAATCCGCGCCGCCGCGACGGGTTCGGAGCCGTCTTGATCGACGCGCAACGAATCGGCAACCCGAACGGCGAACCGTCGACGCGAACGCGCCAAGACGGCGTTTTCCTCGACGCGTTCGGCTCGCCGGTCGCCTACTGCGTTTACGACTTGCCGGAGTTCGAGTCGAGCTATTACGACAAGACGAGCTTTCAACTTTTCTCGGCGGACGACGTTTTTCACGCGTTTCGGGAAGACCTTCCCGGCCAAACGCGCGGCGTCTCTTGGTTCGCGTCGATTCTTCCTTATCTGCAACAGCTCCGCGAGTATACGGCGGCGGTCGTCGAGTCGGCGAAAGTCTCGGCGAAGGTTTTCGCGACCGTCAAAACGCAACACGGTTACGCTTACGACGACGGCCTTCTCGTCCCCAACGAATACGCGAACAATCCGGGCGCGCCTTACGACAATTCGGTTCTCGCGCCTTACGAAACGACGAACGGCAAGTTTATCCGCCTCCCTCCGGGCGAAGAAATGCAAGCGTTCGCGCCCGCGCAACCGACGACGAGCGCCGACGCGTTCGTCGCGTCGAGCGCCGCGCAAATCGGTTACGCGTTGGGTCTTCCGCGCAACAAGGCGACCGGCTCGTCGCACGAATACAACTTCGCGTCCGGACGGCTCGACAACCAGCCGTTCGAGATGCTCGTCGAAACGCTCCGCCGCGAACAG
>JAZNJF010000445.1:0-3422 GCA_045577885.1 Thermoguttaceae bacterium | reverse complement strand
TATATTGACAAAATCGAGCGAAAAGTCGCGAAAACGCGTCGAACGTCGGAGAAAACAACGGCGTTAAACGGATTTTGTTGTTTAAACGGGATTTTTGAAGCGGCGGCGGTTGAACGTCGCGAATTCGATTTTAGGAACGGACAAAGGAACGGCGATGGAACGAAAAAGCGACGAAACGAGAAAAAACGACGCGCAAATTTTAGCGCAACTTCGCCGCCGTTCCGCGTCGTCGAACCGTCCGCGACCGGAAGAAAACGCGTTTTGGTTCGACGAACCGAGCGTCGCCGTTCCGCAAACGCCGCCCGTTCCGCTTTCGCCGCCGACCGCGAACGACGCGCCGACCGCCGCCGCGAACCGTTCCGAAGCGTTGCGTCGCTTAGTCGCCGAAGGCGCGCCGAAAGAGCCGATGAGCGCGTTGAGTCCGACGTTGCGGAATTTGCGCGAAGAGTTGGACGCCTCCGACGCGGCGATTTTCGCGGCCGATTTTAGCGATAACGACGACTTTGCGGGCGACGCGACGCTCGATTTGTTGGAATCGACGCTCGACGCGTCGCAACGTCGAGGAACGAACGCGAGCGAGAATGCGTCGAACGCGGCGAATGGCGAAGTTGCGCAAGACGGGGAAAGAACGCTTGAGTTGAACGATTTTGACGAAAAAAGCGGTAAAACTGGGGCGTTGGACCCGGAGGAATCGTTAATTTCGGAAGAAAACCCGGAACCGGCGCCGATTTCCGCGTCGATTTCCGAGTCGGAGGAAAACGCCCCGGTCGAGCCGTCGACTTCGCGGATCGTCTTGCTCGAACCGGAGACCGACCCGCGTAAAGAGCGGAACGAGCCGGCGAGCGTCGCGTCCGACTTAATGGTTGTTTCGAATTTGAAAAAAGGTTACGTTAAGGCGAAAAAGTTGATTCCCGTTTTGCAGGGCGTCGATTTGACGGCGCGTCAAGGGGAACTTCTCGCGATCGTCGGGCAAAGCGGCTCCGGCAAAAGCACCCTCCTGCACCTGATGGGAACGCTCGACGCGCCGGACTCCGGAACGATTCACTTCGACGGCCAGCGGATCGACAATCTTTCGGCGGCGCAACGCGACGTGTTGCGAAATCGGTTTATCGGGATGATATTCCAATTTTATCACTTGATTCCGGAGATGACGACGCTGGAAAACGTCTTGGCGCCGCTAATGATTCGCGAATCGTTTTGGGGTTATTGGAGTAAAAAACGGGAATACGTCGCGCGAGCGAAGGAGTTGCTTGCGCTCGTCGGGCTTTCGCATCGCTTGAATCATCGCCCGAACGAACTTTCCGGCGGCGAAATGCAACGCGCGTCGATCGCCCGAGCGTTAATTTCGAATCCGCGCGTCCTGTTGGCGGACGAACCGACCGGCAACCTCGACTCGAAAGCGTCGGTCGGCGTTTTGAAACTGCTGCGCCAACTGAACGAGGAACAGAATTTAACGATTGTAATGGTTACGCACGACATGTCGCAGGCCGCCGACGCCGACCGCGCGATTCGATTGGTCGACGGTTTGGTCGTTCCCGAGTGAACGTTGCGATATAAACGGCGCGCAAGTTGAAAAACGACGCGGTTGTTTGATTGTCGGCGAGGTTTTCTTGCGCGTCGCCGACGAGTTCGAACGTAAAAACGGCGGCGCGCTTTCGACGTTTCGGAGCGTTCGACGCAAAAATTTCTCTTTTTTTCGCTCTTTTCCGCGATTCTTGCGCGGACAAATCTTGTTAAACGTTTCAAGGCGGGGTAAAATAGAAACGTCGACGTTGGGCTTGGCGCGCTTTTCGGCGAGGCGAAACGCGTCGACATTCGAGTGGTGTTTAACGAGCGGCGACGTTCTTGCGACGGCGTCGAGCGACGTTGGAACGGTTTCGAAAATCTCCGGATATTCGGCGCGACCGGCGCAAACGAAATAATCGGAGCGGTCGAAACGGCGGAAATCGACGGCGCGAAACGGCCCCGCGTTCGACGGAACGGCGCGACGCTCGCCGAGTTTTGCGAAAGGCGTTTTCATGTCCCTTAAAGTTTATATCAACGGTCGTTTGGTCGACCGCGAAGACGCTAAAGTCAGCGTTTTCGATCACGGATTTTTGTTCGGCGACGGTATTTTTGAAGGCTTGCGTTGTTATAATGGCAAAATTTTCCGTTTGAAACAACATATCGACCGCCTTTGGGATTCCGCGAAGACGCTCGATATTCAAATTCCCGTTACGAAGGAGGAAATGAGCGCCGCGATGTACCAAACGCTCGAAGCGAACGGTTTCACCGACGCCTATATTCGCTTGATCGTTACCCGCGGCGAAGGAACGCTCGGCCTCGACGCGCACCTTTGCAAAGACCCGGCGATCGTTATTATCGTTCAAAAACTCTCCCTTTACTCGGCCGACTTCTACGACCAAGGGATTAAAATCGTTACCGCCAGCACGATCCGCACGCCGTCCGACTCGGTCAACCCGCGCGTCAAGTCGTTGAACTACCTCAACAACATTATGGCGAAGATCGAAGCGTATTACGCCGGTTGCGAAGAAGCGTTGATGCTCAACCATAAGGGCGACGTCGCGGAATGCTCCGGGGACAACATTTTTATCGTTAAAAACGGCAAACTCAAGACGCCGCCGACCGACGCTTGCATCTTGGAAGGCGTTACGCGCAACGTCGTGTTGGAAATTTGCGAAGAACTCGGGCTCGAATGCGTCGAAGCGGCGTTCACTCGACACGACGTGTACACCGCCGACGAGTGCTTCTTGACCGGGAGCGCCGCCGAGCTGATTCCGGTCGTCGGCGTCGACGGGCGCGTTATCGGCGACGGGAAACCGGGCCCGATCACCAAGACGATTTTGTCCGCGTTCGGCGATTTCGTTAAAAAGGACGCTTAACAACGCTTCGCGCCGTCCGCCGCGCCGTCGCTTGACGAGCGCGGCGACGAGCGACGTTTGCGTTAAAAGGAAACGGACGGCGTTCCGGCGGCTTTCGCGCTTGCCGGAGCGGACGGTCGTTGTTTGTCGTCGAAGGTTGAAAAACGTTGGGATGAGGCGTCGCGTCGGGCGTTAAAACCGTTGCGACAGGTAAATTTTAGCGTTTTGAGCGGCGGCGAATAAGGAAAGAATCGATTTTAACGGCGTTTTGGCGCCGAGAACCGAAAATGCGAACAAAAATAGTCCTCGTAGGATACCGCGCGACCGGAAAATCGACCTTGGCGGCGCGTTTGGCCGAGCGTTGGGGGGTCGA
The DNA here is from genome assembly GCA_045577885.1 of Thermoguttaceae bacterium. Lineage (GTDB taxonomy): Bacteria > Planctomycetota > Planctomycetia > Pirellulales > Thermoguttaceae > RUG369. Next base: position 188 of record JAZNJF010000445.1, on the reverse strand, counting down.
ATGCGTCGATACCGACGACGTCGTCGAAGCGCGCGCCGGGAAGCGAATCGCCGATATCTTCGCGCAAGACGGCGAGGGGGCGTTTCGCGATTTGGAGGCGGCGGTCGTCGCGGAGTTGGCGAACAACCCGCGCCCAATGGTTTTGGCGACCGGCGGCGGCGTTCCGTTGCGGGAGGAGAATCGCCGAA
>JAZNJF010000444.1:0-1922 GCA_045577885.1 Thermoguttaceae bacterium | reverse complement strand
CCGGCAAAACCAAGTCGTCGACCGTCTTTTCGCCGGTTTCGAGCCCCGCGAACTTCGCCGCGACCAAGCGGTCGAGAACGACGTCGTATTCCTCCTTGTAAACGATCGGCGCTTTCGGCGTTCCGCCGCGCTTCGCGACCTCTTCCGCCAAGTGTTCGCCGAGCGCGATCATCGGGCGCCCGGTCTCCTTCTCAATGTACGCCCGCACGATCGGCTCGACGTCCGCCGCCGAAACGCCCGGAATCTCCGAAAGCGTCGCGCAAGCCTCCGCCGTTACCGCGTCTTGCCAACCTTGACGCAACGTCGCGACCGTTCCGTCGAAGTCGAAAAACGCCGCCTTAATCTTCGTTCCGGCCTTGCGATAACGCAAAACCTCGACGTCGAAGTTCAACGGCGCGACCTTTTGCATCAGCGACACGAGCGCGTGTTCGTACAGCATATGCATATCTTCGAGCTGTTCCATCGAGTCGGTCGGCGCGATCAGGATTTCGTCGCAAAACGCCTTCATTTTCCCGCCGTCGCGACCGCCGAAACCGACCGTCGTCAAGCCCATTTCCTTCGCGGTTTGAAGCCCCTTCACAATGTTCGGCGAATTCCCGCTTCCGCTAAAAACGATAAAAAGGTCGCCCGGGTCGGCGTACGTTCGCAACTGAATCGAGTAAATATCTTCATACGCAAAGTCGTTCGCCAAACACGTTACGATCGGCGTCGAGTCGTTCAAACAGACGGCGCGGAAGCCTTCGCGACCGAGAACGCGGGCGCCCTTCATTAAGTCGTTGCACATATGCGACGCCGTCGCCGCGCTCCCGCCGTTCCCCGCCGTGTAAACGCGCTTCCCGTTTTTCTTCGTCGCCAAGATCAACCCGGCGATTTTCGCCAGCGTCTCGAAGTTGGTGCGCGTCAAATCGGTCGCGACCTGCCGCGCGTAATCTTGCAAAAAAGCCGCCGCTTTGCTTTCGGAGTAATTCATCGGGTCGTCCTTCGTCGTTCGTTTTTGTCTTTTTAAACGGAGAAATGGAGAAATGTCGAGAGAAACCGCGAAACGGGCTCAAACGCCGCGCTCGCGCGCCGCGTCGACGCCGTTTTTACCGGTCGTTTTTACCGTTATTAATATTATATCCGAAAAACGCCGTCCGTCAACGCGCCCGTTTCGCCCTTTTCCCTTTGTTTCCTTCGATTACCGACGCCGTTTTCCAAAAATCAAAAGTCGCTTATTTCTCCCGTCGATTCGCCGGCTCTTTGATTCGCATAATCAAGCGCCGTTATTCAAACTTATCAAACGCGCCTCGCTCCGCCGCAGTTTTAAGACCGCCTTGCCGTTCGTTTCGTCGCCGTTCTAAGACCGTTTCGCCGTCGTTTCGTCGCCGCGTTTTCAAAAAAACAACGCCCGCCCCCTTGGACGAGCGCAGGTTTCGGTTATAATGAGAGAGGCGAGGAGTCGCAAAACGCGGCTTTCCGCTTGAGTTCGCGCTCGGACCGCTTTCGCTTCGAAACGCCGACGCGCCTTCGACATTTTGCTTCGCTCACCCCGTAAAACAACGAACGGAACCCCGACGATGGCGCCGCATTTTATCTTTGAAATGAATCGCGTTTCGAAGCGATTCGGAGACAAAACGATCCTCCAAAACATCAGCCTCTCCTTCTATTACGGCGCGAAAATCGGCGTCGTCGGCGAAAACGGCGCCGGGAAGTCGACGCTCTTAAAGATTATGGCGCAAATCGACAAGGACATCGACGGCGAAGTCAAGTTCGTCAAGGGGATGACCTGCAAATACGTCGCCCAAGAGCCGGAACTCGACCTCGACGCGACCGTCCGCGAGAACGTTGCGAAAGCCGTCGCGCCGATTCAAGCGAAAATCGACCGCTTCAACGAAATCTCGATCTTGATGGGCGATCCCGACCAAGCCGACAACTTCGACAAG
>JAZNJF010000443.1:0-1926 GCA_045577885.1 Thermoguttaceae bacterium | reverse complement strand
GCGACGGCGCGGGCGCGGCGGCCAGCGCGTCGAGCTTGGCGTCGAGCGCGGTTTGCGTTCGGCGGAGTTCGTCGAGCGTCGCCAAGACGGCGCGAACTTGGCCGATCGGCGTTTCGACGTCGGAGCCGAACGGCGCGTCGCGCGATTCGGAACGAGGCGGGACGACGTCGCGCGGCTCGAAAAGAATCGGCTCGGTCGACGTCGCGGAAGCGGGATAAACGACGCGGATTTCGCCGGGCTCCGGAGCGGCCGCCGACGTTTGAGAAGTCGGGGCGGTCGGCGAGGACGGCGTCGGGTTTGGCGCGTCGGCCCAAAGCGGCGCGAACGGAACGGCGAACAACGCCGCCGCGACGCTCGCGAGTTTCGTTTTTCTTGTCATTTTATCGACCCTCCAAGAGCGTTGACAGGTTCGGGAAAAAACGGAGCGAAACGCCGCAAGGTTGCAAAAACGGCGGCGTCGCCGAGGGCGGTTTTAGCCGCGCTCGCCCAACTTCGGGCGATTTTCGGCGGCGAGCGGCGCTATCGGACGGCTTCGGTCGCTTCTCGGTCTTGCCCGGCGTCGACGTATTCGAGCCAACGCGCGTTCAGTTCGACGAGCGATTCGTATCCGTAATACGTTTTGAGCGCTTTATTTACGTCGCGCGAACCGTTCGTCAAGTCGTCGACGAACGCGGCGAACCAGCGCGAGCCGCCCCGCGCGATCAGGAAGTCGACGACCGAAAAGCCTTGATGGTAAATAAGAAGGCGGCCGTCGTAACCGTCGCGGCGGTAAAGGTCGCCGATCGGAACGAACTCGTCGCCGCGTCGGCGTTCGTAAACGGTTTTTCGGAGCGCGGCGCGACGTCGCCATTCGCTATTTTGCGCAAGTCCTTCGTTCAGAAGGAGATTGAAATTCGAGTCGAGCCAATAGAAGAAAAAGGCGTGCGTCAGCTCGTGGTCGAGCGTGCCGCCGCGCGCGACGTCGAACGTCTGATAGACGACGACTTCGCGAACGACGCCGCCCGCGTAACTCGTGTAACCGGCGACGCTTCCGCCGCCGAACGTAAAGATTACCGGGAAACGCTTCCAAGTTCGCGGCTCGCCGTACCGCGCGACGAGTCGGTCGATAATCTCGTCGCACTCTTCGGCGATTTTGTCGGCGTTCGCGCCGCGGACTTCGACGTATCGGGATTCGTACCCGAACGCGGACGCGGAGCCGGGAAGCGTCGCCGCGATCGCAAAAAAGACGACGACGGCGGCGCGGCGGCGAAGTCGAGCGAAAAGACGGGAGACGCGGAAATTTTTCTTCATCGGCAAACGGGCTTTCAATCGAACCAACGGAGGAAGTCGTACCAGCGCGGCTTCGGCGGCGGAGGCGGGGCCGGGCGCGGTTCCGGACGCGGCGCGACGCGAGGCGGCGCGGGCGCCGGTTTCGGCGGCGGGGCCGGGCGGGGAATCGGTCGCGGCGCGGGCGGGGCGGGAACCAAGCGACCGCGCGGCGGAGGCGGGAGCGGTCGCGGCGGCTTGCGGTATCCGACGGCGGCGAACGCGCGGGCGGCCCGGCGCTCGACTTCGAGGAAGCTCGACCAACGGTCGAGTTCGCGAGCGTCGCGCGGCGAAAAGTCGGCGACGACGAAGGTCGGAAAGCGGTCGACCCGCCAAAGGAGCGCGTCGGCGCGGGCCCGCGTCGAGCGGTCGGCGCGAACGATTTCGACCGGATACCAGCGAGCGAGGCGGTCGAGCGTTTCCGACTCGAAGCGATTCGGCGGCGCGTCGAGGAACGCGAGCAAAAGCGGGCCCTCCAGCGGAGCAAGAACTTCGGTTGCGACCGTTTCCGGAGCGCCGCCCGACGGTTCGCCGTCGGGATCGACCGTCAAAACGGGGGACGGCAAAAGCTCCGGCGGCTCGGCCGCGACCGACGGCGCGGCGACGCCGAACAGCGCGACC
>JAZNJF010000442.1:0-3785 GCA_045577885.1 Thermoguttaceae bacterium | reverse complement strand
GGTGTTGAGTTGGCGTTGAGTTGGCGTTGAGTTGGCGTTGAGTTGGCGTTGAGTTGGCGTTGAGTTGGCGTTGAGTTGGCGTTGAGTTGGCGTTGAGTTGCGAGCGAGAGGGCTAACGGTTAAAAAAGCGCAAAAGAAAGGACGCGTTTGCTTTTGGCGTTAAACGCTTTTAGGAAGGGAGACGACTAACGGAGAAAAAAAAGAAAAATGCAAGAAATAAAAAAAGCTCCGCCAAACGGAGCTTAATGGAGGATAACGGGTTCGAACCGATGACCTTTTGGCTGCCAGCCAAACGCTCTCCCAACTGAGCTAATCCCCCGGGAACGTCGTCTCTGCGACAAATATACGACGCTTTTAACGTCGCGCAAATAAAAGTACGGAAAAAACGCCGCGCTTTCGTCTAAAACCGCCTTAAAGGCGAATGGAGGATAACGGGTTCGAACCGATGACCTTTTGGCTGCCAGCCAAACGCTCTCCCAACTGAGCTAATCCCCCAAATTTGACGCTTCGCCAATCTCAAACGGATTGGAAAAAAGGAAGACGGCGGGAAAACCGCGACCCTCTCGAAACAACAAATTTAATATACCACGGCTTGGCGATTCGTCAACGCCCTTTTTCCAAAAATTTTAAATTTTTACCAACTTTCAACGCTCGTTGTTTAAAAAAGTTTCCAGAAGTTGGTTCAGTCGAGCGTTTTCGCGACGCGTCGCTTCCAAGTCGAAAGCGAGATATTTCGCGTCGACTCGCAAATTTTCAAGCGCAAACTGAATAAAACGGAGCGTTTGTTCGTCGCGTTCGCGGCGCTGTTCCGTTTTTTGGCAACATTCCGACAAACTGTCGAGCGTTTGTTGGAAGGAAAGTTGCGCGTCGCTCGGGAGCAGTTGGGCATATTGCGCTAAGAGAGCGATGAGTTCGGAAAATTGCATAAAAAATCTTTCTGGCAAAGGGAACGACGAAACGAGGACGACGCGTCGACGGAATCGAACGGACGCCGCGCGAACGCTCGGGAACGATAATAATAAAACAACGTTAAAACAACGTCGCCAAGCCGCCGACGCTCGCAAGCGTCGTAAACGGCGCGCGACGGAAGCCCGATTGTAACGTTTGCGAAAACGTCGACGTTTAAGCCGACGAGCGCGACGCGACGACTTAAACATTATACTCCGAATACGTGAAAACAAAATGAGAATTTTGCAAATTTTGGGAATTTTTCCTCAAGTTTTTCGCGCAAATGCCGATAGGGCGCGGTTGTCGCGGTTAAATTCGGTATAATCGTTAAAACGATTAGCTCGATGGAAGAATGCGTAGGGCGGGAGAGTCGGGATGGATAGGAGTTGTGGAACGGCGGGGTGAATAAAAGCGAAAAAATAAGGAAGCAAAGCGGGTGAAAATGGAGGAAATGGGAGGATAAAGCAAACAAGGGAAGGCAAAGGGGATAGAACGACGCAAGAATAAGGAATTTTTGGAAAAAACGACTTGCCGCCGCGTCGAGAATTCGTTATCATCGCGACGATAACGCCGTTTTAATGGATTATAACGGCTTGGCGATCGGCGCCGCCGACGCGAAAGAAGGCGCTTTGAGCTTTTAGGATGAACGAATGAAAGACGTCGACCTCAAAAAATTAGGAACGCTTCGACTCTGCGGAGGCGGCGCGTTGGTTGCGTTGGCAACTTGGGGCGTTTGGGCGTTTTGTAGCGGCGGTTTTCCCGCGTCGAGCGGTTGGGAGTCCGCGTTCGACGGCTGGCAATACGGGCGCGAAGACCAAAAGGCGGCGAGCGCGGCCTTGGCGGCGGCGGGACTCGAGGAATGGTCCTGGGACGACGGGCGGCTTCTCGTTCCGAAAAACAAAAAGAACGAATATCAAACGGCGTTGGCGGAAGCCGGGGCTTACCCGAAGGCGCCGAGCGAGTCGCGGCGCGACGCGATTCGAGAAATGAGCGCGTTCGAGTCGGAGGCGAAAATTCGAATGCGCGAACTCGACGCTTGCGCGTTCCAACTGGAGCGAACGCTCGAGCGAACCGGCGGAATCGAATACGCGACCGTCGGCGTTTACTCTCGACGCGAGCAGGCGGGGTTGACGGCGAAAACGGTCGTTACCGCGTCGATCGGCGTCGCTTGTCGCGAAGGTTGCGAGCTCGACGCCAATCTTTTATCGGCGATTACCGTCGCGGCGAAGCATCAACTTGGCGTCGACGCGAACGAAAATATCTCGATTCTCGATTTAAAGGCTGGGAAATCTTATTTCGGAACGGAAAATCTTGTCGGCAACGGAAGCGAGTTGTTGTTGGCGGCGGAGAAAGAACGCGTTGAAACTTATTGGCGCGATAAATTGTTAAAAACGTTTGATTACATGGGCGGCGTTCGCGTTTCTGTCGCCGCGGAATTGGTCGTCGCCGGACCCGACGACCTCGTTCAAACGGAACTCGGAGACGTTTTTATCGATTTAAACGATTGGAGCGGAACAACCGAGGCGCAAAATGGGGACGCGACGGCGAAGATTGCGAAGAACGAGCGCGCGACGTCGGCGGCGGAACGCCTTGCGCAAGTGGAAATAGGGGGAGCGGGGGAAATAGGAAGACCGCGACCTTTGGCGACTTGGAGCGGCGACGTTCGTCAAAGCGCGCGAAACGGCGGCGCTTACGCTCGATTGGGAAATCCGGTCGCGACTCGAAGCGCGGCGCCGGTTGAAGCGATAAATTTGGCGCGGGTCGAGCGAACAAACGGAAACGGCGTTCTTTCGGTCGGCGCGACCGAGCGACGCGACGCTCCGAAGCGCGCCGTCGTTCCGGCGGGATATCGTCAAGACGCGGATAATGGAGAAGACGGGCGGGTCGAGCGACTTGCGCAAGCCGGGCAAGAAGAAACGGCAAAAGAGAGCGGAGCGAGCGCGCGTTCCGAAACGGTCGCGCAAAGAGAAAAGAAAAAGGAAGATGGGGAAAATAGCGGAAATAACGTCGGCGGAAGCGGAAAAAAAGAAGACGGAAAAAAGGAAGGGCGCGCGAGCGAGGAACGCGTTCGCTTTCGAGTTCGGGCGCTTGCCGTTCGCGTCGGGACGCCGCGCGGTTACGTTCGCCGAGTCGCGCAAAATTTGAAGGCGGAAAACGCCGTCGAAACGTTTGAGAACGACGAAACGGCGGGGGGATGGAGCGCTCTTTATCGAACGACGGAACAAAAAATCGTCGCGGAAACGAAAAATGTCGCGCTTTTGCTCTTGCGCCCGCTCGCCGAACGAAACGGTTGGAGCGAAAAGGACTTAACTCGTTCGGTTGTCGTCGACGTTTTTGCCGATCCTAACGATTTTGCCGAAAACGCGAGCGCTGAAAATCGGGCGGGCGACTCGTTCGAGGCGGTCGCGAATTTTGGGCGCGCCGACGTCGCGGAGCGGATCGCGGAAGAAACGACGGGCGACGTTCCGACGCCGAAAGAAGGGGAAGAGACGACGAGCGAAACGACCGTCGAAGCGACGGAGCGAGAATCGACGGCCGATTTTTGGACCGCTTGGACGACTCGTCTCGACGCGAAAACGAAGACGGGCGTCGCCGTCGGAGTCGGGGTCGGGGTTTTAGCGATTTTAACGTTGGCGGCGGGCGCGGCGACGCGTCGGCGAAAAAAAGAAAGCGACAATTTCAACCTTTTCGACGAAGAGGAAGAAGTCGGCGAGAAAAAGAGGGACGCGAGACGAACGGTCGCGAAGAATAAAGAGAAAAAACAGAATCGTCGAGAAAAACGGAACGAGCCGAAAAAAAAGAATAGAGAAGACGCGGGGAATGGGAAAAACGCGGAG
>JAZNJF010000441.1:0-5086 GCA_045577885.1 Thermoguttaceae bacterium | reverse complement strand
GCAAAAGACGCGCTTCGTGAAGGCGGAGGCGACCGAGCGTCATCCGGCGCAAGTCGAGATTTTCGACGAAGACGTTCCGGTTGGGACTTGGGCGACGACGTATATTTCAACCGCGTTCGACGGCGCGACGAAAAAAAGCTTCTTGAAACGTATCGATTCGTTGGTCGACGGCGTTAAAAAAGCGCGCGAGCGAGCGAATTCGCTCCAAGTCGAGCAAGTTCGTTTCGGGAATCAAATCGTCGACTTTGTGTTCGGCAACGACGTTTGAAAACATTGAAAAAAGGAGCGAAAATAAGGCGGCTTGCCTGAGGAAGTCGCGAACAAGCGTTCGAACGTTTTTTCGCGACTCCCAAATCCGGGAGCCCGACGTAAAAACGGCGAGCGGACTTCCGCGGAAAGCGACGTCTAACTTGCGTCGAGATTGAGCTTAGGACGGAAAATTGGGTCGTCCGTCGTCGGAAGAGACGCTTTTTTATCGAAAAGGAGCGTTTTAACCGCGTTCGTCGCGGGACGTTTTGCCCGGGGGGAGCGCGGTTCGCGTAAGCGTTGCGAAATCGACCGATAGACTCGGCGTTAAAAGAGCGACGTTTTTTCAACGTTAAAAACAAGATATTTTAAGGCGCCGCGCCTTGACAATTTAACGCGATTATATATAATAAAACAAAAAGTTGTTTCTTGTTTTTGCGTTTTAATTTCGCGTTGGGAAACAACGCTTGTTTGGAATAGTCAAACGATTGAAATAAGAGGCGTAAAAGGGATAAAAAGGGGGAAACGTAAAATATAAATATGAACGAAATTGCGCTTGCGTCGCGCGATCGTAAAACTTGAAAAGGTTAACTTCCGTCGATTTGTCGCCTTCGCGGGCGGCGTTCGGTTGCGGAAGATAAGAATATACAGTAGCGTAAGTTTAGATTAAGATTAAAATTAAGGTTGATTGCCAAGTTCGCTTGGCGTTTTTAGACTATCGCTACCAAATTAAGTTTTGATTAAGCGGAAAATTGCGCGAAAACGTTCCTAACCTCGTATTGGAGTTGTCAGTTCGAATCCGGCCTCGGCCTCTTTTGCGAACGACGCCGTTTTAATGTGAAGATTGTCGCGATTGTTCGTCAAATCGTTGTTAAAACGGATAAGTTCTACCTGTTTTAAGGCCGAGTGGGCAAAGGGTAAGCCGCCATATATTGTTTTATTAGGAACGCGGTCGCGTAATAAAATTTTATTAGACTAAAAGAAGCTTGATCGATTCTTGTCGGGAATTCCGGCAGACAATTTAGAAGGGCCGCGCTCCGAGGGTATGGGGCGCGGTTCGTTTTTTTTTTCTTGAATTTTGGCGTTGCGCAACGGGAAACCCAACAATCTTTGCGGACGTCCTTAACGTCTTGTGAAATCGCGTCTTAATCGGCTAAATCTAACGAACGTCGACGCGCTTGCTGGGAACGAAGCGAAGGCCGACGCGCTTGCTGGGAACGAGACGAAGGTCGACGCGCTCGCAGGTAACGAAGCGAAGGTCGACGCGCTCGCTGGTAACGAAGCGAAGGTCGACGCGCTCGCTGGGAACGAGACGATTAGACGTCGGACGGCGTTTTTTTCGCCGTTAAACGCTCGAAGCCGCGACGACGGCCCGCGAAGTATCCGGCGAAAAGGACGATTCCGGCGACCGTCCAAGAAAGCGGGTACGAGACGAAAATCGTTTCGAGCGACGGACGCGTCGGAAAAACGAACGTAATCCAAACAACGCGTAAAACGCAGACGCTGAAAAAAATCGCCAACGTCGGGAAAAGGGAGTAACCCAAGCCGCGCAAGGCGTTGCCGCAAACGTCCATCGCGCCGCAGAGGATGTACGTCGACGCGAGAATAACGACGCGAATTTCTCCGGCGCGAATCGCCGCTTCGTCCGGGGTGAAAACGCCGAGCAATTCCCGTCGGAAAAGGAGCGCGCCGCCGCCGAGAAGGAGGCAAGCGATTACGTCGAGCAAAACGCAAAGCGCGACCGCTCGTTTGACCCGAGAATAGGAACCGGCGCCGACGTTTTGGCTAACGGACGTCGTCGACGCGTTCGCGATCGCGTTTTGAGCGACGAAAATTAACGATTCGAGCTGCAAACCGGCCGCCGCGCCCGCCATCGCCGTCGCGCCGAGCGTGTTGATCGCTCCTTGAACGACGACGTTCGAAAAGCTGAACATCGAACCTTGGATTCCCGCCGGGATTCCAATGTAAAGCAAGGAGCCAAAACGCTTTCGGTCGATTCTTAGGTCGCGGTAATTAAAGCGGTACGCGGCGTCCGAACGCGCCAAAAAACGGAGCGTCAGAACGCAGGAAACGACCGACGCGGCGACCGTCGCGATTCCGACGCCCGCGACGCCCCAATCGAAGTAAACGACGAAAATAAAGTTGAGAACGACGTTCAAAATTCCGGCGACCGTCAAGTAATAAAGAGGCCGCCGCGCGTCGCCGACCGCTCGCAACACCGCCGCCGCGCAGTTGTAAAGCGCAAGGGCCGGAAAACCGGCGAAGTAAATTTGCAAATAAAGCGTCGCTAAATCCAAAACGTCGTCCGGCGTCTCCATCAGTCGCAAAATCGGCGCGGAAAAGACGGCGCCGGTCGTCGCGAAGATTAACGAACCGATTCCAATCGTCGCAAACGACGTTCGAACCGTTTCGCGAAGCGCCGCGTCGTCCTTCGCCCCGTAAAATCGCGCGACGAGAACGCCGACGCCGAGCGTCAGCCCGCCGATCAAGCAAACAAGCAACGAAACGAGCGAGACGTTCGAGCCGACCGCCGCCAACGCTTCGTCGCCGACGTAACGCCCGACGACGATTAAGTCCGCCATATTGAACGCGATTTGAAGGACGTTCGATAACGCCAACGGAACCGAAAAAAGTATCAGTTTCGACCAAAGCGGGCCGACGCTCATGTCGATTTCGGTCGAACGCGATTTCGAATGCGAACCCCAAGGAAAATGAAGATGTAAATGCGGAAAACGGAAACGGTTCGGCGACAAGCGGCGCCTCCTTGCGCGTTGCGGAAAAAGACCGCTCCTTGCGTCGACGGAGCGGGAAGGGAACGATTTTGTCGGTTTTGCGGGAATGAACGACGTTTTAACGTCGCGTTGAAGGGAATCGGCGCGAAAAAACGACGCTCGAAAGTCGGTTCGCCTTCAAAGGCCGACTTCCGAGCGCCGGAAAACGCGTCGGTTAAGCGCCGTCGTTCAATTACTTAACGACAAGGTTGACCATCTTGCCGGGAACGATAATCTTTTTGACGATCGTTTTTCCTTCGACGGCGGCGGCGATCTTCTCGTCGGCCAGCGCGGCGGCTTCCATCGCTTGCGCGTCGGCGTCGGCGGCGACTTCAATACGAGCGCGCACCTTGCCGTTGATTTGAACCGGAACGACGACGGCGCTTTCGCGGAGCGCGTTTTCGTCCCAAGTCGGCCAAGGTTCGTACGCGAGCGTCGTCGAGGCGCCGAGAAGTTGCCAAAGTTCCTCCGCCAAGTGCGGCGCGAAGGGCGAAACGAGCAAAACGAACGTCTTCATCGCCGACTTCGGACGGACTTCTTGACGGCTGAAGAAGTTGGCGCACTCCATCATCCGCGCGATGGCGGTGTTAAACGACAACGCCTTAATGTCTTCCGTCGTCGCTTTGATCGTTTTGTGCAGGACGCGGTTCTGTTCTTCGGTCGGTTCGACGTCTTGCACCGCTTCGTGAAGCTCCGTTTTTTCCGGGTCTTGCGAAACGATCATACGCCAAACGCGGTCGAGGAAGTTGCGGACGCCGCTGACGCCGTCCATGTTCCAAGGCTTGACCGCTTCGAGCGGGCCCATGAACATTTCGTACAGGCGGAGCGAGTCGGCGCCGTATTGCGCGACGACGTCGTCCGGGTTGACGACGTTGCCGCGGCTCTTCGACATCTTTTCCGATTTGCCGATCACGACGACCGACGAATCGGACGCGAGGACGTAATTGTCGCCGCTCTTCGCGACGTCTTTTTGCGCCAGTTTGACCGCCTTAAGCTCGGAACCGTCCGCTTTAAGCGTCGCGACGTTCGTCGCTTTGTCGACGTCGACGTCGCGCGCCGAAACCCAAGCGCCGTCGGCGTTTTGGAAAGCGGTGTACTCCATTTCGCCGAGAATCATCCCTTGGTTAACGAGGCGTTGGAACGGCTCTTTCGTCGAGACGTAACCGAAGTCGTACAGGACTTTATGCCAAAAACGAGCGTAAAGCAAGTGCAGGACGGCGTGTTCCGCGCCCCCGACGTAAAGGTCGACCGGGCCCCAAGCCTTTTCGATTTCCGGGTCGACGATCGCGTCGGCGTTTTTCGGGTCGAGGTAGCGCAGGTAGTACCAACAGGAGCCGGCCCATTGCGGCATCGAGTTCGTTTCGCGCTTGTATTTTTTGCCGTCGCGCTCGACGTAAAGCCAATCGGCGGGAGCGTTTTCGAGCGGCGGTTCGGGACTGCGTTTTTGCGCGTCGAAGACGAGGTTCGCCGGAATGTCGAGCGGAAGTTCTTCCGGTTCGAGCGCGCGAACGACGCCGATCGGTTCGCCGTCGGCGCCGAGTTCGCGAAGGAGCGGGAACGGTTCGCCCCAGAAGTGCTGACGGCTGAAGAGCCAGTCGCGGAGCTTGTAATTAACCGTTTTGCGTCCCAAACCGGACGCGTCCAAACGCTCGGTAATCAACGCTTTAAATTCGGCGGTCGGCGTTCCGTCGTATTCGCCGCTGTTGATCGCGACGCCGAGTTCCGTGAACGCCGTTTCCATCTTCGCGACTTCTTCCGCCGAAACGCTCGACTTTTCGGTCGGCGCGACAACTTGTCGAATCGGCAGATCGAACTGTTTCGCAAACTCGAAGTCGCGGGTATCGTGCGCCGGAACCGCCATAATCGCGCCGGTTCCGTACGACGCCAAGACGTAGTCGGCGATCCAAACCGGAATCGCGCGCCCGTCGACCGGGTTCAACGCGTAAGCGCCGGTAAAAACGCCGGTCTTTTCCTTCGCGAGGTCGGTGCGGTCGAGGTCGGACTTGAAGGACGCTTGACGGCGGTACTCTTCGACCGCGTCTTTTTGTTCCGGCGTCGTAATACGTTCG
>JAZNJF010000440.1:0-10197 GCA_045577885.1 Thermoguttaceae bacterium | reverse complement strand
CCCCGATCGCTCCGCCGCTTTTTCATTCATTGTACGCGAAAAACGCCGCGCCGCAAGCGACCAAACGGTATAAATCGCCCTTCCGACGAAAAAAACACAAAAAGAAAAATCGCGCCCGAACTGTTTGCCCCTTCCCAACGACCGCGATTTCGGTTATAATGAGAAACGGCGGTAATTTGCGCCGTCGAAAAGTCGCTAAAACCGGCAAATTCGACAAAACCGCGCGTTTTTAGCCGCTTATCGGAAAGAAATTTTTGCGCCGACCTCGCGTCGCGCCGTTTTTTTGTCAAAATTTCTTTTCCGCGCCTTGTTTTTTACCGAAATTATTTAAAATTACGCGCTCGAGGACGCGGTTTCCTCGGCCGATTCACCGCAACCCAAACGGAGCGAACGCTCAAATGGCCAATTCTTCGAACCTGAAAAAACCGAATTTCGTCGGCGTCGACCTCGGCGGCACGAACATCAAAGTCGGCGTTTTGGACGACGCCGGGAAAACGCTTTCCTACGTTACGACTCCGACCCTCGTCGAACGCGGCCCGGAAGACGCGACGAAACGGATGGCCGAAGCCGTTCTGCAAGCGGTCGAAAAAGCCGGTTTGACGCCCGCCGACGTCGCCCGCGTCGGGCTCGGTTCCCCCGGAACGCTCGACATTCCGTCCGGCTCGCTCGTTCGCCCGTCGAACCTCCCGGGTTGGAACTTCTTCCCGATCCGCGACAAACTCGCCGAATACAGCGGTCTCCCGGTTACGTTCGCGCACGACGGCCCCGCCGCCGCGTTCGCCGAATATTGGGTCGGCGCCGGTCAAGGCGAAGAAGGCCTTATTTTGTTGACGCTCGGCACCGGCGTCGGTTGCGGCATTGTTTTGAACGGCCACGTTTGGAACGGCACGCACAGCCACGGCGGCGAAGCGGGCCACAACCTGATCGACACGTCGGAAAACGCTCGTTGGTGCAAATGCGGTCAACGCGGCCACTTGGAAGCCTACGCCAGCGCGACCGGCGTCGCCAACCGCACGATCGAATACGTCGAAGCGGAATTCAAAACGTCGCTGACCGAACGCGTCCGCGCTCGCAAACGGGACGACGAGATTCCGAAAATGGTCTTCGAAGAAGCGGAAGCCGGGGACGAAGTCGCGCTTCGCATCGTCAAAGAAACGGCGCGTTACCTGTCGCACGGGATGATTTCGCTCATCCACACGATCGACCCGAGCTGCATCCTCATCGGCGGCGCGATGACGTTCGGCGGCAAAACGACCGCGACCGGGCGTATCTTCCTCGAAACGATCGAGCAAGAAACGCGTTCCCGCATCTTCCTCCACTTGGCCGAACGTCTCCGCATCGATTACGCGGTGATGGGGAACGACGCCGGTTACGTCGGCGCCGCCGGTTTGGCGCGTCAAGACTGGGAAGAAGCGCAAGCCGCCGAGTGATCCCGTCCGACGGCGCGACGCAACCCGTTTCGCCGTCGCAACTTAACGTTTCCTTATTGAAACGCGTCGACCTTATCCGTCGACGCGTTCCGACGTTATTTGTCTTCGCCGTCAACCTGAACCGCCGCCGATCTCGCCGATGAACGCGCCGTCCGATTTTTCCGACAATACCGAATTTTCCGACGAAACGACAACCGTCGCCGACTTGAAACGGCTCGTCGTTCGTTTCGCCGAAGAACGCGATTGGGGTCGCTTTCACACGCCGAAGAATTTGGCGGCGTCGGTCGCGATCGAAGCGGCGGAGTTGCTGGAGCGTTTCCAATGGTCGACGCCGGAGGAATCGTTCGCGGTTAAGAACGATCCGGAGGCGTTGAACGCGGTCGCGGAAGAGATCGCCGACGTCGCGAGTTACCTGTTCAACCTTTGCGACAAACTCGGCGTCGATTTCGCGTCGGCGTTCGCGGCGAAAATGCGCAAAAACGCCGAAAAATACCCGGCGGAGCGTTTTCGCGGCGTTTACGGCGTCGACGATCCGGCGTACAAAAACGCCAAGACGCGACGACAACCTTAAATCGCGACGGCGACGTTCCCCTTTTTACCAGCGTTTCGACGTTGCCGCGAAACCGCCGTCGTTTTTTAGTCGGTCGGCGGCGTTTGCTTCCCTTTTCCCTTCATTTTTCGCACTTTAATCGTTATTCGCCGTCAATAATCATGCGCGTCGTCGAAATTTTCCAATCCAAACAGGGCGAAGGTCTTTGGACCGGCGTCCTTTCCGCGTTTGTGCGAACGACCGGTTGCAATCTCCGATGTTCGTTTTGCGACACGACTTACGCTTCTTGGCGCCGCGAGGAAGGCGAAGATCTTTCCGTCGAGGAAATCGTCGGTCGCGTCCTTCTTTACAACTGCCGACACGTCGTTTTGACCGGCGGCGAGCCGATGATGTACTCGGAATTAATTCCGTTGACGCAAGCGCTGGCGGAACGCGAATTAACGATCACGATCGAGACGGCGGGAACGCTCGACCTTCCGGTCGCTTGCGACTTAATGTCGATTAGCCCGAAACTTTCGAACTCGACGCCGCACGGCGCGCTCGAATCGGCGATTCGCTTGCACGAAACGAACCGCGACCGTCCGGAAGTCGTCCGACGGCTGATCGACCGTTACCCCTATCAGCTGAAATTCGTTGTCGACGAGCCGGAAGACTTGATTGAAATTGAAGAGTATCTCGAACGTCTCGGCGACGTTCGCGCTGATCGCGTCCTGCTGATGCCGATGGCGATCGACGTCGCGACGATGCGAGAAAAGGCGGAATGGATTACCGCTTACGCCGGTCCGCGCGGCTACCGTTATTGCCCGCGAATGCAGCTCGAGTGGTACGGCAACCGCCGCGGCGCTTAGCGTTTCGCCGTCGCGCGGTCCTCGTTTCCCCGCGTTCCCCATTCTTCCTATTTTAACGTCAAAACGGCCGACGTTTTTCGCGTCGACCGTTTTAATTGTTGCGACCGCCGACGTTTTTTCGCGTCGGTCGTTTTCGTTCTTGCAACCGCCGACGTTTTCCGCGTCGACCGCTAATTTTCCGCGACGCCCGACTTTTTTCGCGTCGTTAACCGTTTCTCTTAACGCTCAAAAAAATCCTTTCGGTTTCGCGTCGCGTCGGGCGACGATTTCGAGAAATTTCTCGGCGATCGCCAAGTCGTCGTTCGAGGTGATTTTGATATTCGTCCGCGCGCCCGGAACGATCGCGACTTCGGCGCCGAGCGCTTCGACGAGTCCGGCGTCGTCGGTCGGTTGAAAATCCGGTTTGCGTTCGCGGAACGCGCGTTCGAGGAGCGTTTTTTCGAAAACTTGCGGCGTTTGCGCTTCCCAAAGGTTCTCGCGCGGCGTCGACTCGTCGACCGCCAGCCGCTCGCCGTTCGCGGCGCCGAGTCCCAATTTTTCGCGAACGACTTCCGTCTCCAGCTTCCCGCCGCCCGCCGCCGGACGCGCCCGTTTGATTGAGCCGACGATCGGCGCCGCCAAAATCGCCGCGCCGGTTCGCGTCGCTTCGGCGAAAACGTTCTCGACGTCGCCGTCGCTAACGCAGGGCCGCGCCGCGTCGTGCACCGCGACGTAATCGACCGACGCCTTGACCGCCTTCAACCCCTTTTCGACCGACAAAAAGCGTTCGGCGCCCCCTTCGACAATCTCGATCCCGCACAGCGAAAGCTCCGCCGCGAACTTCCGCTCGACGTCGGCGCGATCTTCCGGCGAAACGACCAAAATCAACTGCGCGACGTCTCGACGCCGCGCAAACCGCTCCGCCGAATGGAGCCAAACGGCGCGCCCTTTGAGCGGCGCGAACGGCTTCTTCGGCGCGTTCAAGGTCAGCGGCGAACCGCCCTTTTGAAAACGACGGCTCTTCCCGGCCGCCGCGATAATCACCGCGAACTTTTTCATCGCCCTTTCTCCTTATTATCGTTGGCAAGTTCGAACCGACGGCGTTTTCCGTCCCGCGCTCAAACTCGCGTTTTTTCCATTTTCTCTAAAGCGCCGCTCGGCGACCGCTCGCGACGCCGCTCCAAACCGCGCCGCTCTCCCAATCCCCCTCAACGTCCTATTCGACTGAATCGACTAACTCAACCGAATCAACTGAATTAACTTAATCAACCTAATCAACCTAATCAACCTAATCGACCGATTTCGCCGATTCCTCCCGTCTTCCGTTCGGCGCGACGCGTTTGATTTGAATTTTAACGCTTCCGGCGTTCTTCGCAAGATTGCCGGGCGCGTCGTTGATTCGGAAAAAAAGCGTTCCGGCGCGCTCGGGCGTCAGCGTCGTCGTCGACGTTTCGAACCCGACGGCGGCGTCCCAAGGTTCGAGCGTTCCGCGCGGCGCCGATTTTACCCCGTTCGCCGATTTTTCCCGTTTTAACCCGCCGAGCGTCTTCGCCGCGCCGCTCGATTTTCCTCCGCTTGCCCCGTTTGCCGATTTTAACGAATAAAACTCGTCGAACGTCGCTCCTTCGAGCGGAACGACGACCGCCTGCAACCGCCCGAGCGGCGCGCCCTCGACGTATCGGAACGTCGCGCCCGGCGCTTCGAACTCCAATTTTTTCCCCGCTTCCTCGACGTTCAGCGCGAACCGCCCCGCCGTCGCCAAACGGTACGTCGCTCCGGCTTCAAGCGCGACGCCGGAATTTTGCCAACCGCGATTCGCCGCCGCTTCGACGACGACCGCGTCCCCCGCCGCGCTCGCGCCTTCCGCCGCCGTTTCCGCAAACGGACGTCCCGGCGTCGCGTCGACCGCCGTCGCGACGAAGTCGTATCCGAAGTCGATACGACCAACAAAATCGGCCCAATCGTTCTCCAATTCCCCCCAACGGTCGCCGACGACGTCGACGAAAACGCGGTTCGGCTCCCAATACGTCGACCAATACGGCAATAATTCGGCGATTTCGCGGTATTTCGGCGACTCGTTCAGGAAGGCGACGAGCGCCCAACTCCAAGCGTACGTCGACGTCCGAACGTAATCGCGCGGCTCAAACGCCAAAATCTCGCGCAACGTCGGCGCTTTTCCGGCGCGAACGATCTCGCGAATCTCTTGCAACCGTCCAAAACCGGGCGTCGCGTCGGGAGCGGCTTGAAACTGGGCGATTTTTATCGATTTTTCCGCCGGTTTCCAAAGGTGCAACGCCAAATATTCCGCCGAGCCTTCCGAATACCAGCGCGGGCGAAGGTCGCCGAAAACCTCGTGCATAAAGGTGTGAATCAGTTCGTGCAGCAACAAAAAACGGTTGTAATATTCAATTTTTTGATCTTTCGCAAGTATCCGATCGCAAACGGAATATCCGTAAAGAAAACGCGGCGGCCCGTCGAGCACGCCGATTTCGATAAAAGAATCGACGTTTCCCATCAAAAACGCGTTAACCTCCCAGTTTTCAAATTTTCGCTCGTCGACATTAAAAAAGCGACAAATATGCGGAATCGCCGCGTCGAGCGCCGCCGGAATTTGATCGACGCCCGGCGACGGCGGCAGGTCGGTCGTTAACGTTACGTTCTTTCCTTTAACGCGACGAATACCAAGTTCCGTCGCTTTTTTCTCGTTAATCGGCGGAAATTTCGGCCAAGTTTCGCGCCGACGTCGGGCCGCGTCGAGAACTTGCGCTCGCAAACGTTCCGCTTCGCTCGGGTCGCGCCAAAGCGCCGCCGCGTTCCGCTCCTCGTCCGCCGAAAAAAACGACGTTCCGACCGCCGCCGGGAGCGCGCCGTCGTTTTGTTCCGTTTGCCGCGCGGCGCTTGGACGTCCCAAAGCGCCCGGTTTCGCCGATCCGCCCGACTCGCCTAAAGCGCCCGATTTCGCCGATCCGCTCGACTCGCCCAAAGCGCCCGGTTTAGTCGATTCGTCCGGTTTTGCCGCGTCGTTGCGAAAACCGCTTGTTCGCGGAGCCGTTCGACGCGGCGGCGCGCCCTCGACCGTTTGAATATTGCTTCCCAAACAGCCGGCGACGACCAAAAAAGCCGTCAAAATCGTCGCGAAACGCCGCTCGGCGCCGCAACCTCGCGTTTTTTCTTCCCCTTTTAGCCAAACGACCGTCATTTCGCAACCCGTTTCTTTTAAGCAAGCTCTCCATTTTAGCGCGACGCGGCACTTTCCGCTCCGACGTTCCAACGCGACGACGGCGCCTTCCGTTTCCGCCGTCCAACGCAACGCGGCGCTTTCCGTTTCCGCCGTCCAACGCGACGCGGCGCCTTTCGCTTCCGACGTCCAACGCGACGCGGCGCTTTCCGCTCCCCGCCGCGACGCTCCTATTTTACTCCAAAAGGCGCGTCGAGCGCAAGGGGGAAGCGCGAATTTTCAAACCGCTCTTGATTTCGGAAAAAAAAAACGTTACTATCGGAACGGTTTATCGCGATTATTCCGATTAAAACGGTCGCGCCGTCGGCAAGGAACGCCGCGTCGCCGCGCCGTTTGGTTATTTTCGCGTCCCTTTTCGGCCCGTTTTGTCAATATATTAATATATACGTCGCAAGTCGCCCGTTTTCTTCCAGCGGAAACCGCCGCGACTCGGCAAGGACGCCGTCATGTTGTTTCGAACGCCCTTTACTTCCCCGTCGTCCGTCGCGCCTTCGTTTCGCTCGTCGTCGCCGTCGCCGTCCTCCCGACCGACGCTCGCCGGAGCGGCCCTTTTCGCGCTTCTCGGACTCGGAATCGCCGCGCCGATCTTCGTCGCGCCCGGCTGCGCCTCGCCGAACGGCCTCGTCGCGTCGCGCAACGCGAAAGGCGTCGAACTTTACGCGACCGGCGATTACGACCGGGCGATCGCCGTCTTTCAAGAAGCGCTCGCGGAAAATCCGGAAAACGCCGAAACGCTTTACAATCTCGGCGCCGCCTACCAACGCAAAGCGCTCGCGACCGGCGATTACAACCTCTTGACGCAAGCCGAAAACGCTTATTGGGCCGCGCTCGAACGAGACGCCGCGCCGGAAACGATCGTTTGCTGTTATCGCGGGCTCGCGACGAGCGCGTCGACGCGCGGCGACGCGTCGGGCGCCCTTCAAACGCTCGAAGATTGGCGCGACCGCAATCCGGACTCGATCGAACCGAAACTCGAAATCGCCTATCTCCTCGAAGCGCTGGAACGGGACGACGACGCTTACGCGGTTCTCGAAGAAGTCGCCGCCGCCGCGCCAAACGACTATCGCGCCTTTTACAAAATGGGCGTCCTCCAAGAACGCGCCGGAAACGTCGAGGAAGCGCTCGACAAAACGACGATCGCCGGACGCCTCAACCCGACCGACGCCGCGCTCGCCAAAAAAGCGACCGAACTGCGCGCCGCGCTCGAACAAAACGCCGCGAAAGCGACCGAAACCGCCGACGAAGTCGCCAATCTTGAAAGCGAAACGACCCTCGTCGCGCCGACCGCCGCGACCGACGACGCCGCCGAACCCGAAATCGACGCGCCGACCCTCCCGGCGCCGACCTTCTTCGACGACGCGACGCAAACCGACGACGCCGGAACCGGAGCCGGCGACTCGACGACGAACGCGCCGCAAACGCTCGGGGCCGACGAAGTCGTTCTCTTCGCCCGCCCCGACGTCGACGAAACGCTCGCCCAAAACGGCAAAACGTCGAACCCGTCGCCCGCCGTCGCCGCCGCGCCGCGCCGCCAAATCGTCGACGAAGGCAACGTCAAATGGATCGCGCCGACCGCCGCCGCGTCCCAAGTCGCCGCCAATCCCGCCGACGCGACCGCTAAAAACGTCAAAACCGGAACCAACGCCGCGTCGCGACTCTCCGACGGTTCCGGCGACGCGACCGCCGTCGTTCAAAACGCGCAAAATACGTGGAATACGCAAAACGCGCGAAATACGCAAACGGCGCAAAGCAGAAACGACGCGCAAGCGCCCAAAGACGCGCAAGAAAAAGAAACGGCGCAAGTCGCGCAAAATACGCCGACCGCTCCGACGCCGCAAACGCCGACGGTCGCGAAAGTCGCGCAAGCGCCCGACGCGCCGCGATCGCAAAGACGCGCCAAAAAACGAACCGAACTGAACGGCGAACCGCCGACTTTGCGCGCCGGTTCCTTCTTCTAAACGTTCCTCGACGCGCCCTTTCCCCGACGTCGCGGAAAGCGCCCCCGCTTCAAACGCAAAATCGACGCGACCGTTAAATCGCGTCGATTTTCTTTTTTCCCGCGTTCCGTCTACTCAACTTATCTTTCCCGCCTTCGCTATTTTCTTATTTCCCCGTTTCGCTTGTTTTTCTTATTTCCTTCCTTTTCCCGCTTCTTTCATTTTTCCCATTTCCCCTAAACATTCCAATCGACGCAAAAAAAACGCGCCCCGTTTCGGAACGCGTTCTCGCCGCCCGTTCTTAAGCGACGTTTTTCAACAAACCAACAGACTCGGCGATTATCGGCTCAACAATCTTCGCCGCGTCCGCTCCGCCGCGTCGGTCGCGACGGCGACGTCGGCGCAATACGTCATCCGATAAGCGTCCTCGTTCGTTTTGAAGTAATATCCGCGCGCCACCCAAACGGCGCGGAAGCCCAAATTTCGCAAAAAGAGTTGAGCCGCTAAATTCCGCTCGCGAACAACGCAAACGATCTTCGAACGCCGCTCGCCCAAACGCTCGATCAACGCTCGAACTAGCGCCGTTCCGACGCCTTGCCGCCGCGCCGAGTCCGCGACCGCGCAACTCAACAGCCGAAAGGAACGCTTGCGCGCTTCAAAACAGAGATACCCCAACGGCTCGCCGTCCCGTTCGACGACCAATCCGCCGAAATTCCGCGTTCGCAGACAATATTCAAACTCGTCGCGCGTCCAAGGAAACTCGAACGCCGCCCGTTCCAACGCGAGCAACGCCCCAAAATCGCGCCGACAAAGCCAACGCAAACGCAACGCGCCGTCGGTCGACTCGCTCGTCTTACCGACGCAAAAAAGAACCGAATGATTTTCGCTCAAAATACGCTCCTTCGTTTCGTCGCGACGCTCCGCGTCGCCCTTCGAACGTCGACGCAAGGCGAATCGGCGGCCGTCCTAAACCGCGCGTTTTCTTTATTCGTCCCGTCTTTCCTATTTTCGCTTTTTTAGGCGAACGTCGACGCTCAAAGGCGCGTCATTTTACCGCAAAAACCGTCGCGACGCAAGAGCGTTTTGCCGCGCCGAGTCGACGCGTTCGTCGAAAGGCCGCGACGGTCGATTTCCCGTTTGTTCTTTAAGAGGAAAATTAGGGGGAAAATTGAGAAAAAATCGGCAAGACGGAGGCGTTTTGAAAAAATTTTCCGAAAAGTCGGAGAAAAAATCGGAAAAAGGGCAAAATTCCGCCCGCGCGGGCTTGAAGTTCGCGGGAAGAAGGTTTATTATAATAGTTTAATGGAAAAGGATTCACTTTCCGAAAAGACAGCCTTCCAAGAACGCCGTCGAGCGGTCGCGATTGCGCGCTCGTTCGTTCGCCGTTCGTTTCCTCGTTAGGATTTGCGATGACCGTTTTATCGACCTTGCCGACCCTCGCGGCCCTTTTGGCCGACGCTCCGGCTCCGGCCCCGACGGGCTCCGGCCCGTTTACCGTCGTCATGATGACGTTCGTGTTGTTGATCGTCATGTGGTTCTTGATTGTTTTGCCGAAAAAGTCGCAAGACAAACAAGCGCAAAAGTTGATCGACTCGATCAAGCTCAACGACAAAGTAATGACGACCGCCGGCATTATCGGAATCGTTACGTCGATCGACAAAGACGGAGGCGAAATCGTTCTCCGCGTCGACGACTCGACCGGCGCGAAAATCCGTTTCGCTCTCGGCGCGATTTGCTTCGTGTTCAACAAAGAAGCCGCGAAAGAAGCGAAGGAAGCCGCGAAGGATAAGCAAGCGAAGAAAAAGTGAACGGTCGAACCGTCGACGGTCGCGCTCGACGTCGACCGCCCTCGCCGCTCGATTCGCCGACGCGCCGTCGTTTGTTTCGAGTCCGCCGTTATTCCCCCGGATACTTTTCGCCCGACGCCGCCCGCGCGACGTTTCGGGTAACACAGCAAAATTAACGCGACAGTAATTAACCAATGACACGCACCAACATTTTGAAAAGACCTTTTTACCTTGGTCTTATCGCTCTGTTTTCCGCGTTTGCGTTGACCGCGGCGACCGCGCCGACGTTCGCTCAAGACGCGGAGCCCGCCGATAACGCCGCGGCCGTCGCCGTCGAAGAACCCGCCGCGACCGAAACGACCGCCGTCGAAGAACCCGCCGCGACCGAAACGACCGCCGTCGAAGAACCCGCCGCGACCGAAACGACC
>JAZNJF010000439.1:0-8166 GCA_045577885.1 Thermoguttaceae bacterium | reverse complement strand
CCCAAAGAAGGCCGCCCGCGATACAGCCGAACGTCTCCGACGCCGGGTGTCCGAAGTGAAGCGCCGTCGAGATAACGACTTGAATCCAAACCGCCGTCGAAAAACCGGTCGTCGGCGCGAGTCCGCGAAGCAAAAAGCCGCGAAACATAAACTCCCAAGCGAAATAATAGAGACAAAAATAGGAAACGGTGTGAATAATAAGCGTCGTCCAAGAGACGCCCGCCGCCGGGTTGTACGGATAAACGGCGTAAAACGCGCGCCCGGCGTCGCCAAGTCCGCTTGCCCAACCGACCGCGAAGAGAATCGGCGCCAACATGCAAAAGGAGCGAATCGTTCGCTTTCGTTCGCCCCAGCCGACGCCGTAATCGCTTAATTTTTCGCGGAATACGAACTTGACGATCAACATCGGAAAGACGCCCATCAGGAAGAACGCCGCCCAGTGTTTGCGCGCGCCCCAAAAAAAGCGCGAGGGCGTCGTTTCGGCGCTCAACCTTCCGTCGAGCGGTTTAATTGGCGTTGAGTTTAGCGATTCCGTTGAGTTTTTCGACGTTAAATCGGCGTTTGATTTTTTGAAAACGGCGCCAACGTCGGCTTTTTCGAGCGTTTGCGCGTTTAAGACGCATTTTCCCGTTGCCGGATCGGCGAAACGCGGCGCCGGAGGCAAATATTTCCAAAGCGTCAACGCGAAAACGGCGTAACAAAGGATAATCGTCGCCTTGCGGTTTTGCGGCGAAACGAGATCGACGATAAACGCTAACGCGCTTTGTAAAATGGAGTTAGCGTCGACGTCGGGCGAGGAGGCGAGGCGGGAAGCGGAGGGGGCGGAAACGTTGGCGTCGGCGATTGAATTGCTCATCGAAGCGGCCTTAGACGGGAAGGAGGGGGAGGGCCGTTGTCGGCCCGAAAATAAAATATTGCGATTTTGCAACGACGTGTCGATTTGATTCTATCGGAAAAAATTTTTTTGTCGAGCGGGAAGAGGGCGACGCTTGAAATTTTGCCCAAAATCGGGTATCATTTTCTTGACGCGAAAAAGCGGCGGCGTTCGGCGTTCGGACGGCGTTCTTTTAACGGCGTTTCGTTTTTAGAAAGGTTTTGATAATGTTGAAATCGTTGCGAAATTTCTTTTTGGTCGCGTTAGCGTCGACGACGTTTCTCGGCGCCGCGTCGACTTCGTTTGTCGTCGCTCAAAATACGGAGGCGTCGACGCCTTACGTCGCTCCGGCGCTCCAAGAAAAGGACGCTTGGACGATGGTCGTTATCCCGGACCCGCAGGCTTACTCGCGGTACGGTCGCAATCAAGGGATTTTCGAGCTAATGACCGCGTGGATCGCCGAAAATAAAGACGCGCTCGCAATTCGCCAAGTCCTTTGCGTCGGCGACTTAGTGGAGTCGAACGGCCTGCAAAAAGCGGACGGCAAGTTCGCGAACCAAACCGGGCGTCAGATGTGGACGTCGTGTTCGCGCGCTTTCGAACGCCTCGACGGCGTCGTGCCTTACGTTCTCTGCACCGGCAATCACGACTACGGGCCGGACATTTTCCCGGAAGGAACGCATTACGGCGTCCGCTCGTCCGAAACGCGCGACTCCCTTTTCGGCGAATTTTTCCCGATGGAGCGCAACGCTCTTTGGAAGGACGTTGTTGTCGAATGTTTTCCTAACGCGTTTGGCGAAAAGACGTTAGAGAACGCCGCGTACGAGTTCGAGGGGACCGGCGGGCAAAAGATTTTGGTCGTTTCGCTCGAGTTCGCGCCGCGTCCGGAGACGCTCGAATGGGCGAAGGCGCTCTTCGCTCGACCGGAGTACGCGAACCATTTCGGGATCGTGTTGACGCATTCCTACCTAAGACCTTACACGGCGGGACTTGAGCGCGACGTCAAAGAGGGGTACGGCCTTAGCAAAGCGGGCGGCGCGGCCGGCGAAACGATTT
This sequence comes from Thermoguttaceae bacterium, assembly GCA_045577885.1. Classification (GTDB taxonomy): domain Bacteria; phylum Planctomycetota; class Planctomycetia; order Pirellulales; family Thermoguttaceae; genus RUG369. The sequence continues at coordinate 6,236 of JAZNJF010000439.1, read as the reverse complement.
GGCAAAAGTTGGTGCAACCCTCGTCGAATATTCGACTTGTGATTTGCGGGCACCACTCGACCGCCGACAATATGGAAGGCTGCTGCGGCTTCCGCGTCGACAAAAACGCCGCCGGCAAAACGGTTTCGCAACTCCTGTTCGACACGCAGGCGATGGGCGGCGGCTGGGAAGGAAACGGCGGCGACGGTTGGTTGCAACTCCTTGAATTCTCGAAAGATATGAAGACGGTGAAAGTGCGAACGTTCTCGCCGCTCTTCGCGATTTCTCCGTCGACCCGAGCGAACGCTTGGAATCGCGAAAAGTATTGCGAATTCGAATTTAGTATTGAATGACGTGAAGTCGCAAAAAAAGGCGAACGGTTCGTTGAACGAGCGAACCGTCGCCGTCTAAAGAGCGGAGCGTCCGACGTTTAGCGTCGGGCGTTTTTTTTTGTCGCCGGGCGACGCGTCGCTTGGGAACGACGTTTGACGTCGCGTCGCTGAAACGGGGAGCGGAGGGAAGCGAAACGGCGTCGTTTGGTCAACTAAGCGCGGCCGAGATTAAGATTTGCAACGCCGTTAACATGTTCAAAATCAAGACGAAAGGAACGAAAAAACGCTCCGGAATCGCTCGGTAAAGCCGCCGTCCGACGAACGCTCCGACGAGGAGACCCGGCGCGAAAACGAGCGTCAACATAAACGTCGTCGCGTTCATCATTTGCGCGTCGACCGCTTCGAAGCCGAGGTTCGTTTTGACCGCCGTCGCCGCGAGCAAAAGCGGGATTTTGCTAACGTTGACGACGAAGAAGAACACTGCGTTTGTTCCCATAAAGCGTTGCTTGTCAAGGTTTTGCGACGCGAAGTAAGCCGCCGAAACCGCGCCCGCGGCGTTGCCGAGCATTGTCGTCAACCCGGCGAGCGTTCCGCACCCGATTCTAAAGGGCGCGCTCGTCGATATTTGCGTCCAACCGAGGCGTTTGCGAACGAACTCGAAAAGCAAAATCGACGTCGCCAAAATCCCGACCGTCAGCTTAAATTGCGCGTTGTCCATAAAGCACATGACCGCCGCGCCGCCGAGCAGACCGACGCCGACCGGTCTAAAAAGTCGGCGCAACAGCTTGAAATCGCAGTCTTTACGGTAAAACCAAACCGCCGCGACGTCGCCGAGAATTAGAAGCGGAACGACGGCGCCGGAAGCGAACATCTCGCGCCCGGAAAACGCGGAAATCATCAGCAAGCAAGCGAAAAGCCCGACGCCGGGAACGCCGGTTTTGGAAACGCCGATCAAAAACGCGGCGCAAAGCCCGACGACCGTCGTCGTCGCCGTCAATAAAGATTCGAGCGGCATCGTTGCAACTCCTTGAAAACGCGTCGATTACCGCCGACGCCGCGCGGTCGCTCGTCGGTTGTCGAGCGCAAAATCGTCTATTAATTATACGTCTTTTTTAACAAAGCGCAAGCCGGGGCGGAAAGTCGGCAAATTCCGCGTTTTGCGTCGTTCTTTCTAAACGCGTAAAAGGGTAAAAACGGTAAAAATCGTTAAAATCTGAAAAAACTTCCTAAAAAAACTGAAGAAAATTGCAAACAAAAACCGAAGATGTGTCTAACTTTCGCTTTTTCCTGAAAAAACGAAAGGCGTTTTTCGTTGCGATGCGCCGTCGCAACGGAGTCGGAATTTCGGTTAAACGCGGTTCGGCGCTCATTTCGCAAAAAGATTAAATTAAGTTAAGACAATGACTAAGGCGGTTAAAGAACGAGCGAAACGAGGAGCGCGAACCTTAGAAAAACGACGGAAGACGGCGAAACGCGTCGCGATATTAAGCGGCTTGATTTTCTCGACGGGCGCGGCGTCGCTCGCTTGGGGCGCGATCCCGGCGACCGATTGGGAAAACTCGGCGGAAGACGTCGTAATTCTTGAAGAAGTCGACGCTTACGACGGCGAAGAGGCGGTTTTCGAAGAGCCGGTCTTGACGGAGGAAACGCCGAGCGAAGCGGACGAGGAAACGTCGGCGACGGCGGAGGCGAGCGAAGCGAACGCCGGTTACAGCTTGCACGTTCACGGCGCCGAGACGCACGAAACGCACGTGAAGCACGTCGAGGAAGCGTCGGCGTTTCGCGTTTTGCTCGACAAATTGGAGCTTGGCGCGACGATTACCGCCGTCGGACAGCAGTCCGATTTCGACGCCGTCGATTCCGGAATCGACGGTTCGTTGATGGTCGAAGTCGAGGCGTTCGCGGAACTTACGGAGCGCGACTCGGTGCGGGCGACCTTTAAAGTCGGGATGGGCGATGGGCTCGGCGCTCGCGTTCCGGCCTTTTGCGGCTTCAACGCCGCGAGCGGAGCGACGAGAAACACGTATCTGAATCAGCTTTGGTACGAGCGTAAGTTCGGCGACGGCGACCGTTGGCGAGCGCGCGTCGGCTATCTCGATTTAACGAGCGACTTCGATACGAACGCTTACGCGAACGACGAGTATTGCCAATTTCTCTCGGACGCTTTTGTCAACAACCTGACGTTCGAGTGTCCGGCGAACGCGCTCGGCGGGCAAATCTGGTGGGAGCCGAACGATAAATGGTGTTTTGGCGTTGGTTACAGCGAGTCCGACCGCGATTGCGTCGAGATGTTTAGCCGCGGCGTCGCGATCGCCGAAGTCGACCGACGCGTTCAAATTGGCGAGTTGCAAGGGACGTATCGAGGGTACGTTACGGCGAATTTTACGCCGCGCGAGTCGCTCGACGGAACCCGGGACGACCTGACAAACGACGGTTGGGGCCTCTCGTTCGACCAAGAAATTTCGAAATACGTCGGGCTTTGGGGACGTTACGGCCAACAAAACGGCGAATGTTGCGAGTTTGACCGCGCGTTGACCGGCGGGTTCGAGCTTCATGCGTTTAGCGAGGAGCGCCCGGACGATATTCTCGGTTTCGGGTACGGGATTACTTATGTAAGCGACGAGTTTGCGGCGCTTAACGAAGGCGCGGTCGACGAAAACCACTTCGAACTTTATTACTCGTTTCAAGTGAACGAGTACTTTTCCGCGACGCCGTCCTTGCAGTGGATCGACGGCGTCGGCGGCGACGGCGAGGCGGAAGTCGTTTGGGCGCCGGGGTTTCGAGCGACGGTCGCGTTCTAGCGCCGCGCTAAAAATTTTCCGGAATTTCGACGTCGACGAGCGGTTCGACGCCGCGCCCGACAAAAAACTTGCCGAACATAAAGTCCGACAAGAGGTTGCGACTCAAAATCGAGCGAATCGCCGGACGACGCGACGTCGAAACGTACAAGACGTAACGTTCGCGACCTAGCAAAACTTGCCGCCCGACCGCGCGACCGTCGTCGACCGCTCCCAGATTTTCGCCGACCGTCGCGATTCCAACGTTAACCGGCTTTGTCGCGCGGTTTGCGTTCCAGTCGAAGAGCGTCGCGACGCAAAGCGAGCCGCCTCGCCGTCGCGCCGACGTTTCTAAAACGCCGCCGTAAGTCTTTTTAACGGCGAACGTTCCGGAGGTCGCGTCGACGGGGCGTTCGGTTGCGGAGAAGGGAAAAACGCGAGCGAACGGCGCGGAGCCCGGCGCAGTGTCGCAAAATGCAAACGCTTTTGTTGAAACGTCTTGCGAAACGGACGTTTCCGTCGAGTCGAGCGGAAAAAGAGAACGAAGTCGGAGAATCGGCGCCGACGTTTTGACGCTTGGACTCTCGGTTCGCGAACTCGACGACGTTGCGTCGCGTTCGGCGTCGGAACCGTATAAAACGTCGACGTTTAAGAAAAGTTTTTCTTTGTAGGCGACAAAAAGCCGCCGAGAAAGCGAACGACCGTCGCTCAACGGCAAGAGACGTTCGACGAACGCGCCGTCGCCGTCGATTTCTTCGCAAAGCGTTTGCCAAGAGCCGGTTGCGTCGAGCTTTTGCCCGTTTGCCCAAACGTCGGTCCGCCAATTTCCGGCGATTACGCGGCGTCGTCCGACGTAAATTTCGAGCGACGAACGGAGCGGAGAAACGTTTGGAAATTCGACGTAAACTTCGTTAGAGCGGTCGGTTGCGTCGTCGGCGTCGCTCATGAGCGCGAAACGTCCGTCGCGGCTAAAAAACGACTTGACGTCGCCTTCCGGGACTTCGGTTTTAAGTTCTTCAAGGACGCGACTTCGGAGCGTCGCGCGAACCTTGGCGACGCTGGAAACGGACTTGTTTTTCATCGATTTTCTCCAAAACGCGGCGAGCGGACGCGGGCGCGGCGGCGACCGGTCAAAATTCGCTTTTATTGTACCCGATTTTTGCGCTTTGGGAAGCGGCGCGCGGAATCTTTTGCCGATTTTCGCGGGAATTGGCGGCGCCCCTTGCGATTTGCTCGACTTCGAGTATACTTAAGAAAATGAGTCGCGCGGTCGAGCGTCGGTCGAGGACGATTTGGTTTTAAAACGTTGGTTTGTTTTGAGTTAGGATGGGTTGAATGAATCGCGAAAAGAGTCGTCAAATTTTTGAAAAAGCCTTAACGTTGATTCCCGGCGGCGTCAACAGCCCGGCGCGAGCGTTCGGCGGCGTCGGCGGCGCGCCCGTCGTGATCGACCGAGCGGAGGGCCCGTTCCTCTTCGACGTCGACGGAAATCGTTATGTCGACTACGTGTTGTCGTGGGGGCCGATGATACTCGGACACGCCGATCCGCGCGTCGTTGAGGCGTTGTCGCTAAGTATCGCTAAGGGAACGAGTTTTGGCGCGCCGACGCAAGCGGAAAACGACCTCGCCGAATTGGTCGCGAAATTGGTTCCGTCGATTGAAAAGGTACGCCTTGTCAACTCCGGCACCGAGGCGACGATGAGCGCGATTCGGCTGGCCCGCGGCTATACCGGGCGCGATAAAATCGTCAAATTTATCGGCTGCTATCACGGGCACGTCGACAGCCTCCTCGTCGCGGCGGGGAGCGCGGCGGCGACTCTTTCCGTTCCGAACTCGCCGGGCGTAACTGCCGGAACGGCGGCGGATACGATTCTTCTCGAGTACAACGACGTCGACGCGGTTCGCCGAACGTTCGCCGAGCGCGGCGCCGAGATCGCGGGCGTCATTGTCGAGCCGGTCGCCGGAAATATGGGGTGCGTTCCGGGAAAACCGGAGTTCCTGCAAGCGCTTCGCGACGAGACGAAAAAAGCGGGCGCGCTCCTAATTTTCGACGAAGTGATGACGGGATTCCGCGTCGCAAAGGGCGGGGCGCAAGAGGTTTACGGAATCGACCCGGACCTGACGACGCTCGGCAAAGTGATCGGCGGCGGGCTTCCGGTCGGCGCGTACGGCGGAAAAGCGGAGTTTATGAACGCGGTGATTCCTTGCGGTAAAGTCTTTCAAGCCGGGACGTTAAGCGGGAACCCGCTCGCGACCGCCGCCGGGATCGCGACCTTAAAAGCGCTCGACGAGGACGCCGAGTTTTACGCGAAAATCAACCGCGCGACCGTTCGACTTGCCGACGGTTTGGCGCAAGCCGCAAGCGCCGCCGGCGTCAAGGTTTCCGTTCAACGTTGCGGCGGAATGGCGACGCTCTTTTTCCTCGGCGCCGAAGACGACGCCGTCGTCGATTGGCCGTCCGCGTCGCGTTGCGACACGCAAAAATTCGCGAAGTTCTTCTGGAAACTCTTAGACGGCGGGGTTTACCTCCCGTGCAGTCAGTTTGAGGCGATGTTTACGTCCGTCGCGCACTCGGACGAATTGATCGATCAAACCGTCGAAGTCGCCGCCGAAGCGTTCCGAACCCTTTGAGCTCGCCGTGTTTACGTTCGACGTCGGCTTCTCGCTTCCGATTTTGCGGAGCGACGCGGCGTCGAACGTTGGACTTGGATTTAATTTTAACAAAAATAACGGCTTACGAAGTCGGCAAGGGGAAAACGATGTTCGGTTTTTTCTCTAAAAAACGTCGAGAGCAACGCGTCGAAGAGCGAGAACGCAAACAATCGACGCGACGTCGCAATATGTTGATTTTAGCGTTTGCGCTTCTGTTTCCGTCGCTTTTGACTTGGGCTTATTTCATTTTCGGCGAACGGTTTATGCCGAATTTTTCGAAATATATTTTCGTCGCGGGCAAGACGTTGCAATTTGCGTTTCCGGCGTTTATCGCGGCGTTTGTTCTGCAAACGCGTTGGCTGGTTCGGCGACCGAATCGGCGCGGTTTGCTCGCGGGCGCGATTTTCGGCGCCGTCGTCGGCTTTCTTATCTTCTTTGTCGGCATGTACTTAACGAAAGAGCCGGGTTCGTTTAAGCCGCTTGTCGACAATTTGCG
>JAZNJF010000438.1:0-32185 GCA_045577885.1 Thermoguttaceae bacterium | reverse complement strand
GGTTCCGGGCGAACTCGTCCAAACGGAGCGCGTCGAGCTGACGCTCGGCGGCTGCGCGTCGAACGTCGCGCTTAACCTTGCGAAACTTGAAGTTCCGACCGGACTCTGCGGCTGCGTCGGCGACGACGCGTTCAGCGATTTCGTCTTTTCGGCGCTCCAAGACCCGTTGATCGACCTCTCCGGCGTCCGCCGCGTTCCGAACGCCGGGCCCGGTTGCTCGCTGATCGTCAACGTCAAAGGGGAAGACCGCCGCTTCGTCAGCACGACCGGCGCGAACGCGCAATTTTCGCTCGACGATATCCCGACCGCTTGGACGGAAGAATCGGAAGTCCTTTACATCGGCGGCTTTCTGATGATTCCGCCGCTCGAGTCGGCCGCGACGGTCGAGTATTTGAAGGCGTTCCAAGCGCGCGGCGGGAAGACGATTTTGGACGTCGTTTTGTACGGAAATCGACCGTATTGGCCGGCGATCGAGCCGCTCCTTCCTTACGTCGACTACTTCCTCCCGAACGACGACGAAGCGCGCGTTATTTGCGGCAAAACCGACCCGGTCGAGCAGGCGAAATTCTTCGTCGACGCGGGCGCCAAGACTTGCGTCGTTACTTGCGGCGGCGACGGTTCGATTTATTACTCGGCGAACGAGAAGTTCCGCGCCGATATTTTCCCGGTCGAGTTCGTCGGCGGCACCGGTTCCGGCGACGCGTTTGCGGCGGGCTTCGTCTCGGCGGTTCTCGACGGTTGCGACCCGGTCGAAACGGTTCGCCGAGCGAGCGCGCAAGGAATGAGTTGCGTTCGCGACGGCAGCGCGACCCGCAGCGTCTTCACGAAGGCGGAGTCGGAAGCGTTCTTGGCCGCCAACGAGCTGAAAATCGAGTCGCTTTAATCGGTCGAGCCGATTTCGAGCGCCGCCGTTTGACCGATTTTAACCGTCCGACTTAAAAAACAGAGTCGCGTTTATCGGTTAAACCGGTTTCGGTCGACCGCTCGAAACGTCAAACCGGGCAAACCGCGCAAAACAGGCAAGAAAAAACGCCGCGTCCTTTTCGGGAACGCGGCGTCTTTTCGTTATTTAAGCGTTAAGTCGAAACGCTCGACCGGTTCAAGCGGCGGGTTCCGCTTCCGGAGCCGATTCCTCGACCGCCGGGGCTTCCGCCGGAGCCGATTCTTCGACCGCCGGGGCTTCCGCCGGTTCGCCCGCTTCCGCTTCGGTCGCGGTTTCGTCGCCGACGAGCGCGTCGACGGCGGTTTCGGTCGCTTCCGCTTCCCCTTCGACCGTCGCGACGGCGGCGGCTTCGTCGGTCGGTTCGGCGGCGGGCGTTTCTATTTTCGCGCCGATAATCAAGCCCAAACCGACGACAAAGAAAACGAACATCGCGGCCAACATCCGAACGACGTCCTTTGACGCGCCCTTAAATTCGCGCCAAATGAAGACGCCCCAAATCGCCGAAACGAGCGTCGCGCCTTGGCCGAGCCCGTACGCGATCGCCATCGAGACCGCGCCCGCCGCGACGACGCTAAACGTCATCCCGACCGCCCAAACCGCGCCGCCGATCCAGCCCCAGAAGTGATTGCGGAGCGACCCCTTAAAATAGGCGCCCTTTTCGACCGGTTCGCCGACGAACGGCTTTTTCATCAAATACGGCATTACGAAGAAGTTGCTAATCAACACGCCGAGCGCGAAGCACATGTTCGCCGCGTACGGGCCCATCTTGCCGGCTTCCAATCCCGCGCCGACTTCGGCCGCTTTCGCAAGGTTTTCGAACGTCGGATCGATCAGCGCGCCGTCCAACTCGACTTTCGCCATCGAATTCGCGACAAAATAAGAAAAGAGCGACATTAAAACGCCGCAAACGACCGCGAGCGTCAGCCCCTTGCCGATCGGCTTCTTTTCGCCGCCTTCCGCTTGAAGCGCCGCGTCGCGTTTGCGATACGAAAGCGCGCTCGTAATAATCGCCAACGTTACCAAGCCGACGCCGACGAAAAGAAGCGTCGAGTCGCCGGAGCCCGCCGGGTTCGCGATGTAATTCCACAACACGCCGAGAACCAGCGCCAAACCGATCCCGACCGGAAACGCGACCGACATCCCGGCGATCGCGATCGCCGCGACGAGCAAAATGTTCGCGATGTTAAAAACGACGCCCCCCGCGAACGCCCAACCGATCGCCGCGCCGTTCGCTTGCTTCAAGTCGGCGCAGAACGAACGCCCGAGTTCGCCGTTCGACCCCATCGTCAAGCCGAAAATCAGCGCCGCCGCGACGACGCCGAAGACGTAATCCCAATAAAACAGCTCGTAACGCCATTTCGAGTCGACCAACTTTTGAGCGTTCGCCCAAGACCCCCAGCACAACATCGTAACGACGCAAAACGCGACCGCCAGCCCGAAACTTTCGACTAAAAACATCGCCGCCCCTTTAAAAATAACGTCCCAACGGCGATTCGCGTTCGCCGAAACGCTCGGCGACTTTTTTGCGCGAACCCCGCAAATTCCGCAAATTATCAAAAAAGCGCAAAACGCGCCGTCGGAAAGCGACGAACGACGCTAAACCGCGCCGACAAAACGCTCCCGCGACGTATAGGATAACGGATTCTTCGCCGTTTTTCAAGCAAATTTCGCAAAAAACGACCAAATTTTTCGCCGCCGCCGATTGACGAATCGCGTTAAGCGGAAATAATGAAAAAGATTCGCGGCTTCGACGGGCCGAGTCGTTTCGACCGCCGCGCCGTTCGCGTTGCGCCGACTTCCCCCCGCGAACGCCGCCGATAATTTAAACGAAAATCGAAAACGAGGCAAAAATGGCGTCGTCGTTGCGTCCGCTCGCGCTCCTCGGAGCGTTCGTCGTCGGTTATCTCTTCCCGCAAGGGGCCGCGCTCGCTTGGGCGATTCCTTGGTTCGTCCGCTTTATGCTCTTCGCGGTCTTCCTGAAATTGGAGTTCCCGAAGTTGCGGTTGCGGCGGAGCCATTGGGCGATTTTGGCGCTGAACCTCGGCGGCGCCGTCGTCGGTTGCGAGCTTTTTCGACTTTTCGACGCGGAAACGTTCGCGTTGACGGCGTTTTTCACCGCGATCGCGCCGACGGCGACCGCCGCGCCCGCGGTCGGCGGCTTTTTGAAACGCGACGTCGAATACATCGTCGCCGGGCTGTTGCTGACGACGTTCGGTTTCGCGGTCGCGCTCCCGACACTTTTGCCTTGGGTTCTCGGCAAGCCGGTTTCCGGAGCGTTCCTCGACGTCGCGTCGAACGTCGGTTCGGTCGTCGTCGCGCCGATTATCGCCGCTCGAATCGTTCGGGCGCTTTACCCGGCGTCGCAAGGTTGGACGGCGCGCCTAAAGAACGTAACGTTCGGCGCTTGGGTCGCGATGGTAACGATCATCGCGGCGAAGGCGACGACTTTTATCGCCGACCCGGCCAACGACGTCCGCTCGACGATTTTGCTTGAAATCGGCGCTTTGTCGCTCGTCGTTTGCGCGCTGAATTTCGGACTGGGCTATCTCGTTGGAGAACGGGACTTCCGACCGGAAGCGAGCCAAACGCTCGGGCAAAAGAACACCGGCGCGGCGATTTACTTCGCGGCCCTGTACGCCGACCCGGTCGTCGCGCTCGGCCCGACGCTTTACGTCTTGTGGCACAACCTTTGGAACGCGGCGCAACTCGAAATTCTCGCCCTCAAAGAGCGGAAAAAAGAGCGGGAAGCGGAGCCGACCGACGCCGCGACCGCCGTCGCCGCCGCGCAAACCGTCGACGGCGAAAACGAATCCAACGCCGACGACGCCGCGTCGCAGCCGAAACGCAAAGCCAACTAAAACCTTTTAACGGCGGCGTTTAAAACGTCCGCAAGGAGAATCGACAATGAAATATCGAATCGGGTTCGGGTGCGACCTGCACCGTTTCACCGAAGGCGTTTCGCTCCGTTTGGGGGGCGTTTCGATTCCGTTTTCGAAGTCGCTGCTCGGGCATTCGGACGCCGACGTTTTGTTACACGCCGTCGCCGACGCGCTCCTCGGCGCCGCCGGGTTGGGCGATATCGGCGAACTTTTCCCCGATACCGCCGAGGAAAACCGGGGGCGCGACTCCGGCGAAATCCTCGCGCTCTGCAACGAAGCGGTCGCGGAAGCCGGTTGGCAAGTTTCGAACCTCGACTGCGTCGTTTCGGCGCAACGTCCGAAATTAGGCCCGCTTAAAGAAACGATGCGCAACCGAATCGCGGCGATTCTCGGCGTCGACCCCGGCCAAGTCAACGTCAAGGCGAAGACCGGCGAACACGTCGGCCCGGTCGGTCGGCTCGAAGCGATCGAAGCGCAGGCGGTCGTTTTGCTCGAACCGCTCGACGCAACCTCCGCCGACTAACGCGTTACCGTTCCTTCGTTTTCTCCGTTTTTCCCCTTTCCCCCGCTTTCCGGAGTTCCCGCAATGCCGATTTTCCCGAGCGGCCCGCTGACCGTTTACCGTCGCGCGGCGATGGCGTCCGATTTCGAAGTTTCGCTCAACGCGACCCGCGACGACTCCGGGGCCGACGCGGCGCTCGACGCGCTCGACGAGGTGGACCGCGTTGAAAACGTCCTGTCGATTTTCCGTCCGACGACGCTTGCGAGCCGCGTAAATCTTTTGGCGTCGGAGCTTAACGTTCGCGTCGACGAGGAGTTTTGGGGTTGGCTCGAAACGGCGATTCGCTTTTCGGAAGAGACGGAAGGCGCGTTCGACGTCGCGGCGGCCCCGATTTGGCGCGCTTGGGGATTCGCGAAGCGGGACGGCGCGTTTCCGGCTCCGGAGGTTGTCGAACGCGCGCTCCAACTCTCGGGAACTCGGCATTTGCAACTCGACGAAGTCGAGCGGTCGATCGCGTTCGACGAAGAGGGCGTCGAGTTGAATTTCGGCGCGATCGGGAAAGGAATCGCGCTCGACGCCGCCGCGCTAAAGCTCCTCGACGGCGGGCAAACTGACTTCCTAATCCAAGGCGGGAAAAGCGGTTGCGTCGCTCGCGGCGGGCGGCTCAACGACGATCTTTTCGTTTTCGGCGACTTTGCCGACGAAGAATCCGACGAAAGCGACGACGAAAACCGCAATAAAGAAACGAACGCGACGCGTTCCGACGTCTTCCCCCAAAACGCCGTTTTCGCGTTCGGCTCCGCGGTCGAAACCGTTTTAACGCAAGGTTTGAGCGCGTTCTCCGCTTCCAACGACGCCAAGTCGCGCGGCGGCGCGACCGACGAAGACGACGACCCGGAATTCGACGAAGAGAGCGGGCGGCGTCGCAGGACGTCGCGTCGAGACGACGAAGAGGCGGTCGAAGCGTTGATTCCGGAATTTTTGCGTCCGGACGCGGAAACGGAGCGCTTGGCGACGCTCTCTAAAGCCCGACGTTTTCCGGGTTGGACGATCGGCGTCGCGCACCCGCTTTTCCCGGAGCGGCGAATCGGCGAAATCTTCCTCCGCGACCGCGCGCTCGGCACGTCCGGCTCGACGTACCAGTTTTTCCGTTGCGGCGGCAAGCGTTACTCGCACGTCGTCGACCCGCGCACCGGCTACCCGACGACCGGCGTCCTCTCGACGACCGTCTTGGCCCCGACCGCGACGGAGGCGGACGCGCTTTCGACGGCGTTTTTCGTTCTCGGCCCGGAAAAAACGGCGGCGTTCTGCGCGAAACGCCCGGAAATCGGCGCGCTTCTCGTCCTCGAACGAGAAACGTCCCCCGGATACGCCCTCGCGACGTTCAATCTCGGCCCGGACGTTTGGCGCGAACTCTAACCGCCGCCAACGTTTAGAACCACTCGGCTATAGTCGTAATAATATCGCCGATTTTGTCGCCGACGGTTTCGACGGCCGTCTCAACGTCCTCCCACTCGAGGACGCCGTCTCCGTCGCCGTAAGTAAGCTCGGCGACTTTCGTTTTTACCGCGGGATTAATTTCGTTCGCGGTAAGAATTTTTCGCGTCAAGGGGTTGCCGCCCGCAAGCGAATCGGCAAGACCGACCAAAATTTTTTCAACTCCCATTGCATTTCCTCCTTTTAGTTTAACAATCGGCGCGCGAAAGTTCGAACAATTAACGCTTGTCCTTTTCGTCGCGTCCTCTCTACGCTATATAGAGCGAAGCGGGAGCAAAAATTTTAAAATATTCTTGAAAATTTCTTCGAAAAATTTTTCGAGCGACCGGGGTCCTCTCGACGACCGTCTTGGCCCCGACCGCGACGGAGGCGGACGCGCTTTCGACGGCGTTTTTCGTTCTCGGCCCGGAAAAAACGGCGGCGTTCTGCGCGAAACGTCCGGAAATCGGCGCGCTTCTCGTCCTCGAACGAGAAACGTCCCCCGGATACGCCCTCGCGACGTTCAACCTCGGCCCGGACGTTTGGCGCGAACTTTAACCGCCGCCAACGCCGTCGTTATTTTCTCGTTTTCACTTCCGTTTCTCCCGTTCTCTCTCAAACGCGACGTCAAATTTCGCCCTTCGCCCCGGTCGCGCGGCGTCAACGCTTTCGAGCGATCACGAAACGGAAACCGCAAACCTCGTAACGCTCGGTCGGCGGAGCGGTTCTGCGCAACGTCGAACGGCATCTCGCCGGCTCGTCTCGCCACGAACCGCCCCGAACGACGCGTTCGTCGCCCGTCGTCGGCCCCGTCGGATCGACCTCGGAGCCTCCGCTCGCGACGTACCAGTCGGAGCAATACTCGCACACGTTGCCGAGCGTATCGTAAAACCCCCAAGCGTTCGGCTCTTTCTCTCCGACGTCATGCGCGCGCCCGCTCGAATTTTCGGCGTTCCACGACCGCGTCTCTCGCTTTCGGCGCCGCGCTTCTCGTTGTTCTTCCAGGTCTTTTTCTATTTTTTCTTTTAATACTTCCGGCGGAAGAAGCGCCCTCTGTCTCATAACCGACGGTTCGCCAAGGTTTTCCCAATCGCCTTCCTGCGCGCGAGCGGCGTACTCCCATTCGGCTTCGGTCGGCAAACGGAACTCAAACCCCGACGGCAACAAATTCGCGGCGTTCAATTTAGCGAGGAAACGTTGACACTCCTCCCAACTAATGTTCGCGACCGGTTCGCGCAATTGCGCCGACGGCGTCGGAACGTTCCCCGGTTCCAACATCATCGCTTCCCACATTTCACGCGTCGTTTCGGTTTCGAGCGTCCAAAAACCTTGCGTTAACGTCGCCTCGCGCAACCCTTCGTCCTCGTCGCGACGCTCGTCGTCCCACTTGTCGTTCCCGTACAAATTGCCCCCCGTCGTAAACGTTCCCATCGGGCAATAGCGAAACGCGAACTCAACGCCGTCGACGTTAAGCGTTTCCCGCGTTCCCGCTTCTTTCGGAATCGTTCCCCAGACGCCTAAAACGCTCGGCGCCGCGACAACGCGAAACCCGTGTTTCGCCTCCTTTTGCCGTCGCGCTTCCGCCTCGACGGCCAAGTCTCGCGGTAGAGCCCCGCTATAACGCGCGTATCGATATTCTATAATTTGCGGCGAACATCCGTTAATTTGCCGCGCCCACCCGCCGCCGTCCCACTTCACGCCGACCTCGTCGAAACCGGGCTCGGAATCCCAAGCGCCGCCCGCGACGCCGGGGTTCGGCAACCTGGTTTCCCACGGTTCGTAATCTCCCGAAATCGCCTCCGCCTCGCACCATTCGGCGACGTTGCCGAGCGTATCGTAAAGTCCCCAAGCGTTCGGCTTTAAGCCTCCGACGTTATGCGCGCCCCTCCGAATTCTTTTTAAACCACGCGTAAGCGTACAAAGCGTCGCCGGAAGGAACGGAACGTCCGGCCAAACACGCGTTCGTCCATTCGTCGAAAGTCGGTAGACGAAAGACCATTCCGTCCGGCAATATCCCCTTTTCGTTCAACGCGTTAACAAAGTCGCGCCATTCGTCGACGCGAACGACGAAAGGCGTCGTTTCATTTACCGTCAATCTTTGCGCAAATTCCGCCAAAGACGTTTCGGACGACGTTTTCTCGCCCGCCTTTTCTCCAAGGAGCGCCGACGCCATCGCTAGCGTCGCTTCGGTTTCGAGCGTCCAAACTCCGCCCGAGCAATAGCGAAACGCAAACTCGACGCCGTTGATTTTAAAAGACTTGCGCTTTCCCGCCTCCGTCGTCGAATCCCAAGCGACGTCCGCGTTCTCTCCCTGTTCCAAGGTCGAACGCGAAGTCGGTCGCGCCTCCTCGGAAACGTTCGGATTCGACGACGCGCCCCAAGCGATCGTCGCCGCCGTCGCGATTCCGCAAGTCGCGCAAGTTTTTCTTATCGTTCTCCAAAGCGTGTTTTTCCCATCGTTACGCGTCTCCGCAGCAAGTTTCTTGCCTCGTTATTCGAACAAACCGAGGCAATTCTTTTATTTCTCTCAAATCCCATTTTGCCGCAAAAATCATTTATTAAAAGTCCTACGCTCATAAAAAAACGCCGAAACGAGGTTTCGCAAACTCCGTTTCGACGTTTTCAGCGCGAGCGTTTGTCGACGCGACGCGTTCCCAAGACAGGCGACGCAACTTCAAATACAACAACGGATAAGGCGCGCCCCGTTCGTCGCGGTCGGTTCGCCGTTCGATTGCCGATCCGAACCGTTCGTAAAAGCGCGACGGCGCCGAAAAAATAAAAAAAACGATTTGCCGCGACGCGCGCCGTTCCGGAAACTCGCGCAAAAACGTTTTTCCCATTTCCTCCGCTCGGCGTCGGCGTCCTATCGGGTTAAGGAGCGCCGCGACCGTTAATCCCCCCGCCCAAGATTCGCCTAGAAAGTCGAATCCGCTCCAGGCGCGTTTACGGTCGGCGGCGCTTGAGGCGCTCGCGCGACCTTGCTCGATCGTAAACGCTTAACCTGGAAAGGACGCGAAGCGTCCTTACTTGCTACTAGAGCTCGACCGAACTAGGGCGAGACGGAAACCGTAGTAGTAGTCCCGGTACGTCGGGCCGTAGGCGCCCCGATTGGCCGACCGGCAGCTCCCGGCGTTGAAGTTCCAGCAACCGCCGCGCAAAACCCGGATCGAGCCCTGTGTTACGTTAATCGGATTTTGAATATTATTCGATTTTTCGTAATATCGCTCGTCATACCAATCCTCGCACCATTCCCAAACGTTGCCGTGCATATCGTACAAACCCCAACCGTTCGCCCTCTTCGTTCCGACCTCGTGCGTGCGATCGCCGGAATTATCGTCGTACCAACCGAGCGCGTCTAAGCTAGAGCCTGCGTAAGGCCCCGCCGCGCCCGCACGGCAAGCGTATTCCCATTCCGCTTCGCTAGGCAAACGGAACTGGAAACCCCGCGGCGCGACGCCAAGGGAATTCAACTTCTTAACAAACTCTTGGCAATCGGTCCAACTAACATTCTCCACCGGGTTGCGTTCGCTCGAAGTAAATTGGCTCGGGTTCGAGCCCATTACGGCTTTCCACATCGCCTGCGTTACTTCCGTTTCCTGCATCCAGAAACCGTCGAGCGTTACCTTGCGTTGCGGACCTTCGTCGGAGCCGCGACCGCTTTCGCTCGCCGGGCTTCCCATCGTAAATTCCCCAGCAGGGCAATAATGGAAGCGGTATTCGATATCGTTGACTTTCAACGTCTTAAGCGTTCCCGCCGGGGCGTTCGACCATCCTCCCGTCGGCGGGGGCGGAACATCCCCCCGCTTCCACTTCGCTTTCGACGCGGCCTCTTCCGCCGTTCGAAACGCCGTCTCCGCCGCTTTGAACGCCGCTTCCGCTTCCTTCGCCGCCTCTTGCAACGCTAAAACCTCGGCGATCGTTCCCGCCTCCCAACGGCACGCCTCGAGCTCCGCGATCTCCAACGCTTCGCCGATTTTCGCCGCCGCCTCCGTCCAGCGTTTCTCCTTCCGCAAAGCGCTCCCTTCCAAATAAAGAGCGTTCGCGCGCCGCCAGTCCTCCGTCGACAAATCGCCGTAAGCCATCAGGATAAAGTCCTCGGTTTGTCCGCTTAGCGTCGGTTTCTGCGCCGCGTTAAAATGCTCGCGGGCCAACGCGTCCGTTCGCGCCGTTACGTATTCGACCATCTCGCCAAACCCGAGCGCGCCGTCGCCGTTCGCGTCCGCTAGCGCGACGTTTTGGTCGAGCGCCTCCAACAAACTCATCGTCAAGAGCCCGTTGCCGTCTTTCACTTCGAAAGAGCTCCTACCGGGTTGGCAACTTTGCAAGACCGACGTCGAATCGGGCGCGGAGATCGGGTCGGTCAAATCCTTCGCGCCGAGCGCTCGCACCCCAAATAACGACTTGCCCGGATTAGTCGGATCGTTGCGGCAAGCGTCGACGACCAGCCAACGGAACTTCGCGTCGCTCTTTTCGAGCGCCGCCGTCATCGCGTCGATCGACACGGACGTTCCCAACAGGTCGCTCGGCGCGACGTCGATCGGAACAAAAAACGCCTCGTTCGTATCGCTCGCTTGGAGGCCGTGTCCGCTGAGGTAAACGAACGCAAAGTCTCCCGGTTCAAGACTTTCGATAAACGCTTCGAAGCGCTCTTCGACGTGTCTTTTGGTCGGATAATCCGCGAAATCGCCGCCGGTTTTCAGGACGGTAATATCGCTTTCGGCGAACCCAAACTGGACGAGTCGCGCTTTGAGGCTTTCGACGTCCTTTCGCGCCCCGGGAAGCGCCGTCGCGCTCTTGCCGTAATCGTCCGCCGCGACGAAAAACGCTTTGCCGCGAGGCGTTTCGAACCGTTCGTCCGTTCCGCTCGCCGCGACGCTCGCTTCCGCCGCTTCGGCGACGATCGCCCGTTCGTTTTGCGCCGCTTCTTGCGCCGACGCGACGTTATATTTTCCAAGCGTTCCCTGCGTTCCGTTCGTCGCGACCGCGAGCGCCGCCGAGAGCGTCGCCAACATCGTCGCGAGCCGACCGACTTTCCGCTGTTTTTCCATTTTTCTCATTTTATTTACCTTGACAAGAATGTTGTTTACTCAAATACGTAAAAGCGACGCAAACGCGAAACCGTTTCAGGCGTTATCTTCGCATAAAACGGCGTCGCCGCCAAGATCAAGAACGCGGAAAAAGGGAATTTGCGCGAAAAAATTCCAAAATTCGGCAAATTTTTCAAAAAAAACAAAAAAAAACGCCGAAACGAGGGTTCGCAAGCCCCCGTTTCGACGCTTTCAACACGCCGTCGTTTCGACTTAGCGTCAATCCGCCGTCGAGCGACCGGTCGCGACGTCGAACTCGTCGACCGCCGGGATTAACATCGCCAACGACGCGAAGAAGTACGCCGCCGCGACGGAAATAAAGACCAGCGCCGGTTTTCCGAGCAAGAAACTCGTCGCCGCGTAAAAAGTCGCCGGGGGTAAAATAAACGACGCGACCGCCAGCGCCTTCGACGGGTTGCGAGCGCCGAGCGCGACGTAAAGCCCGACGCCGCCGCCCAACATAAACGCCAAGAACGGTTGGAGTTGCGCTTCAAACGAACCGCTAAACGCCAGCATCGTCCACATGCAGACCGCGACGCCGATAAACAAGAAGAAAACGACGCCCAAGCTCGTCGCCGCCGCGCTCCGAGTGTTCTCGTATTGCAGGCCGATATGCACCCCGATCGTCGCGACGAAGAGGTACAAAACGCAAATCCCCAAGAAGAGATAAACCGCCGTCGACGGCTCGACCGCGCCCTTCCAACCTAAGTAACCGCAAAGCAATAACGGGAAAACAACCGCTTCCTTCATGTTGTAAAACGCGCCGAGAAGTTTCCCGTACACAAATTCCTTCGGCGACAAATCGCTCGCCAAAAGCAAGACGAACGCCCCCAAGTCGCGCTCCGACGTCATCGACGCGATCGCCTGCGCGTTCAGGAGGAACATCGAAAGCAGAATCAGCGGAATCGTCGGCGCCGCCAGTTGCGCAAAGGTCGGAAACGCGGTCGCTTCGAGCGTCGTATGCAGCGAAAACGCCGCGACGCAGAACAAAAGGAAGTAAACGATTCTTGCGACAAACGTTCGCGCGCCGTACGCTCGCGTCCGCACCTCGCGCCAAAGAATCGGGTTGTCCCAAACTTCGCGCGCTTTCCCGCTCGACGAAACGGACGGGTCGACGGCGTATTTCCCCTGCGGCGCGACGCCGGTCGCGATCGATTCTTCCGTCGCGACGCCGGATCGCGTCGAGCGGTTTTCGCGGAGCCCGCGGGCGTCGAACCCGGCTTTTTCCGCCTTCGCCGACGTTCCGGAGTCGGTCGCGGGCGCCGTTCCGATTCCGCCGAGCGAACCGAGCGCCAACACGTTGTCGACGGCGCCCTTTTCGCCGCGCTTCTCGTCGACGACCGCTTTCGCGACCGCCGCGAGTTCGTTGCGCCCCTCGCGCGCTTCGACGTCGGAGAGCGTTTCCTCGACGGCGAAGAGGTTGTCGGCCAAGTCGGAATAGGGGTTCTCGTCGGCGTTTTGCCCGCGTCGGCGTTCGGCGGCTTCGCGGTCGAGTCGGGCTTGCACCGCCTCTTGACGCCAAGTGTCTTGTTCGCCGGTCGCGTTTTTCAGCGTTTCGCGGGACGGGTTCCAAACGCGAACCATCGCGATCGCGACGCCGTTGATCGCCGCCGTCAGAACCGCGCTAACGCCGAGGAACGGCGCGATCGGCGCCAACGCCGCCCAAACGGACGTTATCGTCGCCCCGTCCGGACGCGCCGCCAAGACGACCGCTCGCCAAGGACTCGCCGCCGACGCGAGCGCTTCGGTCGAAACGCCGCCCCAAGTCGCTCCGAGAACGCCGAATCCGACGATTTCCCAAAAGCCGAGCCAAACGGCCAGCGTCAGAATCGTCGACGAAAGCGCTTGGAACGTCTTATCGCGCCAAAGCGCCAAGCAGGAGCCGAGCGACCCCGCCGCCGCCATCGCGAAGAGCGTCGCGACCAACACCCGAGCGATTTGCGCGTAAGAAACGCCGCCGAGAAGCGCGACCGCTAAAAAAATCGGCGCGGAGACGAACCAAAACGTCAAAATTTGCAACAGCGCCGACGCCAGCTTCCCGAGCACCAACTCGCTGTTCGAAAGTCGCGTCAACAAGAGGAGCAGCAACGTTTTGCGGTCTTTTTCTTGCCCGACCGCCGCCGCGGCCAACATCGCGCCGAAAAACAACATAACGACCGCTTGAAGCGGCGCGAGCAAACCGAAGAGCGCGGAACCGAACCGCGCGAAGTCGCCGACGTCCTCGACGCGCTGCGTTCCGGTCGTCGCCAACCAAGCGGCGCTAACCGTCAACAAAAGGAAACCGCCGTACACGCCGCGACCGACGTAAGTTTTGTCGCGCCGCGGAGCGATCGTCGCCTCGCGGGCGAAAACCGGACCAATCAACATCGTTCGAACCTCAAAACGCCGCGAAAGTCGCGACGAAAATTAACGTTAATTCTTTGAATCGGCAAAAGTCCCCGTCGTTCCCCGACAAACGCGAGCGACGACGGACGAAGCGACGCGTCTCGACGAACCGCTCCTTATTTATTATATCGGCGCTTAACGGTTTTCGCAAGAGCCGCCGTTCCGCAAAGCGCCCGTTCAAACGCGAAAAAAGTCGCCGCCCCGACGTTACAAACGTCGCGACCCCTTATTTTCGCCGTCGAAATCGCGTTTTTTGTTTTTCGGTTCAATATCCGTTTCAAGAAAAATAAAAAGTCGTCTTGTCTTTCGCCGCCAAAGACTGTAAAATAAATCGAGGGACGGTCTCCGCTCGTCGCCGACGCGCGCCCGCCCCGCCGACGCTCGGCTCGCTCGTTCGCCCGATTACTCGCCGACAAGCGCCCGCGTCCGCGCCATCCCCGTTTAAGAAAAACGATTGAAGGAAGAAAAGATGTCCCGATCTTGGAAAAATATTTCGGCCGTTTTGGCGACGAGCGCCGCGTTGACGTTCGGTTCGCCGTTCGTTTTCGCGCAAGACGCCGACGTTCCAACGCAAACCGCGCAAGAGTCGCAAGAAACGCCGTCCGACGACGAAATTCAATCCGAAGAAGAACTCGACGGCGACGACGAGAAAACCGACGAAACCGACGCGTCGGACGGTCAAACGCTCGACCAAGCGCTCGAAGCTCAACTCGACGGCGATCCTAAAGAAATGTCGGCGGAAGACTTGCTGAATCTCGCGACCGAGTTGAAGCTCTCCGCCGCGAACCTCCTCGATCTCTCGAAAGTGATCCGCCTTTGCGAAGAAGCGCAAAAGAAGGGGCTCGACGAAGTCAACGCCGAATTTGCGAAACAACTCGTTCTTTCGTCGCGGCTCGACCGAGGCTTGGGCGTCGCGCAACTCTTTTTAAACCCGGAACTTCCGATCGACCAACTCCCGCGCGGTTGGGAAGAGCTTCGCGATAACGCGATCGGCGACCTCCAAGCGGCGCTGGCCGAAACGCCGGAAATCCCGCTCGCGCAACTCGCGCTCGGACGGCTTTTAGCGCTCGCCGACAAAACCGACGACGCGAAAAAAGCGTTCGACGCCGCGCTCGAAGCGCCCGATCTCGAAGTCGAAGCGAAAACGCTCGCGCTTCTCTTCCGCTCCGAACTCGAAACCTCGACGCGCGAAGCGCTTGCGCTCCTCGAAAGAGGCCTCGAGTTCGCTCCGGAAGCCGCCGAAATTCGCTCGCGACTCGCCGCGCAATACCTCGCCGTCAATCGCCCCGACGCCGCGCTCGAACAAATCGACAAAGCGCTTTCCCTCGAACCGGAAAACGTCGATTTCAAAAAACTTAAAGCGAATATCCTCGCCGAAGCCGGGAAAGTCGACGAAGCGCGCGCCCTCTTCGACGAAGCGACGAAAGACGCCGGCGACAACATTCTCGTTCAAATCGAAAAAGGTCAATTCTTGGCCGCGCTCGGCAAACACGACGAAGCGATCGAAAACTTCACGAAGCTGATCGAAAAGTTCGACGCGCCCGGACTTTACTACTTCCGCGCCGTCCTTTACCTCCAAGCGAAAGATTACGACAAAGCGCTCGCCGACGTCAACAAATCGTTGCGCCAAGGAATGGACGTCGCGACGGCGACTCGCCTCAAGGGCGTTATCTACCTTCAAATGGAGAAATACGACGACGCGATTCGCATTTTCAAACAACTGCGACGCCACGTAGAACACAAAGACGACGCCGTCGCTCAAATCGCGTACGCGACCGCGAAAAAAGGCCTTTACAAATCCGCGTTGAAAATGTTGAACGCCGAACTCGAAAAGAAGCCGGAGTCGATCGATTTCCTCCGAACCCTCGCCGATATGGAACTTATGTTCGGACATTGGGAAAAAGCCGCCGAGGTTTACGAACGCATCCTCAAACTGAACCCGGCCGATTCCGGCGTCCTCAACAATTACGCTTGGCTCCTCGCGACCTGCCCGGACGACAAACTCCGCGACGGCAAACGCGCCCTTGAAATGGCCGTTTCCGCCTGCGAAATCACGTTTTACGCCGAAGCGCATATTTTGAGCACGCTCGCGTCGGCGCACGCGGAACTCGGCGACTTCGAAAAAGCGCGCGAATGGGCTCGCAAAGCGGTCGAACTCGGCGAAAAAGAAAAACACGAAAGCCTCGACAACCTCAAGTCGGAACTCGCTTCCTACGAAGAAGATAAGCCTTGGCGCGAAACGTCCGAAATCGTCGAGGAAGTCGACGAAGACGCCGCGTCGCAAACCGACGAGAAAACCGACGAAAACGCCGAGTCGGAAGAACAAGAAGAAAAAACGGAAGAAGTCGCCGAATCCGACGCCGAGTAACGCCGCGTTTTCTCCTGTGTTTTCAACGTTTAAGTTCCAAACGGCCGTTTTCGTTCGCCGCGAACGAGAACGGCGCGTCTTTTCACCTTCGCAACCTTTTTATTTTTCCCGTT
The DNA here is from genome assembly GCA_045577885.1 of Thermoguttaceae bacterium. GTDB lineage: Bacteria > Planctomycetota > Planctomycetia > Pirellulales > Thermoguttaceae > RUG369. The sequence continues at coordinate 16,432 of JAZNJF010000438.1, read as the reverse complement.
TAGGAACCGTTTATGCGCATTTTTCGTTTTCTTACCTTAGCGCTTTGCGCCGCGACGTTCGTCTTCGCAAACGCCGCCGTTTCGACGCTTAACGCCGACGAGCCGAAATTTCAACAAGTCTCCGACGTCGTTTACAAGAAAGTCGGCGACCGCGAAATCAAGTTGAACCTGTTCCTCCCGCTGAAAGACGGCGCTCCGGTCCAAAACGCGCCCCTTTACATCTACCTCGACAGCGGCTGTTGGTACTCCGGAAACCCCGGCGACGGCGGCTTTTGGCGTTGGCTCGGCGTCCTCGACCGCGGTTGCGCGATCGCCAGCGTTTCGCACCGTCCGATCAACGAAGCGCCTTTCCCGGCCCCGATGGAGGACGTCCGCGCGGCGGTTCGTTTTTTGCGCAAAAACGCCGACAAATACGGTCTCGACCCGAACAATTTCACCGCGGGCGGCTACTCGAGCGGCGGGCACCTCTCGCTGACGCTCGGAATCTCCGACGCGAAAAGCGTTTACGAAGTCGGCGACAACCTCGACGTTTCCGGGCAAGTCCAACAAGTCGTCGAGTTTTACGGCCCGACCGACTTCCCGCTCGTCTTCGAACGCATCTCAAGAGAAGCGGTCGACTGCATTTACGTCGCGTTTAACGTCAAAAAAGCGGACGCCGACGATAAGACGTCGCCAGTTTACGCCGACTTAATGGAGCGCGCCAAGAAATACTCGCCGCTACACGCCGTCGACGGCGATTTCGCGCCGACGTTAATCCTTCACGGCACGGACGATACGATCGTTCCGCTAAGCCAAAGCGCGCTCCTTTTCGACGAACTGCGCAAGGCGGGCGTCCGCGCGAAGTTGATCGTCGGCAACGGCGGCGTTCACGACGGCGGCACGGTCGCGCTTCCGCAAGAATTTCGCCGCGAAACCGCCGAATTCCTCGGCTGGTAACGCGTTATTTTACGCGATTTAACGTTTCGCAACGCCGCTTGTTTCAAGTCGAAACGGGCGGCGTTTTTCGTCGGCGTTCCTTTTTCTTTCGCGCTTTCTTTTCTCGCCGCGACGCCGAGTCAAAAAATTTTGCGAAATTTTGTCGAATTTTCAAAAATTTACTTGACGTCGCCTTTGGGACGCGTTATCATTTTACTTAACGTCGCCGCGACGCCGCGTCCCGCTTTGACGCGCGCACTAAAGCCGTCGTTTGACGCCGCGTCGTTTTGATTCGCGTTTCTCTTGCCTTTTAAGGAGTTTGCCATGTCGCGCCGCCGATTACTACGCGCCGCTGTTTTTTACGCGACTTTCGCCGCCGCTTCGACCGCGTTCGACGCCGTCGTTTCCGTTCCTTCGCTTCGCGCCGACGAACCGCGGGCCGCCGTCGCCGCGTTCGACGCAACGCTCCTCGAAATTCCGGACGGCGAAACGACCGAATTTTACCAAAAGCGCTTGGAAGTTTTGTTCGCGGAACTCCGCGCTCGTCCTTCGTTTAAGCCCGGAAAAAACGCGCTCCCGGTCGAACTTCTTTCTCCGGAGCAGAGCGAATTGGCTCCGGCGATCGCGACCGTTCTTTTGAAGCTCGCCGACGACACGTCGCTAACGCAACCCCAACGAAACCAACATTTTCAACGGGCGATCGGTCTCCTCGGCAAAGCGAATAATCTCGACGCGTTGCGAACGATTGCCGCCAAGGAAAAAGCGGTTTACAACGCGTCGCCGAACAACGAAACCGCCCTCCGCGTCGCGCTAACCGAACAAACGATCGTTGCGAGCCGATTCTTCAACGCGCTGCAATCCGTCGCCAACCGCGTCGCCGACGGGCGTCTCCCGCGCCGCGATCCTCCGACGTTAACGCCGGAAGAAAAGACGGAGTTAACCCGCCTTGGAACGGAACTTATCGCAAAAGTTAAGGAACGAGAAATTCCGTTCCAACCGACGGACGCCGTCGAGTCTTGGTCGGCGGTCGCCAACTCTTATCTTTATCTATTTGAAGACTTTGCGTTGCAACTTGGTCGCTCGTTCAAAAAAGAGTTGCGCGACGTCTTGTCCGCGTCAGACGACGCCGAAAGCCGCGAAATCGCCGAGCGATTGAGCGCCGAAATCCGCCGCGACGAACTGCCGGGAACGGAACTCAAACTCGAAGGCGTTCTCGCCGACGGAACCAAACTTGACTGGGCGTCGTATCGCGGCAAAGTCGTTTGGTTCCAAACGCGTTATAATTTCGGAACGTCGACTCCGTTCGCTTTGCCGTCTAACGATTCGCCGATCTCCCAATATAAAGAGCTTTACGCGAAATACGCCGACGCCGGTTTCGCGGTTCTCGAATACGATATCTCCGAGCGCGCTCCGGACGCCGACGCCAAATACAAATCGCGCGTTCCGGAACCTGGTTATCCGATTTTGTCGCGCCATTTAAGCGCCGACGCGAAAAAGGATTACGTCGACTTCGCCAAGTTTTATCGCCTCGACGCCGCCGGTCGAGTAATTCTTTTCGACGTCGACGGGAAAGTCGTTAGCGTTCGCCCAAACGTCGACGACCTCGAAAAGCTCTTAAAGGAGCGTTTCCCGAACGTTAAGTAACGCCGCGCCAACGTCTCGACGCCCGCCGCGACGCTCTTTCGCAACGCGTTTCCGACGATTCGCCGCTCGGAAGCGCGTTTTTTCTCGTCGGCGCGTTTCTTGCCGAACATTTTGCCGAACGCCTCTTTCTTGCGCATTTTACGCAGTTTGCGCCGTTTCGACGGCGGCGCGTAAAAATTTCGAAAAAAATTCGCCGAAACGCGCTTAAAATTCTTCGTTCCAATTGATTTTTCTCGGCGTTTAAGCTATACTTGTCGACGCAATTCGCAACGCGACCGGTCGTTCGGCGCGCCGCGACTCGTCGACGTTTTCGGCGCCGGACGTTTTTCGCTCCGCCCGCCTCCGCTCGACGCTTTTCGTTTCCCCCCTCGGCGACGCGCTCGTTTTCGGCGACAAGTCGCTTTAATTCGACCTTTAGAAAGGGTTCCAATGCGTTTTTCCCGTTTTCTTTTTAGCGTCGCCGCGACCGCGCTGATCGCCGCTCCCGCCGCGCTTTCCGTTTCCTCCGCCGCCGCGCAAGACGCCGCTCCGGCCCCCGCCGCCGTCGCTAAGTCGGGCGCTCCCGCGACTTTCGACGAAACGCTCTTCAACGTCCCGGACGGCCAAAACGCCGAATTTTACCAAAAACGCTTGAACGATTTGCAAGCCGCGTTCCAACAATATTACCAAGCGACCGGCGGCGACCAAGCGAAAATCGACGCGTTGATCCCGAAACTCCAAGTCGCGGCGAAAACGATCTTTAAGAACCTCGTCGACGCGAAAGACGTCCCGGCGGCGGAAGCGTTCCAATACTTCCAAAGTTACGCCGCGTCGTTTGCGCAAGAGGGCGACCTCGACGGCTTGAACGCTCTCCTCGCCAAAGAGCAAGCGAAAAAACCGATCGACGCCGAACGCGTTAAGTTCTTGGATTACATCATTATCAGCGTTCGCCTCGACAAAGCGCTCGAAGCGAACGACGAAGCCGGTCTCGCCAAAATCGGCGCGGAGATCGTCGCTAAAGCCAACGCCGACGACGTTTGGGCGCAAAACGCGCCGGCGTTGCTCTCCGGCGTCGCCCGAATGAATCCGAAAGTCGGCACGAAACTGCTCAACGATCTTTGCGCGTCGTTCGCCGCTTCGAAAGACGCGAACCGCCGACAAATCGCCGCTTCGCTCGCCGGGCAACTTCGCCTGATGAATCTCGTCGGAAACGAAATGAAAGTCGAAGGGCTCTACCTCGACGGAACCGAAATCGACTGGAAATCTTATCGCGGCAAGGTCGTTTTAATCGACTTTTGGGCGACTTGGTGCGGCCCCTGCGTCGGCGAAATCCCGAATATGACGCGCATGTACGAAAAATATAACGCCGCCGGGTTCGAAATTCTCGGGTACAGCCTCGACCAAGACCTCGACGCGCTCCACAAGTTCGAAGAAGACCGCAAACTCCCTTGGAAAACCGCGTCGCAAAAGCTCTCGCTCGACTCTAAAGCGAAGAAATACGTCGATTTGAGCGAATATTACGGAATCGCCGGCATCCCGACGATGATTCTCGTCGGCAAAGACGGCAAGGTTCTCAGCACGAACGCTCGCGGTCCGGAACTCGAACGCCTCCTCAAAGCGCAATTCCCGAACGTCAAGTAACGCGAAAAGCGTTTCTCTTAACCGTTTAAATCGCGTTATTTACACAACGTCGTTACGCGCCGTTTTCCAATGTTTTCGCGTTGGGAGACGGCGTTTTTTCTTTCTTGACGCGACGCTCTTTCGCGCCGCCTTCGCGACGCAACGTCGAAAAATTTTCGAAAAAACGACAAAATGAAGCGGAATTTTCTTGACGTCGCTTAGCGCTCGCGATAAAATATCGACGACGGAACGTCGTTTGGCGCGACGTTTCTCCCTTAACGCGCCTTTCTTTCCTTTTCTTACAACGCAAGGAGCCTTCATTATGCGCAACTCTTGCAATCGACGTCGCGACGCCGCGACGCGCATCCTTCTCTCCGCCGCGCTCGGTTTCGGAGCGGCGGTCGCTTCGCCGGTCGTTTTTCCCGAATCGCCGACGCTTCGCGTTTTCGCCGCCGAAGAAGCGCGCGAAAAACCTCTTTCGGACGCCGAGTTGTTCGCCGTCCCGCCGGAAGGACAAGGCGTCGCGTTTTACCAAGAGCGTTTAAAGGCGATTCAAGCCAGAATCCGCGAAATTCGCCAAACCGAAGGCAAGGAAGCGGCGAAACTTGCGCAAGAAAAGTCGCGAGAAGCGCGCGTCGCCGTTTTGCGCGTTCTTATCGACGAGCCGTCGCTTGAAGCGTACCGCGCCGTTCGTCTTCGCGATTATCTTCAAGCGAAGTTCGGCGAATCGGGCGATCTCGACGGTTTTCAAGCGTTTGTCGACGCCAACGGCGCCGCGCTCGAAACCTCCGTTCTTTCTTCGACTTACATTCAAATAGCGGAAACGCGAAACGTCGAGGCGGCGCAACTTTTCGCGATCGGCGACCGCGTCGCGTCTTACTCGCTCGACCAATGGTTTTCGCTCGGGCCGTACAATCGCAACCTCGAAGCCCCCTCTTTGAACTACCTCGTCGAAATCCAAGACGGCCAAACGTCCGGCTACTACCGCCGCGCTTACCTGCGCCTGCGCCAACAACGCGTTACTATTTGGACTTACGACCGCTTGAAACCGATCTTCAACTTGGCTTACCGCGCGATTTTCCGCAATCTCGCCGACGCCGCCGACCTTCCGGAAAGCGACCGCGCCGAGTATTTCAAGCGTTACGCCGCGACGCTCTCCGGCGACGAAGCGAAAGCGCGCCTCGCCGACGAAGAAGCGAAACCGGAAAACGAACGTTCCGACGCTCGCGTCGCCGTCCTTAAAGCGACGGTCGACGGGACGTTAGGCGTCGAGCCGCAAGCGCCGCTTTTTCACGTCAAATCGAACGCGAACACCCCGAAATCCGCCGACAATTTTTCCGAAACGCTCTTCGACGTCCCGGACGGTCGAAGCGCCGATTGGTACGAAGAACGCTTGCGACGTCTTGAAGACTCGGCCCAAAACGCGCCGCCCGAGCTCGCGCCGCGCCTTATCGACGCTCGTCATAAACTCTTGCTCCGCCTCGCCGAAGCGCAAACGACGCCGACGACGACGCGTTTTCGCCATTTTACGCTCTTGATCGACTCGCTCGAAGAAGACCTCGACGCGTTCCAAGCCTTCGCCGCCGAATTTAAAGCGAACGCCGACCTAAACGACGAACACGAAGCCGCTTGCGTTCGCGCTCTCGACGAACGTCTCATTCGCCGCCGCGTCGCGCGGGCCGCGCTCTCGCCGTTCAATCCCGAAGCGCTAAGCCCCGAGAAACGCGACGCCGAGTTGGCCGAAATCGAAACGGAACTCGTTCGCCTCGCAGAGGAAGAAGGCGCCCGCCTCGCCGCCGGCGGGAAAGAGTCCTCCGACCTCGACCGCATTCCGAACGTTTTCTTCCAAAACGCGCCGCAGGTCGCCGGGCGACTTCGCGACAAAATCGCCGCCGCTCGAACCGCCGCCGTCGCAAAAGTCCTTCCCGACGATTCTCCGTTCGCAACGTTCGACGAAACGCTTCTCGACGTTCCAAACGACGCGACCGCCGAGTTTTATCTCAAACGCTTGAGAGCGCTCGTCGACGAACGCGGTCGTTGCGCCGTCGCTTACCGCGAACGCGAAAAGGAACGCGGTCTCGACGAAGCGGCGCGCCTTTACGTCCGCCCCGGTCAAGTTCGCCAAGACGGTCGAGTCGTTCGCGCGAAGCCGGAAACCGTCGATTCGCGGTACTTTGCGACGGTCGCCGAGTTGGAGCGCCGTCTTGCCGACGCTCCGGAACTCGAACCGACCGTTCGGAACGAACATTACCTCCGTTATCTCGCGGCGACGACCGACGCGAAACCCGCCGCGGACTACTGGTCTCCGGAGCGACGACGCGACTTTTACGCCGAACGCGCCGCCGAAGAAACGTCGAAAACGCCGGTCGATTGGCGGCGCGTTATCCTCTTGAACGATTTGATCGACCGCGAAGAGGAAAAAATCGCCAAGGAGGCGAGACTCGAAGGCTACCCGACGCCGCTCAAAGCCGACGAAATCGCCCAACTTTGCGACGTCCCAAGCGGAGAAACCGCCGAGTTTTACCGCAAACGCCTCGCCGCGTTAAACGTCGTCGCGATTTACGCCGCTCCGTCCCCCGCGTCCGCCCGAAATTCCAATTCCAACCCCAACGCTAAGTTCGCGCCGCAAATCGCCGACGCGACGCTCGACGTTTCGCGCCGCCTCGCGTTCGCCGACGACTTGGAGCCGTTCGCGCGCTTCGTTCGACTCCAACGTTACGCCGACGCGCTCCTCGCCGCCGGAAAATTCGACGCGCTTCGGGACGCGCTCGAAACGGAGCGTTCCCGCGACAAGAAGTCGCCGGTCGACGAACTTCGCGAACCGTTTTTGGAGTTTGCGCTCCTAAAAGCGCGTTTGCAAGGGGTTAAAAGCAACCCCGACGCCTTAAACGCTCCCGCCGAGTTAACCGAAATCGCCGACGCGCTCGTCGAACGCGTCGCCGACGGCGCCGTCCCTTGGCTCGTCGACCGCGCTTGGTCGCAAGAAGCCGAAACGTTCGCGCAAGAAATCGCCGCGCTCGACGCCGACGCCGCAAAACGTTTCGCCGCCGACCTTTGCGCTCGCCTCGCCGACTCCGAAAGCGCGGTCGACCGCGCCGTCGTCGAGCGTTTGAACGCGCAATTCCGTTAATCGCCCTTAGCCGACGCCGCTAACATTTTACTTTTCAACGCTTAAATCAAATCGGGAGAAATCGTTATGTCTTGCCGCCTTTTCGTTAACGCCGCCGGAGGCGCCGCAATCGCCGCCGCGACGACCGCTTTTTTCGTTTCCGCTCCGACGTTTGCCGCCGAACTGTCGCAAGAGCCGGCTCCGACCGCCAAAACGTCGCAAGAGCCGACGGCGGAAGAGATTATGAAGTCCGACGACCCTTACGCCGCGATCGGTTTCAACGAAGAGCTTCTCGACGTTCCGGACGGCAAGCCCGCGCGTTTTTACGACGACCGTTTGGCGCTTCTTTTCGCGGAGCGCCTCCGTTGCGACGTTCGACTTAAAGACCGTTACGCTCGCGACGCCGCCGCGGCGGCGAAGCCGGACGGCTTTTGCGGAACCCCGAGCGTCAACGTTTCGAAGGCCGCTTTGCCGCCGTTCGGCTGCGTTCTCCATATGGGCGACGCTCGCCTTTGGCGCCCGGCGAAACCGGGAACCGTTTCGGCGCGAACCCTCGACGTCGTTCTTCGCGCGTCGCTTAAAGTCGCCGAATCGCAAGAGTTGGATCGGATGCGTCGCGACGAAGGATTCCGCGCGCATATCGACGCTCAAACGGCGATTTGGCAAAACTGGCCTCGGGAAACGCGCCGCTTCCTCCTTCAAAAGCTCGCCGAAGTCGAGTCGAAAACGCCGGTCGATTTGGCGCGCGCCGTCTTTTTACGCGAACGGCTCGAACTCGCGGAACAAGAGGTTTTACTCTATTTTTATCGCGCCGAGAGCAACGTCGGAGCGCCGCGACTCGTCGCCGCCGACGTCGAAAAACTTCTCGACGTTCCTAAAGGCGAAAGCGCCGAATTTTACCGCGCTCGACTCGCCGATATTCGCGAAACGCTTCTCCTCGTCGACGGAAGCCTCGTCGCCGACAAACAAGGTTTAGGAGCGTTCGAAGAGCCGCTAAACGACGCGTCGACGGAGGTTTCGCTCCGACTCGCCGACGCCGACGACGCGACGCCGCCCGAACGTTTCGCTCATTTCCAACGCGCCGTCGCCCGGCTCGCCGACTCGGGCGCGGTCGACCGATTACAGGACGTCGCCGAACAAGAAGCGGCCCGCGACGCCGTCGACGCAACCGACGAAGCGCGAACGTCTTGCGTCGAACTCGCGATTTTGAGCGCTCGGCTTCGCAACCTCGAAACCGCCTCGCTCGCAACCGGACGGAACCTCCGTTCGCCCGAAGCGCAAGCCGAATGGTCGCGAATCGAAATCGAACTTCTCGAGCGCGTCGACGACGGCGAAATCGCTTGGAAACTCGGCGGTTCTTGGCCCCGGGTCGCCGAAGATTTCGCGAGCCGCATTCAAAATCTCGACCGCGACGTCGCGGCGCAATTCCGCAACGACTTCGGCGCCCGTCTCGCCGCCGCCAAAAAAGCGCCCCAATAAAATCCGACGAAAATCCGGCGCCGACGCGCCTAAACGCTTTAAAAAATCGAACAAGCCGACTTAACCTCAACAACAAGGAACCGCAAATGTCTCGACAAAAACGACTTAACGCCGTCGCGACGATTGCCGTCGTCGCCGTTTCCCCCCTTTTTCCGATCTTCGCCGACGAACCGCCTAAACCGCAAGTCGAAGCGCCGCAAGCGGAACCGACCGCCGATTTTGTCGCTAAGGAAGCCGGCGACCCGCTCGACGGTTTCGACGTTTCGCTCCTCGACCTCCCGGAAAACGCGTCCGTCGAAGCGACTCGCGCCCGGTTGCGCGCGATCCAACTGGAACAAATCCGCCGCCAAACCGAATTTAACGCTCGCGCTTTAAAAGTCGCCGACGAAGCCGGAAACCGAGCCGCGGTCTACTCTTACCTATCCCAAGGAAGGATCCGACCGTCGACGCCGTTCGACCCGAACTCCGTCGCGGGCAAAATTTACGCCTTTCACGTCGCGACATTTCGTCGCCTTGCCGACGCGCCGGAGCTTTCGCTCGAAGTTCGCGGCGAATATTACCGTCGATATCTCGACCTCGCGCCCTTTGCGTCTCCGGAAGCCGTCGTTTCCGTCGAAAATATGCAAGCGTTCTTTAACGCGCTTCTCGCCGAAGAGGAAGCCAAGCCGTCGCCCGACTTAGGACGCGTTTTCACATTGCGCGAACGCGTTCAAAACGCGATTGTTTACATTCCGCCGCAAAACATTCGCCGTTCGAAGTTCGACCGCGCCGACGCCGAAAAACTCCTCGACGTTCCGCAAGGCGAAAGCGCCGAGTTTTACGACGCTTACAGTCTCCAACTTTACGCGGCGTACCAATCGGCGCCGAAGGACGCGTCGTTCGACGACCTCCGCGCTTGGCTTGTCGAGGCGAAGAACGAAACGTTGCGCCTTCGTCGAGAAGCGCGAAAACGGGAAGCGGAAACGTTCGACCGCGACGCCGTCAAACGCTTGCTCGACGTTCCTTGCGGAGAAACGACGGCGTTTTATCTCGAACGATTTCAAAAACTTAACGAAATTCTCCAAGAAATCGCGCCGAATCCCGAGCTTTTCTCGACGACTCAAAAGGTCGAGGCGGAAATCGCTTACGTCGCGAAGCGGCTCGCTTACGCCGACGACTTGTCGCCGCTCGAACGTTTCGATTATTTCCGTCGTTGGGTTCCTTCCCTCGATCTTAACGGTCTCCTCGACGCGCTCGACGCCGAAACCGCTCGCGACGCGACGTCGGAAATCGACCGCCAACGCCGTCCTTATTTGGAACTTGCGCTGTTGCAAAAGCGCGCGACGCTCGTCTCTCTTGAAGACGTCGACGTTAAAACGAAACGCGACCTCGGCTTAGGCGACGACGCGACGCAAGGCCCGACCGACGTTTTCGGGAATCCTCAAATCGATTCGGAAAGAGCGACGCGCGTTTTGGCGCTCGCCGACCAATACGTCGCTCGCGCTCTCGACGGGGCGACGCCTTGGCGCCTCGGCGGTTCTTGGGCGCAAGAAGCGGCTCAATTCGCGCGCGGAGTCGAACAACGCTTCGACGATCCGGAACTCGCGGCGTATATCGGCAAAGCGATCGCCGCGCGCCTCGCGGAGTCCGCCGACGAATCGGATCGCCAAATCGGTCTCTCGTTGTCGCGAAAGATTCTCAACGAAGAACTTAGAGCGCGTTTCGAAGGACGTTTTATTCCGGTCGAGGGGCAAAATCTCGACGGAACGCCGTTCGATTGGAGCGTTTACCGCGGCGCGCCGACGCTGATCGAAATCGTTAAGGTCTCCCCGTTAGGAACGCCGATCGTTCGCAATCGGTTGGCGCCGACGACGATAAAAGCCGGCGAACGCGGCGGCGACAAACCGTCGCTTCTCGCGAAACAGGGAGCGGCGACGATCGGCGCCAACGCGGGCGCTCCGTTCCTCGCGGAATTGGGGGCTCCGCTCGCCGAATACGAAAAAGCCGGGTTGCGACGCGTTCGTTACGTCGCGGCGCCGCTCGAAACGGCGCGCCTCTTCGTCGAACAAGTCCAAAACGCCGCGTCCGCGGACGCCGACGCCGAAACCGATTATATTTTAAAGAGTTACGCCGACAACGCGCCAATTTTCGCCGCGCCGTCGGACGCGGAGTTCGTTACGCCGACCTCTTGGCGCAACCACTGGACGGACGCGCTTTACCAACAGCCGCAAGCGATTCTCGTCGACGCCGACGGCAAAACGCTCGCGAACGACGTCGACGCCCAAAAGTTCGGCGAGGCGTTGCGCAAACTTTTCCCGAACGTCGCGGCGGAAGCCAAGTAACGCGACGCCGAGTCAACTTAAACGCGCCCGACGTTTAACCGCCTTTAAAAACGAACCTTACGCCAAATAAAAGGAGTCGAAAATGTCCCGTCGAAAACGCTTTAACGCCGTCGCGACGACCGCGCTCGTCGCCGCTTTCCCCGTTTTTCCGCTCTTCGCCGACGAGCCGACGTTGAAAAACGACGCCGCGTCGCAATCCGTCGCGACCGAAGCCGCGCCCGACGACGAAACGCTCGCGCCGCCGGACGTAAACGACGCTTTCGCCGACTTTAACGTTTCGCTTTTTGAGATTCCGGACGGAGAAAGCGCCGAGTTTTACCGCAAGCGCGCCGACGATATCGAACTCGAATGGAACCGCCTCGCCCAACTTTTTGGCGACAAGCAAAAGGAGTTCGCCCGCAAAACCAAACCGAACGTCGCGTTTAACGAAGCGGAGAAAATCGATCACGCGCCCATCGGGACGATTCCATTCGACGGTCGGTACGTTCCGGCGCCCCCCGACTCCGTTCCGGGACGACGCGCCGTCGCGCTCGCCGATTTATACGGTCGCTTGGCCGACGCGCCGGAACTTTCCTTCGAAGTTCGCGGGCTCTATTATCAACGTTGGCTTCGCGCTTTAGGCGGCCCGCTCGAAGGAAAATCGACGGTCGAGAAGCGGGATTTTTACGCGAAAATTCTCGCCGCCGAAGAAGCAAAGTCGCCGCTCGACTTAGGGCGAGTTTTCGCGCTGCGCGCCATCGTCGGTCAATACGACGTTTACGTCAAAGAAGAGGCTAAACCGCGACAAGACGTCGAGTTACAAAAACCGAACGACCGCGCCGACGTCGAAAAACTTCTCGACGTTCCCGAAGGGAAAAGCGCCGATTATTACCGAACCTACCTTAGCGCGCTAAATTACGCCGTTTCGATCGCGCGCCAAGAAAAGGACGAAACGCTCCAAACCCGCGTTCGCGAAGCGGTCGAGCTCGCGCAAAAACGACGTTCGGAAGCGTTAAAAACGGAGGCCGCCGCGTTCGACCGAACGGTCGCCGAAAAGCTCCTCGACGTTCCTAAAGGGGAAACCGCCGCGTTTTACCTCGCTCGTTACGCAGAGACGCAAGACGTCGAACGCCAACTTTCGAAATACGCGCAATACCGAGAACCGCGCGACTTAGACGCTCTTATGCGCCGGTTGCGCGCCGAAACGCTTCCGGAAATCGCGAAACGCCTCGCTTACGCCGACGACTTGGCGCCGCTCGAACGCTTCGCTTGGCTCCGACGTTGGCTGCGTTTCCTCGACGTCGAACAACTTCAAGCCGCGCTCGACGCCGAAATCGCTCGCGACGCGACGTCGGAAATCGACCGTCTCCGCGAACCTTGCGTTCGTAAGACGTTGGCGGAAAAGAGGATCGACGAAGCGGTCGTCGCGACGCGCCAAACGCTTCCGCCGTCGGAACGCGGGCTTTTCGACTCCTCCTCGTTCCCGCCGGTCGACGAAGAAACGCGGGCGAAGTTTTACGTCGCGTTCGAAGAGATCGCGGAACTCGCCGACGACGGCGTTATCCCTTGGACGCTCGGAACGACTTGGGGGTCTTGGGCGTATGAAGTCGCGTTAGGCCTTCGTCATCAAGTCGAACGCGAATTGTCGACGCGGCTCTACAAGGATATTCGCGACGCGCTCGCCAATTCCGATAACGAAACGGACCGCCCCGTTCTTCGCGCGCTCGAACGCGAAATTCGCGCGGACGAAATTATCGGTTCCGAAATCCCGCTCGAAGGGCAAAATCTCGACGGAACGCCTTTCGATTGGGCGAGTTACCGCGGCGCGCCGGTTCTCGTCGAGATTAAACAGGTCGACGAAAACGGAATTCCGCTCGACCGTCGCACCCATCTTCCGTTCTCTCCCCAACGTTGGAAAAAATACGAAAAAGCCGGGTTGCGCCGCCTTACTTACCTGACCGCCGCGACGCTCGACGCCGCGCGCAAGTTCAAGGAACTAATCGAAAAAACCGGCGCGCTTCATCCCGAACCGTTCGTTTGTCCGACGCAAAAGGTCGCGCCGACGGACGATTGGCCGTTCCAACGCGGTTTCGTTTGGACGAGCGGTTGTTTCCTCTTCGACGCGGAGGGGCGGGTTCTCGCGACGGCGCCGGGTTTGCCGAAGGGGGGCGGAAAGTCGCCGGAAATCGCCGACGAGTTGAGCCGTCTCTTCCCGGACGTTTCGCTCGACGAACGCGATTAACGACGTCGCGTCGCAGTCTACGTTCCGCTCCAATCTAACCTCTTATTCAACAAAACTTAACAAAACCAAACCGGCAAACGCCGACTAATAAGGAGACGAAAAATGTTCCGTCGAAACCGCCTTAACGCCGTCGCGACGACCGCGCTCGTCGCCGCGTTCCCCGTTTTTCCGCTCTTCGCCGACGAGCCGACGCCGCAAGACGACGCCGCGCCTCAAGCCGTCGCGACCGCCGAAACGGACGCCGCGCAAACGTTCGAACTCCCGGACTTAAACGCCGCGTTCGCCGACTTTAACGTTTCGCTCTTCGAGATTCCGGACGGCGAGTCGGTCGAGTTTTACCGCAAACGCGCCGCCGAGCTTCAGGGCGAATGGAGCCGTTACGCTTCGCCTTACAAAAACAAATTGGAGGAAGCCGCTCGCGCAAGCGGCGCGCCCAAAGAGTTTACCGCGTTAGCCTTTTGGATGTTTCCGGGAACGATTCCGACGCCGACCGGGTTCGTTAACGCGCCCGCCGACTCCGTTCCGGCGCGCTACTCCGCCGCTTACGCCGCGATGCTTCGTCGCTTGATCGACGCGCCGGAGCTTCCGCCCGAAATCCGCGGTCGGTATTACGCCGACTGGGCGAGCGTCGCGCCGGGACCGCTCGGGGAACGTCCGCTCGTCGCGTTGCGCGACTCTTACGCGAAACTTCTCGCCGACGAAAAAGCGAAGTCGGCGCCCGACTTAGGTCGCGTTCGTTACTTGCAAGAAAGAGTCGGCGCCGTCGACCAACGTATTAAAAACGGTTCCGGAATCCTCGACTGTCTCGAAACGCCTCGACCGTTCGCCCTCGCCGACGTTGAAAAACTCCTCGCCGAGCGCCCGCAAGAGGAAAGCGTCGAACTTTATCAAACGCGCGTTCAAAATCTCTTCAGCGCCGAAAAACGCGCTCGCGAAGCGGGAATGAGCGAATCCGTTATCTCGGCGATTCGCAAACGCTTAGAATCGACGTTGTATCTTTTGCAGGAAGCGCGACGCAAGGAAGCCGCCGCGTTCGACGTCGACGCCGTCAAAAAACTCCTCGACGTTCCGCAAGACGAAAGCGCCGCGTTTTATCTCGAACGCTACAACGAGACGCGAAAGATCGTCGCCACCCTTCGAGAGTACAACAACGCCGCCCTTTGCGACTTGCGCGACCTCGAAGACCGCCTCTTCGCAACGCTTCCGACGCTCGCTCGACGCCTCGCTTACGCCGACGATTTGGCCCCGCTCGAACGCTTCGAGTACTTCGTTCGCTATATTAACTCTTGCAACGTCGAGGAGATGCGATCGGCGCTCGAAGTCGAAACCGCTCGCGACGCGACGTCGGAAATCGACCGAGCTCGCAAGCCTTTCGTCGAATATAGCCTCTTGGAAGCGCGTCTGAAACGCGCCGTCAACGAAGCGCGCAAAGACCTGCCGGAAATGGATCGGCATCGTTCGCAGGTCAAAATCCAAACGTCGATTTCGCCGGAACTTGAAGCGACGTTCTCCGAACTTTTCGACGAACTCGCCGAACGCGTCGACGACGGGGCGCTTCCTTGGGAACTCGAACAAACTTGGGCGTTCCACGCGAGTTATCTCGCGGGCGTCGTCGAAAGTTACGTCGGGCCGGAATACGCGACGCGACTTCGCAAGCAACTTTGCGCCGCTCTCGCCGACGACGAAGGCGAAACGAACCGGATGTACTTAGCGAGTTTCGCGACCGACGTCCGCAACGAGGAACTCAAAACGCGTTTCGACGGTTTTTCGGTCGAAATTTCGGGAACGCTCCTCGACGGAACGCCTTTCGATTGGGCGAGTTACCGCGGCGCGCCGACGTTAATCGAAATCGTTTACGTCGACGCTTC
Source organism: Thermoguttaceae bacterium (assembly GCA_045577885.1). Lineage (GTDB taxonomy): Bacteria > Planctomycetota > Planctomycetia > Pirellulales > Thermoguttaceae > RUG369. The sequence goes on along the minus strand of JAZNJF010000438.1, from coordinate 1,276 downwards.
CGGCGCGCCGAAACCTCGCGAACCGCTCGGCGTCGCGACGCTCGACGAATACGAGAAAGCCGGGTTGCGCCGCGTTCGTTACGTCGCGAGTCCGCTCGAAATCGCGCGCCAATTTGCGGAGCGGGTTCGTCTCGCCGCGAATCCGAACGCTTCCGCGTCGAGCGATTCAAGCGTTTCGAGCGTTTCGAGCGACGCCGTCTTGGCCGCCGACGTCGCCGCTAACCTCGAACGTTATTTAAGTTACGTCGATTCGATTCCGGTCGTCGCGCCGACGCCGAACGATCGTTGGCGCTCGCGATTGCGCGTCGACGTCGATTGGGTTCTCGTCGACGCCGACGGCAAAACGCTCGCCGCCGGTCCGAAACGCCCGAAAAACCGCGACGACGCGCCGGAAATCGGCGACGCGTTGAAGCGGCTCTTCCCGGACGTTTCGGTCGAAACCGCCGACTAGTTCGTCCAAGCGTTTTACGCCCCGTTTTCCGCCGACGCCGTTTCGCCCGTTCGACCGTTAGGAGCGTTTCGTTCCGAAGCGGTCGAGCGCGGCGTCGGCGGGATTTTCCGCTTCTCTCCATTTTACCCAATTTTCGTTTAAGGAAGAACAATGCAACCGAACGTCTTTAAACACCGTCGTTTACAACGCGCTTTTCTCGCGTTTGCAATCTTCGGCGCCGTCGCGACGCTCGACGGCGACGTTATCGCGCTTTACGTTTCGCCGCAAGCGCAAGCGCAAACCGAACCGCCTCAAGCCGATTTCGATCGCTCGCTCCTCGACGTTCCGGACGGCGAAAGCGGCGCGTTTTACCTTAAACGGTTGGCGCGACTGGAAGAGGAAACGAAGAGCGTCGGTCGCGATTTCCAACGCGCGCGCCAAAACGGCCTTTCGTCGAGCGACGCGTCCCGACCGATTCCGGCGCCGACCGACTCGCTCGAAGCGCAAATTTTCGCCGCCGTCTTGAAAGCGGAGCGCGCGCTGATCGACGCCGCCGATCTGCCGAGCCAAACAAGAGCGCGTTATTTCAACGCTTACTGCGACGACGTTTGTAAAGGCGTTCGCGACGCGACGAAGCGTTTTGCGCTTCTTCAAGAATTGCTCGAAACGGAGGAAGCGCGCGAACCGGTCGTTTTGTCCCGCGTCCTCAAACTGCGTCGAACGCTCGCCGACGAGCCGATCGCGAACGTCGAACCGTCGCCGGACGGTCCTTCGGTCGACGCCATGTCGCTCGAAAAACTCCTCGACGTTCCGGAGGGAGAAAACGGCGCGTTTTACCTTAAACGG
>JAZNJF010000437.1:0-2789 GCA_045577885.1 Thermoguttaceae bacterium | reverse complement strand
AGTCCCAAAGGCCGTTCAGGTTGACCCAATCGGCGCGAACCATTTGCGGACGCGGGTATTCCGGCAACGGTTTGGCCGGATCGACGTCTTTCGCGAATTTCGAAAGCAGAATGCCTTCGACCGGCTTCCAATCGGCCGAGAAGACGTTTTGAGCGCTCGCGATCGCGACGACGCCCAAGAGAGCCGAAACGACTCCCGTCAGGAACGATTTTTTCATTGAAAACCTTTCGAAAAAAGGGGAACGGGCGCGTTTCGAGCGTCGAACGAACGAAAAACTCGTCGTCCGCTCGAAGCGCGCTGGTTTGTTGATTTTCGACGGTTCCGAGTCGACGTTTTCGACCGTCGCAAGACGGCAAAAAACGCAAAATCGGTACGAATGCTTTAATATAACGGATTTTGCGCCGTTCTTCAAGCGGGCGGGCCGATATTTTTTACCGATTTTAACATTAAAACGCGTTTAACGTAAAAAAATCGGCTCGACGGCGCGCGAAAAGCCGGAGCGAACGACGCTTGGGAAGGCGGCGGGCGTCAGTTCCAACCGCATTCGGTTCGGACGTTTTTCATCGTTTCGAGAACGTCGTTCCAAGTTTGCGGGTCGAGCATCGCCGCGTTCGGGAACATGCAACCGTCCCAACAAAGGTGGTTGAAGCGCTTCGACGGTTTGCCGGTATCCTCGTCGAGGAGCCAATATTTCGCGTACTTGACGACGTCGAGCTTGCCGTTCGGGTCTTTCGGGAGGCAGTGGCGCCCGGTTTTGTCGTGCGCGCCGGAGCCGAAGACGGTGCCGTCGTTTTGCGCGACGTGGAAATCGACCGTCCAAGGGCGGAGCGCTTTCGTCATCTTAGCGTAAGCGGCGTCGAAGGTTTCGACGTCGGCCCAATCGAAATCGTCCGGAACGAGGCGGTCTTCCGGAGCGTTCGCGCCGAGAAGGAAGAGGAGCGTGTGCGACATATCCGCTTGAAAACCGAGGACTTGCGGCAGGTCGACCTTTTCGAGAACTTCGACGCAACGTCGCCAACTGTGCATCCCGCCCCAACAGATTTCGCCTTCCATCGCGAGCATTTCGTCGTATTTCATCGCGATTTCGCAAGCGGCTTTGAACGTTTCGACAAGTTGCGCTTGGTTCGCTTCCGGGTCGCGCGCCCAATCGTCGACGGAGCAGGAGGAGTCGATGCGAACGCAGCCGTTCGGGCGGATTCCGGCGTCGCGGAGTTTGCGCCCGATCGCGCAAGCCTCTTCGACGGCTCCGAGGAACGCGGCGCGCTTTTCTTCGGCGCCGATCGCGGAACCGCTCCAAACGTTGGCGACGAGCGAGCCGATTTCGAGTTGATAATCGGCGCAATATTGGACGAGCTTTTCGATTTCGGCGTCCGGGTTGACGAGGTCGAAGTGCGGCGGCGCGAGGAAGAGGTCGAACCCGTCGAACTTCGTTCCGTCGACGTCGGCGCCGCTCGTCAGGTCGAGCATCGTTTTGAGGTCGACGCAAGGTTCGCCGTCGCCGCAACCTTTGCCGACGACGCCGGGCCAAGTCGCGTTGTGAAGTTTCGGGAATTTTTTAGCGGCTCGCTTCGCCATCGGCTGGGTCTCCGGAGGGTTGGACGGGCGTCGCGCGGCGGTCGGAAGCGGTTGCGAAGCGCCGACGAACGTCGCGAACGGTCGTATTTTAAGGAACGGGGAAAACGACGCGAAATAGGCGGTTTGCGTCGACTTGGTAAAACGAAAAGGAAGGGCGAAACGGCGAACGTCGGCGGTTCGGAAACGGCGCCGGTTCGACGATTCTCCTAACTCGAGTATATCAAAACTTGAGCGGATTTTCAAGGAAAAAGCCGCTTTTTTGAATTTTTTTGGCGATTTCGCGAAGAAAAAAGCGCCGCCGTCGTTGGCTTTAGAAACGACGGCGGCGCTTTGGGAAAGACGCGTAGTTTAGGCGGTTTTGTCGACGGCGCGAACGGTCAAAAAACGCCGTTGCGGGAGTACCCGTAAGAGAAAACGGAGTAATCGCGGCTCGACGGCGGCGTCGGCGCGAGCGCGCGGCGCAAGACGCGTTCGACTTCGGCGGGCGTTTCGTTGGTGAAGTCGAAGCGAACGGCGCCGATTCCAGAGCGCAAAATCGCCGGGATCGCGTCGAGGAGATCGACCGGGTCGGCGAGGTAAACGGCGCTTCCGACGACCGGACGCGCGTCGACGTCGGCGTCGCCGGTTTGCGGGAGACGGTTCGCGTTCTTTTCGACGAGGAAACGGCGCTCGTCGGCGTTCGTCAGTCGAACGAACGGCGCGTCGAAGAGCGTTTTTTGAGTGAACATCGCCAAAAGCCGCCCGAAAACCGGGAGTCCGAGCGTTAAGCGGCGCTTCGCGAGGTAATCGTCGGCGGCGAGGTCGGCGAAAATCGCGTCGACGGCTCGGTCGGAAATCTCCGGCGAAAGGTAAAGGAGGTCGGCGCTTGCGAAACGGTCGGCCAAATAGCGAACGGCGCGAGCGTTCCCGACGTTGAACGTCCAGTCGAGCGCGAACGGGCGACGCGGTTGCGAATCGCGCGGCGCGTCGGACGGCGTTTGCGCTTTCGCGTCCGCTTGCGAACGCTCGAAACGAACGGCGGCGGCGAGCGAACCGGCGAGCGGCGCGACGGCGACGTCGTTTTTAAACGCTTCTTGATAACGGGGGCGATTTTCGAACTGAACCGGCTGCGTTTCGAAGTGAACGCGGTCGATTCCGAAGCGGCGGCAAACGTCGAATTGCGCGCGGTTGCGGACGACGGCGGTAAAATAGGGGAAAGTCGGATCGTAGCCATG
>JAZNJF010000436.1:0-3567 GCA_045577885.1 Thermoguttaceae bacterium | reverse complement strand
GCTCGGCGTCTGCGGTTTCGCCGTCGAAGCGAAGGCGGTCGAAACCGACGTCGAGCGAACGTTCGACGCGAACTTCGGCGTTTGGCGCGACGGGAACGAAACGGAAAACAACGTTGGAAAACGTTAATCGGATTTTTGAAGCGAATGTTGCGTCGTCAAACGAAAACGGCGCGTCGAGCGGAAAACTCGGCGCGCCGTTTTGACGTTGAGGAAAGCAAAAGCGGGACGATTTTAACGGTTGACCCGATTAAAGCGATGGTTTTAACGTTAAAATAGCGAAACGGCGGAGATTAGTGAATCTTTTTGAGGAACCAAAAACCGACGATTCCGAGCGCGACGTTGCCCGTCCAAGCGAAGATCGGCGGAACGACGCCGCTTTTCGCGCCTTCGAGCCCAAACATAAAGAGCGGGTAATAAACGACCAAAACCGGCAAAAAACAAGCGAAAAACGCCGCGGTAAAGTCCGCTTTATTGAACCAAATCGCAAACGGCGCCCCGACCCAAACGAAAAAGAAACAAGAAAAACCGGACGCCCAAACGCGCGGAACAATCAAACGATAACGAGTTTCGTTTCTGGAAATGTAACTTTCGTACCCGGCGCGGTCCTTCCAAGACGGATTCGACGTTTCCAGAAGGTCGCCGCGAAGAAAGGAGAAAATCGCCGTCGACGCAAGCCGCCGTCGATTTCGCTCCCGTTCCGCGTCCAAACCGGCCAACGCTTCCTTAATTTTCGCCGCCGGAGGGTCGACGCGGTACGAGGAATGGAAAAATTCGTTTAACGGAAGGGGTAAAACGAACGATTTGGAAAATTTGAGCTCGACGTCTTCCGCGTAAAATTCCGTATTGTAAAGCAAAATGCGAACGACGGGTTCCGCCGCGTCGAAGTCGACTTCGAGTTCCGCCGTTTCGGCCGAGCCGGTCAGTTCGCCCCCGAACGCGTTGAAGGACGGGTTGATTAGGACGTCGTCGTCGGTTACGTCCGACGTTTCGAGGACGTAGTCGCCGTCCGGCGTCGCGAAACGATTTTCTTCGCGCAGTCGCGCTAAAATCGTCGACTCAAACCCTTCGAGGAGCGTTCGCGCCATCTGTTGACGACTCCAAGAGAGCGATAAGTCGTTCAGCCAAACGCTCGACAAACTAATGAAAAACATAAAGACCCAAACGGGGAAAAGGACGCGCCAAGGCGCGATCCCCAACGCCCGCAACGCGATAACCTCGTTCGCGCTCGCCATCTTTGAAAAGAAAATTGTAACAGAAAATAGGGCCGCGAGCGGAAACGCTTTCGATAAAATATCCGGAAGGAGATAGGGCGTCATTCGCAACGCGAGCGTCATCGGCGCCCCGAGGTCGAGCGACGTTTTGACAATGAAGAAGAAAAGAAAACCAAGCGTCGCGGCGGCTAGAGCGACGACGAATATTTTTAACGTTTGAAAAAACGCGTAACGAGGGAATATTTTCATTGTCGTTCCTTGAAATTCGGATTGTTTAACGGAAACGCGTTGCGCGTTTGAAAAACGTTAACCTTCGGCGCCCGTTTCGGACGGCGACGAGGCGGCGGCGCGTCGTTCGTCAAACGGTTCGACGTGAATCGTCGTTTCGACGACCGCCGGGAGACGCGTTCGGATTTCCGCGGCGAGCTCGTGCGATAAGCGGTGCGCGTCGCGAACGGTCGTTTCCGGATCGACGAGAACGTGCAGGTGCGCGGCGTAAAGCGCGCCGCCGAGCGGGCGCGTTCGAATCTTGTGCGGATATTGAATCGCGGCGTTTTCGAGCGCGATTTTGCGAACGGCGTCGACGATTTGCGCGTCGGCGGACGCGTCGCAGAGGGTCGCGACGGTCGGTCGGGCGATTTCGAACGCCGTTCCGAGGATCATGAACGCGACGACGATCGCGCCGACCGGGTCGAGGAAGGCGAAATTCGGGCCGAACGCGAGGACGCCGCCGATCGCCAGCGCGGTCGGGATCGAGCTAAGCGCGTCGCTTCGATGGTGCCAAGCGTTGGCGACGACCGCCGTCGACCGCGTTCGCCGTCCGACCGAAACGGTCGCGCGGTAAAGCGTCTCTTTCGCGACGATCGAGAGGAGAGCGACGCCGAGCGCGCAAAGGAGCGCCGGACGTCGGAGCGGTTCGGGGGCGTCGCCGAGCGTCGCGCCGATTTTCGCGACCGACGAGCGAAGGAGTTCGAGACTGACGAGGGCGAGCGCGAGCGCGACGAAAAGGGTCGCGAGCGATTCGATTTTCGCGTGTCCGTTCGGGTGATTTTCGTCGGCCGGGCGCGTCCAAATTCGGGCGCCGATCAGAACGATCGCGTCGGTCGCCAAATCGGAAAGGCTGTGCAAACCGTCGGCGACGAGCGCGGTCGACCCGCCGAGAACGCCGACGCCGGTTTTCAACGCCGTTAACGCGACGTTGATTAACGTGCCGATTATCGTGACGCGGGAAATCGCCGCCAAACGAATTTCGTCGGCTTCGGCGCGGGCAAACATTTTCATCGGGCGGTTCTCGACAACGTTAAGGAGAAGGGGAACGGGGACGGGGAACGGGGGAAAAGCGGAAACGAAAAAAAAGGAAAAGCGCCTTAAGGACGCGCTCTATTAATAATATTGACAAAAACGGGGAAGACGGAAGGCGCCGAAGGACGGCGGCGTTCCAACGTCGCGAAAACGAGAACGCGTCTTTATTATTTTAGGAAACCGAGCGGCGAGGTCAAGAGCGTTTTTAAGAATTGCGCGTTTTTTTCTTATTTTAACGCGTTTGGGGGCGAGTAAAGCGACTTTGTCGCGGAATTCGTCAAGAAACGCCGCGCCGCCGACTTCGACGAATCGAAATCGGCGGCGCGGACGCGTTCGACGAGCGTTAAGCGCGCCGAACCGGCGAGTATTAATCGTTAAAGCGTTAAAATCGCTGAAATTGTTAAAATTGTCGAAGTCGCCGAAGTCGTCAACGCTCCGTCGAGACGCCGACGAAACGGGGCGCGGCGCGTCGCGGCGGCGCGGTCGTCGGAGACGCGGCGTTTTCGGAGCGCGTCGAGAAACGCGAACTTTGGCGGCGCGTCGACAAACGGTTCGCTTCCCGAACGGCGGCGGCGAGGAACGGGTCCGCGTCGACTTCGTTAGAAACGTTAGGTTCCGCAAAATCGGCGCTCGATTCGACGTTCGCCGCGTCGGCGGAGTACGTCGGATTCGTCGCGGCGAACGAAGCGGCGCTTTCCGGATTTTCCGGAAGTTCGACCCGAACGTGCGGGAGGACGCCGACGCCGCCGTACGCGAAGCCGTTCGGCGAGTAAAATTTTTCGGTCGTCAAACGCAAGCCCGCGATCGGTTTCTCCGTTTGCGTCGCGCAGGAAAGCTGAACGATCGCTTGGACGGTGCCCTTGCCGTAACTTTGCGTTCCGACGACGACGGCGCGTCCGTTTTCCTTCATCGCGCCGGCGAAAATTTCCGACGCGCTCGCGCTGTTTTCGTCGACGAGCAAGACCAACGGCGTCGAACAAAAACTCGTTCGGGTCGCCGAATAGGCGTGTTCGCCGCTCCGACCGCGCGTTCGAACGATCGTTCCGGAGTCGAG
>JAZNJF010000435.1:0-16565 GCA_045577885.1 Thermoguttaceae bacterium | reverse complement strand
CGAAACCGCGTCCGCTCCGCGTCGTCCCGAGAAAGCCGGAATCGCCGGTCGAAACGCGCCGGTCGCCGCCGCGATCGTCGTCGACTCGTCCGTTCGAACGGGCCGCGTCAAGAATAACGAATCGTTTTTCGAAACGGCTCGGGCGACCGCCGCCGCGATCGTCGCGCAACTCCCGCCGGACAGCGAAATCGCGATTCTCGACGGAACCTTCGACGGCGACGCGTTCCAACCGGATCGTTTCGCGGCGCGAACTCGGCTCGAAAAGCTCGAAATCGAACCGGGCGGGCGACCGGTCGCCGAAACGACGCTCGAAGCGCTCCGGCTCGTCGAACGTTCGCAACTCCCGACGAAGGAAATTTTCGTTCTTTCGGACGGAACGCGCCCCGGTTGGTCGGAAGCGGACGCGCGCCGACTCCGTCGCCAATACGCCGCGACCGTTCAAGCCGTTCGACGCCAAACCGGCGCCGCCGCGACGTCCGACGAAAACGCCGCTTCCGCCGACGCCGACGCGGAACTTCCCGGCGTCCCGCGCTTTTACTTCGTCGATCTCGGCGACGACGCGTTCCAAAACGTTTCGGTCGGGTCGCTTTCCCTCTCCGCCGAAACGCTCGCGGCGGGCGGAACGCTCCGAATCGACGTCGACGTCGAGCGCGTCGGGCCGGGCGAACGCGACGCGACGCTCGAACTCGTCCTTTTCGACGCGAAAAAATTACCGTCCGACCTTGAAGACAACGCGCCGTTCGACGACGAAACGCTCGTTCTGCGCCGCGAATCGCAAACGCTTTCCTTCGCCGACGGTCGCTCGAAACGAAGCGCCGTTTTTCAACCGAGCGACTTGCCGCCGGGCGCTTGCGTCGGCGCCGTTCGCGTCGTCGGAGCGGACGCGCTCGCCGCGGACGACGTTCGTTGGTTCGCGGTCGACGTCGAAACCGATTGGCGGCTTCTCGTCGTCGCGCCGAATCCGGTCGCCGAAAAGTCGCTCTTTTTAACGCAAGCGCTCGCGCCGGAAGAATTTAAGAAAACAGGTCGCGCGCCGTTCGAACTCGACGTCGTCCCGTTCGCCGCGCCGTCGACCGCTCGAACCGCCGCTCCAACCGCGGCAAACGAGAGCGAAACGCAAGCGCCGACTTCTCTCGCGACCGCGACGCCGGAAGCGTTGGCGCGTTATCGGGCCGTTTTGCTCCTCGACCCGCCCGCCTCCGCGTTCGACGAAGCGACCGTTCGCCGTTTGACCGCGTTCGTCGAAAAGGGGGGCGGACTCGGCGTCTTTCTCGGTCGAAACGCGACCCCGATTTCGGCGTTCCAAACGGAAGCCGCCGTTCGTTTGCTCGGAGCGAAACCGGTCGACCAAGCGCGCGTCGCCGATTGGAACCGCTCGCTGAAACCGGCGAATTACGACGCGCCGCTTCTCGCGCCGTTCCGTCCGTTCGAACGCGCCGGCGTTCCTTGGGACGCGCTCCCGGTCGGACGATTTTGGCGTTTGACCGACTTAACGCCGTCCGCGACCGTCGTCGCTCGGTTCGAGAAAATCGACGACTCGGCCTCGTCGGCGGAAAACGGAGAAACCGGCGAAAATACGCAAGTCGCGCAAAACAAAGAAAACGGCGAAAATAACCCAAATAGCGAAAAGAGCGAAACCGCCCCGCCCGCGCTCGTCGAAAATCGGCTCGGACGCGGAACGGTCGCGACGTTGGCGACGCCCCTTTCGGACGGAACGCAAAACGACGCTTGGAACGATTTGGCGGTCGGCGACGCGCCTTGGGTTTTCGTCCTCTTGACGGACGGAATCGCGCGGCGGCTCGCGTCGGGCGACGCGTCGATCTTGAATTATTCGGTCGGCGAAACGGCGACGCTCCGTTCTCCGCTCGCGACGTTCCCGGCGGTCGCGACGCTGACGACGCCGCAAGGCGAAGAACTCGCGATTCCGACCGACGTCGAGCGGCGGCAAATCCGTTTCCCCGGAACGTCGCGCGCCGGACTTTACCGACTCCGAACCGCGCCGAACGCCGACGGCGAAACGCTCGACAAAGCGTTCGCGGTTTCGATTCCGGACGCCGAATTCGACCTGACGCGCCCGACGCCGGACGATTGGGCCGCGCTTTGGGACGGAATCCCGTATAAAACGCTCGACCTGACCGCCGCGTCGACCGCGTTGGAAGCGATTCGCTCCGACGAAACGCCGGAACCTTACGCGCTTTTGGTCGTCGCGTTGGCGATTCTTTTCCTCGCCGAAACCGCCGTCGCGAACCGCTTTTACCGGCGTTAGCGCGCCGTCGCCGACCGTTTCAACGCCGCTAAACCGCGAACGCTCGGCGCGATTTTCCCCCTTTATTTATTAATAAACGCGCAAAGCTCCGCCGTCGAGTTCAACGCTCGACGGCGGCGTCTTTCGCTTTTTTAACGTCTTGCGACGCGGCGTTTTTCCCTTGCTAAAAACTCGGACGATAAAAAAGACGACGCGTTATCGAGTCGCCGCCTTTTTACTCGCTTTCCGACGTTCGCCCGCGCTTTCCGTCGAGCCGTTCCCTTACCTTCAACGCCGAAAAAAAGCCGTCGTCGAGGCGAACCTCGGCGACGGCGGAAGCAAATTCGACAACTTTCGTTCCTTTCGTTAACGTTCGCGTTTGCTTAAATTACGTTCCTTCCCGCTTCAACGCGGCAACCGTCGCAACGTTATTCGGCCCAGTCGGGGCGCGAGCCGAACCTTGCCGCGGCGGCGAAAAACCGCCCCTGCGCGCTCCTCGCTTCGCGACGCGCAAACGACGGCGCATCGGCGTCGCTAACTCCCGTCGAAACCGCCGTTTCGAGCGCAAGTTCCGCGCCGTCCGCAAGCGCCTCCTTCTCGACCGTCCAACGTTCGAGCGCCGCGCGCCCGTCCGCCAACGCCGCTTGGAAGTCCGCCGGACAATCGCTCGCGTCGATCGCCGAAACCTCGTCGAGACAGCGTCGAAACGCCGTCGCCGTCGCGCGCCGCCATTCGACGACGTCCCGCGCCGTCGCTTTTCCGGCGAGCGTTTTCAGCTTCAAGTCGCTCGTCGCCGACTCGACCGCCGCGTCGCAACGCTCCAACGCCGCGAACGCCGCTCGCGACGCCGCCCGGACGCGCGCCCGTTCCAGCTCGAAATTCGTCCAAAAGATTCCGTTCCAAAGGAGCAGAATCGCCGCCGCGCCCGCGACGAACGCTCGCTCCAACTTTTTTTTCGTTCTCCTGCGCATCGTTTCTCCCTTTCGTTGCAAATCGTTTCAAAATTCAAAGATACAACGACAGAAAAATCGACGTTTCAAACGCCGTCGCCGACGCGTTTTCGACCGAGCGTTCGACCGCCCCGTCGCTCCGCTTTCGACGCGAAACCGCAAAACGCGCCCTTTGCAAAAGGACGCGGCGCGCCGAGCTTTCGCCTCCGCTCGACGCTTAATCAAGAGCCGTCCAAGAATTTAACGCAAGAATCGCCGGTTCGAAAACCAAACGAAAACGGAAGCGGCTTCGTCGCGAAGTCCCTTCCTTCTCTTATTTTACCTTCTTTTTTCAACGAACGCAAGCAAAGAAATCGGAAAAATTTCCCATTTTTCGCCAAATTTTTCGCCGACCGTCCGTTTTCGCCTTTTTCGCCGTCGTTTTTCGCAATTTTTCCTTTTCGTTTTAACGGCAAACGCCAAACCGCCGCCGTCGAGTTGTCGCGCTCGACGGCGGCGGTTCGTTTTTAAACGTCTTCGGCGCCAACCGTTAACGGCGTCGTTTTTCCGCGTCGACGTTCGGCGCGTCGATTTCGACCTTGGCGCAGACGAGCGCGCGAACTCGACGGCGGCGGTTCCAGCTTAACCGTTTTTAACGTTTATCGTTAACGTCGTTATTTTCCCGCGTCGACGTTCGGCGCGTCGACTTCGACTTTGGCGCCGTCGACGATTTGCGCGTCGCGTTTGTTGTCTGCGTAAACGTTTCCTTGCGCGCCGCCGGTCGCGATACCTCGGAAATAAAGGGCGGTTTCGTTCCCTCGGAACTCGCACTTTTCCGCCTCGAGCCGCGCGGCTTTCGAACTCGCGCCGAATCGGTTTTTCGGCCCGAAAACGCTTTCGACCGCCCAACCGAACGCGCCGTCCTCGACGTGCAACGCGGAGAGCGAAAAGCCGGTCGCGACGCACTTATGAAGAACGGCGGCGCTCTTGAGCCCGACCGCTTTCACCCCGGTCGCGGACTTCGCGCCGTTTTTCCCGTCGAGAACGCAACCGAACAAGAGCGCGATTCCCCGTTTGACCTCGACGCAAGCGCCGCTTTTCGCCCCGCCGCCGACCCGCCGCAACGTTACGCCGTCGAACGAAACGACCGTTTCGCCGTCGACGGTAATCGGCGACGCCGTGTCGACCGTCAAAACGACGTCCTCCGGTTTCCCGCTCGCGCTTTGCACGTCGACGAACGTCTTCAGCGTCAAGCCGGACGCGTCGTATTCCCCGGCGTCGAGAACGATTCGCGGAATCTCGTCTTTCGACGCTTTTTTCGCCGCGTCGTCCAACGCTTCGGCAAGCGTCGCGCAGTCCCCCGGCACGGCGATTTGCAACGGCGCGGCGACGTCGCGACTCGGCGACAATCGCTTCACCGCCGCTAAACGGTTTTCAAGTCGTTTGTTCCCGTTTTCCCAAAACTCCGCCGCCCGTCGCCGTTCCTTCGCGACGTCCGCCGACGCTTCCTTCGCTTCGCGCTCCGCTTTTTCTTCGGCGGTTTCGTCCGAATCCTCCGCCTTTGTCTTTTCGGCGTCTTGCGATGCTTTACCAAGTTCGAAATCGCCGATTTTCTTCGCCTTGCCGGTTTTTAAATCTTTCAGCGAATACTTCGCGTAAACCTCGCCGGTTTTAAAGTTGTAAAGCCAAAATTCCGGAATTGTCGCGCAAACGGCGCGTTGAGAATCAAAGCTATCATAAGGTCTATCCATTGTTGGTTTTATACTAACTCCCCCGGTTACAACAGCAAAAGGAGTTATCGCGCCATTCTCCTCTCTTTCCAAACAACCTAATTGAAAAACACAAAGCGCGCTTAAACTTTCCCCAATCGCTCTCGCTTGATTTGCCGGAACGTTCCGCAAATACAACGCCGAATTGTAATCGATTTTTAGTTCGCTCACGTCCGTATAAGCAATGCCATAAGACCTCCATTCTACTTCTTTTATTTCTTTTTCTACGCCAAAACCGTTTTTACCAATATAAGTGTTCGACGAAATTAATTCGCGACTAAAAGAAACGCCGTAATATTCTTTAAATCTGCGCATATAATCTTCGATTTGATAAACTGATCCATACCTTAAAGTTACGGCGAAATTTTCCAAATCGGCGTCGTATTTGCAATTGATCGAAATTCCGTTCTCCCTGTTTTGTGTCAGCGCTAACGCTAAAGTCGAACCGAATTTCACATTTCCATACAAAGATTTTTCCAGCAGCTCTTTCTTAAACGCCGCGATTCTTTTTTTATAATCCGCCGTCTTTTCGTATTCGTCTTTTTTAACCCTTCCTTCAAAAAAAATATTCTCGACACGTTCCGTTATCGTTTTAATATTATGCCCAAGATACTCCGGCGGAAGTTTTGTCGCGTTTGGGTCGAGCGGCTCGTTCGAATACTTGCCGTCGGTCGCGGTCGAATCGTCGTCGTTATACGATCTAATTTTCGCGGCTGCTTCATCAAACCTCTTTTTCACCTCCGACGACGTTAATTCCTCGCCGTCGGAGTTTTCGACCGCCGCGAGCGTTTCTTTTTTGAGCGTCGTCGCTTCTTTGTCGTCGCTCGACTCGAGCGTCGCCGTCGGAGCGGTCGTCTTTTCGGTCGATTCTTCGGACGTCGTTTTCTTTTCAACCTTTGGCGACGCGGTCGGTTTCGTTATCATTCCGCCGGAAGCGTTAGGCTTTTTCGGCGCCGCGTTATTGGTCGCCGCCGGGCGATTCCCTGAACGACGCGTCCGCTGATTTTGCCCTTCGGCGTCGACGCAAAGCGCCGCCGTCGACGCGAAAAATACGACGCCGATAATAAGACGGCGTCCCCAATCGTCAAAATTACGCATTTTATACTCTCCAAGATTAGTCAAGATTTCCGCCGCGCTCGTCGCGCAGTTTTATCGTCAACCTTTTATTATCGTTTTTTTTTTCAAAAGTCAAGTCGACGTAGGACGCCCGGCGTCCCGGCTCGCCCTAAAAAAACGAAAAAAGTCGAAAATTTTGCCGCGCCGCCTAATCGGAGTCTCGTCGCGTTCCCCCGACTCCCCCGCCGGCCCCGACGCGCTCCCGTCGCTCGGCGCGACGGTCCGGCGCTCCGTTCGCCGTCCGCTTTCGCTTCGGCGCGTTTTCGGAACCGGTTTCCGCAAAAAAATTTCCGCGAAACGCTTGCAATTCGGCGGCGCGTCGCGTATACTCGAAAGCGGAAGAACCGGCGCGACGTCCGCAAAGCGCGCTTTTCCCGTTGGGGACGCGTCCGACGGTCGCCAATCGCCGCCGCTAAGCGCGCTTCTCCCGTTGGGAGCGCGTCCGACGGTCGCCGTCCCGTCGATATTTTCCCCTATTCTCCGCATTTTCCCCATTTTCCCAAAAAAGGAAGCGATACGATGAAAAACTCCCGACGCGATTTCTTCAAACAGGTCGCCGCCCTCCCGATCGCCGCCCAAGTCGCCCTCGCATACGGCGACGAAAGCAAGCTCCGCGACGAAGTCGAAGAGACGACGTTAATCCGCAAGGGTCGACGCTCCGTCTTCAATATGAGCGGGTACGCCGCCCCGGCGATTCCGAAACTTCGCGTCGGCTATATCGGGCTCGGGCCGCGCGGGCTCGCTTCGCTCAAACGGACCGCGATGTTCGAAGACGTCGAAATCCGCGCTATCGCCGACTGTTACGAGTATCCGATTCAACAGGCCCGCGACTTTTTTAAGTCGATTAATTACCCGGCGCCCGCGGAGTATTTCAAGTCGGAGGAAACTTGGAAAGACCTCGTCGCGCGGGACGACCTCGACCTGATCTTCGTTACGACGCCGCAATATTGGCACGCCGAAATGGCTTGCGCCGCGATGGAGGCCGGAAAGCACGTCGCCTGCGAAGTCCCGCTTTGCTACACGCTCGAAGAATGTTGGCGGCTCGTCGAAACGTCGGAACGCACCCGCAAACACTGCGCGATGCTCGAAAACTGCTGTTACGACTTCTTCGAAGCGACGACCGGCAATATGGCGCGTCAAGGCGTTTTCGGCGAAATCGTTTACGGCGAAGGCGCTTACATTCACTACTTCACGACGGCGCAAGTCTTCGCGGAACCGCAGCCGCCCCTTAGCAAGAAAGCCGGAATGCACCGCCACGCCGTCGCTTGCACCGTCAAAGGGAACCGCTATCCGACGCACGGCTTCGGCCCGGTTTGCGTCGCGATGAACGTCGGCGCCGGCGACCGTCCGGACTATTTAACGTCGACCGAAACCGACGACTTCGTCCGCGCTCGCGAGTTCGCCGAAATCCTCAAAGAGGGCCGCGACTATCATAAACAGTTCGCGGGCAAAGAGTTTAGCGGGAATATGAACCTCTCGACGATTCGCACCGTCAACGGCAAGGCGATTCTCATCAAATACGACCGCATGTCGCCGCAACCGTATTCGCGCTCTTACGTCTTGAGCGGCTTGAAGGGGTTCGTTCAGAAATATCCCGACCCGGCGCGAATCTATATGAACGGCGAAACGCCCGCGACGGAAGAGGAAATGAAAGCGCTCGAAGAACAATACGCGCCGGAACTGATTAAATACTTGCGCGAAAACGCCTTAAAGTTCGGCGGACACGGCGGAATGGACTTCGTTTGCGAATACCGTCTCATCGACTCGCTACGCAACGGACTTCCGCTCGACTTGACCGTTTACGACGGCGCGACTTGGAGCGCGGTCATTCCGTTGAGTCTTTGGTCGGCGACGCGGCGTTCGCAACCGATCGACTTCCCGGACTTCACCGGCGGAAACTGGAAGACGAACAAACCGCTCGACCTCTCGCTCCGCGGCGGCGGGTCGACGAAAGTGAAAGCGCCGACCGAAACCGCGAGATAACGGCGTTTTAAACGAAACGACTCGACGACGAACGTTTTTCGCGCTCGCCGTCGAGTCGTTGATTTATTCTCAAAAGAAACGCCGCTTTATTCCGCTAATTTTTTCAATACTTTAACGCGGTCGTATCCCAACGGCTCGTAAACAAACCGCCCGACTTCGCGGTATCCGCTCTTCAAAAAGTTCGTCAAACTCGGCAGATTATCGGGCGACACGATCGCGGTCATATAACGCGCGCCGCCGGCGACGGCTCTTCTTTCAAGCTCCGCCATTAGCAAACGTTGGATTCCCCGCCCGCGGAACTCTTTTTTAACCTGAACCAACTCCATATAACAAAGGGATTTCGGCGACGCGATCGCCTCTTGCGGAAGAAGGCCGTCGAAACGCTTCAGCGGAGTCGAACGATACGAAGAAACGACGCACCCCGCCAACTCACCGCCAACTTCGCATCCTAAAGCCAGCGAATTTTTGTCGACAAAAAACTGGCGAAACTCGTCGTCCGTTTCGTCGACAAGATACAAACGTTCGTCGCCTCGACGCGCCAAATCCTCCAATATCTCGTTTCGCATTGTCAAGCATTCTTCGGCGCGCTCCGAGCCGCAAGAAACAATTCGATAATCCAAAGCGTTTTCGTTCATTACCGAACCTTTATTTTTTAGATTCCAACCTCGCCCTTTTAAAAATTCAACGCCCGCCTTAAAAAACGTCGCCAATTTCAATTTTTACTCCGTCGATTACCGAGAAAACAAAGAAAACGTCGCCGAATAACGACGACGCTTTCAAAGCGCCGCCGTTTTCAACAACGCAACGGACGCTCTCTCGCGTCGCGTTTCATTTTACCCGCTTTTTTTTACGCGTCAACTACGCCGCGTTCTTTTTACGGGGCGTCTTCGTCTCCACCCTGCGGAACGGCGGCGCCCGGCGCGTTTGCGACTTCTTCTTTTAATCGGGCGTCTTCGTCTCCACCCTGCGGAACGGCGGCGCCATCCCCCTGCGGGGCGTTTTTGTCTCTACCATAATACTTAATTACTTTGAGATTGTTTTTCTTCCTCCATATTGTCCACTTTTCTTCAAGGTCGGCGATATTCCTGTAATAATCCGCGCGCAGGGATTTCACCGGACCCACCGTCTCCCCGTTCTCCTCCGTCTCCTCCTCCTTCTCAATCCCAAGAGTAATCTCGCGCAACTTTACGTTTTTCGCCGCGAGGAAAAAGCGATAATAAAAAAGGTCGTTCAAGTGAGCGAGTTCGACGGCTCCTGTGCGGAGCAAAATAGCGAACACCTCGAAAAACGAAAAGTAATTCGAAATTGTCGCGAAGTTGCTCTTAATCATCTCATCAAGGTCTTTACGCGCCTTCTGCGCCACATCATAGTCGATGACTCGAATAGGTTCCGCCTCCTTTTCCGCCTCCTTTTCCGCCGCCTCTCCCGCCGCCGTTTTCGCCTTCTTATACATTTCGTCAAAATAAATAGCGTCGAGGATTTGATAGATTTTGGTAAAGTCTTGGTTTTCGATATACGAATTGCTCATATCCGCTAAAAATCGCGCGTTGTCTTGGTTTCGAGCGCTGCGCCTGTCTTTCGTATACTTCCACAAACCGACGGCGGCGAGAAGGAAGGTGAAGGTTAAAGCATACGCCGCGATAAAACCTTCGTGATAAATCAGATTCAGATTATCCCTAAACTCTTGTGGGGAATCGCACCCGACAAATTCGCAGCCCCAAGTCGTTAACTCCGGTTTGCTCATGAAAAACGCGGGCGCTTTGACGAGTACGCTCCAACACCCCAACGAGATAACCGCGCATCCCAAAAGCGTCAAGCCGTATCGAAAGACGTCGTTTCCCCTATCGTTTCTCCCCAACACCTTTCTCTTTTTTAGCTCCTCTTTTACATTCATATCCGGCCTCTCTTAGATTTCATAAATCGCTTGCTCCAAATCGCCCCAATTGTTCGCGCTTGCGCGGCGTTATAATAACGCGCGAATTTTCTTTGATTTGTTAACGTTTACATTTAAAAAACAATAATTTCGCCGCGCTTTGTTATTGTCGTCCTTCCGACGCATAAAGTTTACTTTGTCGCAAACTTTTTAGACATTCTTTTCGCCAAAGGAACCTGTTTCCCCCCAAAACGTTTAAGCGAAGACGCGGCAAGGTCGTTTATCGCGAATAATCCCGTTTTACAAGAGTTAAGGCGCCGCGTCCGCCCTCCGACGCGCGCTTTATCGCGACCATTTTTCGTCGCCCCGCTCCCTAACCGTTTCGCCCTCCCCAACGGAAATTTTTCACCGCCCGCCGAAAAGGCGAAAAAACCGCTCTTGCCGACGGCGCAAAAATTTGTTATTTTAGCAAACCTGAGTTTTTAGGTCGCGTTTATTTTCCCAACCTTCCCATTTTACGCGGTTTATCGCCGCCCTGTTTTTATCCCGTTTCGTCGCGCTAAGATGTTAAAATCGATCGAGTTATACGGCTTCAAGAGTTTCGCGGATCGGACGCGAATCGAGTTGGACGAGGGAATCTGCGCCCTCGTCGGCCCGAACGGCTCCGGGAAGTCGAACGTCGTCGACGCGATCAAATGGGCGCTCGGCGAACAGAGCGCGAAACGCCTCCGCGGCGACGAAATGGCCGACGTCGTCTTCAACGGCTCCGCGACGCGCCAACCTCTTTCGGCGGCGGAAGTAACGCTTTCCTTCGACAACCGCAAACGCTTCCTTTCGATCGACGCGGACGAAATTCACCTAACGCGGCGCGTCTACCGAAGCGGCGAATCGGAGTATTTAATCAACGGAAACGCAAGCCGTTTGAAGGACTTCCGCGAGATCGTCGCCGGCGTCGGGCTCGGCTCGCAAGGATACGCCGTCATCGAACAGGGCCGCGTCGAGGCGCTCTTGCAAAGTTCGAGCGCGCAACGTCGGGCCGTCTTGGAGGAGGCCGCGGGCGTTTCCCGATTCAACGCGAAAAAACAGGAAGTCGCCCGTCGACTCGAACGCGTCGAGCAAAATTTGCTCCGCCTCTCCGATTTGGTCGGCGAAGTCGAAAATCAGCTTCGCAAAACGAAATCGCAAGCCGGTAAAGCGGAAGATTACCGACGTTACGCCGCGCGGTTGCAAAAGCTCCGCGTCGAAGTCGCCCTCTTCGATTGGCGGCTCAAAACGGCCGAACGCGAACAAACGACCGTCGAAACGACCGATTTCGCCGAGTTCCAAGCGACCGCCGAACAACGAATCGCCGCCGCCGAGACCGCGCAACGGGACGCCGACGCCAAACTAACCGACGTCGAAGCGGAGTTGCGCCGCGTCGAAGCGGAGCTTTCCGGCGTTCGCGAACGGATCGCCGCCGAAACGTCGACCGTCGATTTTCAGTCGGCGCAAGTCGACGATTGGACGGCGGAAGTCCGACGCGGGCGCGCTCAAGCGGTCGAACTCGGCGTTCAAGGCGTCGACGCCGACGCGTCGTCGCGTCAAACGGAAGCGGAACTCGCCGACGCCCGCGCCGCCGTCGAGCAAATCGCGCAAGAGTTCGCCGCCGAAACCGCCGCGCTCGAAAAATTGGCGACGCAAGCCGAGTCGCTAACCGCCGAACGCGAAACGTTCCGAACGCAACGGCAAGAGAAAAACGCCGAAACGAGCCGCTTCGCCGGGGAGTTGGCCGCGCTCGAGACCCGCCGTCGAACGCTCGAGCAGTCGAAAACGCAAAAAATTCGGCAAAAAGAGGAAGTCGAGCGGCAAATCGCGGAACTTTCGGCGCAGTTCGGCGTTCTCAAGGGGAACGTCGACGAACTCGACCGCAAGCGCGAAACGTCGTTCCAACGGCTCGGCGAGTTGAAAAAGCGGCGCGAAGAGCTTCGTCGCGAACTCGGCGCGCGCCAAGTCGAATTCGCCGAACTCGAACGGAAGCGAACCGCGTTCGTCGAACGCTCGACGCTCCTGCAAGATTTGCTCC
Source organism: Thermoguttaceae bacterium (assembly GCA_045577885.1). Classification (GTDB taxonomy): domain Bacteria; phylum Planctomycetota; class Planctomycetia; order Pirellulales; family Thermoguttaceae; genus RUG369. The sequence continues at coordinate 4,588 of JAZNJF010000435.1, read as the reverse complement.
GCAAGTACGAAGGGCTAAGTCCCGGCGTCAAGGAAGTTTTGCGCTCGATCGACAATCCGGAGTCGCCGTTCCGCAACGCGTTCGGGCTCGTCGCCGACTTGATTCGCGTCAACGTCGAGGCGGCGCCGCTCGTCGAATTGGCGCTCGGCCCGACGGCGCAATACGTCGTCGTCCCGCCCGATCCGGAGCTTTTCCGCTTCATCGAGCGCAACGGTTCGCGCTTCGCCGGTCGCGTCGGCTTTATTTGGCTCGACCCGAACCCGAGCAAAGCGATTCCGCTAAACCCGCAATTCGACGGCAAACCGGGCGTCCTCGGTCGCGCCGACCAATTCGTCGAGACGGAGCCCCGTTTCGCCGCGCTCGTCCAACGGCTCCTTTACCGCTCTTGGATCGTCGAATCGATTTCGGTCGCGAAGCAGCTTTACCGCGAAGGAGGCGAGCCGACGAACTTTCTCGCCGCCGACGGTTCCCTTTTGACCGCCGACGGAACGCTCGTCGTCGGTTCCGCGCAAGGGAGCGCCGGGCTGATTTCGCGCCGCAGCGAACTGGCCGCGCTCTCGACCGATATGCAAAAGCTCGACGCGGAGTTCGAACGCCTTCAAGAGACCGTCGCGGAGCTGAAAACCGCGCTCGGCGCCGCCGACTCTGAATTCGAAGCGGAAGCGGTCGTTCAGCGCGAAACGACGCAAGCGCTCGACGCGATCCGACTCCGGCAAACCGCGACCGCCGAACGAGACGCCCAAATCCGCGGTCGTTTCGCCCAACTCGAAAAGGAAACGTCGGAACTCGCGCAAGAACTCGACAAAACGCTCGCCGAACTCGCCGTCAAGCAAGAGGCGAAAACCGCGTTCGACGCCGGGGTCGCCGAACTCGACGCCCGACTCGCCGCGATTCAAGAGTCGAGCGACGCGGTCGCCGCCGAACGTCAAGAAAAGATGAAGCGGACGACGAACCTTAAAATCGAACTCGCCAAGACGGAGGAGCGCGTCGGCTTTTTGAACGACCTCCTCAAACGGCTCGACGACGCTCGACTCGAACGCGGGCGCCGAACCGCCGAAAACGAACGCCGCGTCGAATCGCTCCGCGAACGCATCCGCGCCGCCGAGTTGACGATTTTGAACGGAACCGCGACTCTCGCCGGACTTTACTCGGCGAAAGAAACGCTCTCGACCGCGCAAAAAACGGCGAACTCCGAACGTCGACGCTTCGCGACGCTCCGCGACGAAGCGGCGCTCGTCGTCAAAACGAACCGCGACGCGCTCGAAAAACGCCGCGAAGAGATTCGCTCGAAGGAAATCGCCGCCGAACGACTCGCGCAAGAGATCAAAACGCTCGAAGAACGGATTCGCGAAGATTACGGGCTCGACCTCGCCGACGCGAAATTCCGCGTCGAAGAGGAAAACGAACGTCAAAGTTCGAAAAACGCCGGTAAAAATTCCGCGAACGAAGCGGGAACCGTCAACGACGCGCAAAATAACGGCGTCGACGACGAACGCGAGATCGTCGTTCCCCGCGACGCGGCGAGCGCCCGCCGCCGTCAAAGGGAAATAGAGGAACTGCGCAAAAAACTCCGCGACCTCGGCCCGGTCAATTTGGAAGCGATCGAAACGCTCGAAACGCTGAAAACCCGGTACGCGACGCTGTTCAACCAATACAACGACCTCGTTTCGGCGCGCAAGTCGATCCAAAAGATTATCGAGCGCGTCAACGGCGACTGCCGCCGCCTCTTCGAAGAGACGTTCGAAGCGGTCAAAATTTATTTTTGCAACATTTTCCAAAAACTTTTCGGGGGCGGACGCGCCGACTTAACGCTCGAAGACCCGTCGAATCCGCTCGAAAGCGGCGTCGACATTGTCGCGCGACCGCCGGGCAAAGAGTTGAAGAGTTTGACGTTGATGAGCGGCGGCGAAAAGTCGCTGACCTGCGTCGCGCTCCTGTTGGCGATTTTCCAATACCGAACGAGCCCGATTTGCGTTCTCGACGAAGTCGACGCCGCGCTCGACGAAGGAAACGTCAACCGATTCGCGAACGCCTTGCGCGATTTTATCCCCGCGACGCAGTTTTTGCTCGTTACGCACTCGAAAAAAACGATGTCGTCGGCCAAATCGATTTACGGCGTTACGATGGAGGACTCCGGCGTCTCGAAGATCCTTTCGGTTCGCTTCGACGACGTCGGCGAAGACGGCGAAATTTTGATTAAGGAAAAAACGCCGGTCGCGCAAACGCCGAAAATTGCGCGCGGAACCGCCGCCGGATAACGCGTTTCGTTCGTTCCGCCGACTCGCCCGCGACGCGATTTTTCGCAAAAGCAGACGACGCGCGACGAAAAACGTTAAAACGCCGAAAATTTTTAAAATTCCTAAAACGTCGAAACAACGCCCCAATAAAGGAAAAACCGGCCTTTCGACGCGTTTTTGAGCGTCGCGAAGAGCCGCCGACCGTCGAATTTCAATTTATTTGACAAAAAAGAAGTTTTTTACTATTTCTTTTTTGGAGACGAAGGAGTATAATTCGCGTTGTCGACCGAACGACTCGTCCGCTCGCGCGGTTTCCGCTCGAAGGCGTCCGTTTTGTCGCCCCTATCCTAACCGCCCCTCTTCGTCGCGGTCGCCGCGGCGGTTTTCGAACCGCAAGCGCCCGGCGCGACGACCGCTTGAGGCGGCGGTCCCATTTTTCCTGTCTTTGACTTTAAGGAGTCGAATCGTGAAATTTGATTTGAATAGCGCTTGGGAAAACGAAAGCTCGTTTGATTTTTCGAATAACGGAGCCCTCGGCGCCGTTTTGTCGCCGAATCCCGTCGGATTGGCCGCGTCGCGCGACGACGATGACGATTACGACGACGATGACGACGATTGGGACGAGGACGACGACGAAGAAGAAGACGATTGGGACGAAGACGACGACGAAGACTGGGACGACGAAGACGACGAATGGCTTGACGAAGACGACGAAGACGACGGCTGGGTCGACGAAGACGACGACGAAGACGACGACTATTGGCAAGAAGTCGACGACGACGAAGACGACGATTACGACGGCCAAGATTACGACGACGAAGACGACGATTATTAATCGACGTTCGCGGCGGTTCGCCGTTTCAACGCGAAAATAGAAAGCGCCGCCCCGACGCTCGAAAGCGACGGTCGGTCGTTTTGCGCCCTTTAATTCGCGCTCGGAACGTTTCGACGTTTCCGACGCGCGCTTTTGGCGTTTCTTGCGTTTCGTCCTTCGACGTTTCGCATTTCCCGCCCTCCGATTTCCCCTTTCCCCCTTATTTTACCCTCTTTCCCCCTTTTCGCTCGACGAGCGTTTTCGGACGTGTTTCCGACGACGAATCGACGCCGACGCCGCGCGCTCGTCGCCGCGTTTTGCCGCTTTGACGGCGGCGTTTAGGAACCGCTCGATGATTTCGCTCGCAGGAAAAACGGTTTGCGTCGTCGACGCATACGGTCTTATTTATCAAGTCTTTCACGCGCCCGGAATGGAGATGACGAACGCCCAAGGCGAGCCGACCGGCGCCGCGTTCGGTTTTGTCCGCGACGTTCTCGGCTTAATGCGCAAACTTTCCCCGGATTATCTCCTTTGCGCTTACGACATGCGCGCGAAGACGTTCCGCAGCGAGCTTTACCCGGAGTACAAGGCGAATCGGAGCGCGACGCCGGACGATTTGCTCCTGCAGTTCGACTTCACCCGCGAGTTTTTGAAGGCGGTCGGCGTTCCGGCGCTCGGCGTCGTCGGGTTCGAAGCGGACGACGTCTTGGCGACGGTCGCGCGAACGGTTTCCGAACTCGGCGGCGAAACGATTTTGGCGACGAGCGACAAGGACGCCCGCCAACTTCTCGACGACCGAACGTCGATTTATCTTCTCCGCAAGGAGAAATTTTACCGCGCGCCGGAACTCCTTGCCGATTGGGGAATTCGGCCCGATCAAGTCGTCGATTTCCAAGCGTTGGTCGGCGACTCGTCGGACAACGTCCCGGGCGTTCCGCTAATCGGCCCGAAAGTCGCGGGCGACTTGTTGCAGAAGTTTGAGACGCTCGAAGGCGTTTTCGACGCGGCGGTCGGAATGAAGGGGAAACGATACGAGAACATCCGCAACGGGCGCGATCTCGCGTTGTTAAGTCGCGAATTGGTCAAACTTAGAACCGACGTTCCGCTCGAAATCGATTGGGACGCGGCGCGACTCGGCGGCGTCGACCCGGAGCGTTTGCGCCGTCTCTTCCAATATTGGGGTTTCCGTTCGCTCGTCGGCAAGGTCGACGAGTTGGCCGAAACGTTCGGCGTCGCGACCGCCCCGCAATCCGATTGGTTCGACGGAATCGAAGCGCGCCGTCAAGGCTTTTTGAGCGGTTCCGCGAGCGCCGCGTCTTCCGACGCAAGCGCCGAAAAAACGCTCTTTAACGCCGTCGAAAAAACCGACGTTCTCAACCGTTCCGCAACCGCGACGTCCCAAGAAACCGCCGACGGCGTTCGCGACGGTTCGTTCGATTTCGACGCGGCGACGCCCCTTCTCGACCGTCTCGCCGTCTCGCAATACGGTTGCGTCCCGAAACCGCGCTCGACCGACGCGACGCCGGAAAACGCCGAC
>JAZNJF010000434.1:0-2845 GCA_045577885.1 Thermoguttaceae bacterium | reverse complement strand
ATGGCTACGATCCGACTTTATGGTAGAGCGCGCGGAACGACCATTCCGGACGAGCGGCGTCGTACGAACCGGCCGTGTCGACCGGCGACGTAAGGCCCGCGCCCAAATAGGCTTCCGCCGGAAGCGTCGCGGCGCGTTCGGCGATTTGGCTCGAAGTCAGCGAGTGTTGGAAAACAAGCAAAAGCGCGGCGCCGAAAACGACCAAGCAAGCGACGCCGGTGAAGAGGGCTTCCGAACCCCAGAACGCGCGGCGTTTTTTATCGGCGCAAGCCAAGGCGCATTTGTGCCCGACTTCGTCGAAACGCGATTCCTTAGCGAGAATCGCGCGGGAGCGGTAGTCGGCCCACTTCCAAAACGCCATCATCGCCAAACCGCCGCCACCGAAGACCGCGATGTGCAGAATCAGGAAGCGCGTCAGCGTCAGGGCGCCGAATTGCGGGTCCGGGCCGCCGACGACGAGTTGGTAAAGCGGAACGCCGATCACCGGCAAAAGTTGCAGGAACGCGACGCGGGTGTACGTCGCGAAGTAGCCGGAAAGGGACCAGTTCAAGAGGTCGCCGGTCAGGCAGCTGCAGAGCGAGAAGAGGAACATCCCGATCGCCGCCCAGTAGACGAACTCGCGCGGACGACGGCAGCCGCCGTGAACGATCAAGCCCAAGACGTAAAGCCCGCTCAACCCGACGAACAACTGCGCCGAATAGTGGTGCAAACCGCGAACGAGCCAACCGCCCGGCAGGTGATATTGAATGTAGTAAACGCTTTCCCAAGCGCTCGTCGGACTCGCCGAGTAAAACGCCCAAAGGAAGAGCCCCGTAATCCCCTGCATAAGGAAGAGGAAAATCAACGTTCGCGGAAGGAAACGGCAAAAGCAGTTCGCCGCCGGAACGCTCCAATTAGCGACCTTTTGAAAGCCGGCGCCAAGACCGGTTCTTTCGTCCAACCATTTTAAAAAGTTCATTTTTTAATTTCCGTTTATTAAATCTTCGCGTTTTGTCTCTTTTCGGCGCTCGCGTAGACGTTCCGACGTTTGGGCGTTTCCGCTTTCGTCGGTTCTTCGTCGGTCGCTCGCGCTTTCGCCGTCCGACGTTCGCGATTTCGCCCTTATATTAATTAATAAGGAAAGAAACCGGTTCGCCGCGCTCTCGTCGAATCGCGAAAATCGTTTTTATCGTTCGAATCCGGACGCTTTCGCCGCGTCCGCCGCTTCGTTTTCGCTCAGACCGGCTTCTTTTCGGCGGTTCCGAGTTGGAAGTTTTGGAACTTGACGAAAACTTTACCGCCTTCGATTCGCGTTTCGAGCGAGTCCATCGAGCGCGCCGACTTCGTCGTTTCCGGGTTGACGCGTTCGCCGTCGAGCTCGAACACGTCGCCGTGACAGGGGCAGAAGAAGAGCGTTTGCTCTTCGCCGCTAACCGGGTGCTTCATCTTCCCGGCTTTAATGCGGCAACCGGCGTGCGGGCAGATCGACTGGAACGCTTCGACCGCTTCGCCGACGCGGCGCAGATAAACGACGCCGATCGTTTGGTTCGCTTCGGTCGCCCAAGCGTCGTCGAGGTTGTCCGTAATGACGAACTGACGCGGCGTTTCGTCGAGCGCGTCGAGCGTCGTCAGTTCGTATTCTTTGCCGGAAAGGCCTTCCTGTTGAAGCGGATAGAGCGCCATCTTCGCTCCGGCGCAAACCGGAACGGCCAGCGCCGCGACGCCGACGCCGGCCCCGACCGCGCCGAGGCAGAAATCGCGACGAGTCGCCTCGCCGGTCGCGTTTTGCGCTTGATTATCGTTTTTCTTCGACATAGTTGAAATAACTCCTGCTAAAATTGCGCCGTTCGTTTGATTTGCGTTTTACCGTCGCGAAACGCTCGAAAAAAACATTCTCGCGACGCCAAAACAAAAACGCGTCAAATTCGAATAAAGCGCGCTGACGAAAGCTCGGCCGCCGAACGTCGTCGAGCGAAACTCGTCGACGCAAAAGCCGCCGCTTCTATTTTAAACGATTCGGAGAAAATTTTAAGGCGACGCGCTCCCAAATCGGGAAAAAAGCGTTCTTTTTCTTGCCGATTTTAGCCTTTTTTAGCGCAAATTCGCATTTTAAGCGGCGACGCAAAGTTCGCGACTCGAACGTTTGCCGTTTCAACCGTCGCAACCGTTAAAACCGGCCGCGCTCGACGCAACGGGTCGACGCGTCGACTCGAACGTGACGTTTCGGCGTTCCGTTATTTAACGTTTAATCGGTAAAGTCGTCGTCAAACGCGCTTTCTCCGCAACCTCCGCAAAGCGCCCGTCTTCTCCAAACGCTTCTTTTAACGTTAAGGTACCCCAAAGCCGCAAAGCTGCAAGAGAGACCGCGCCCGAAAAATGCAAAAAAACGGAAAATTTTACAAAAGTTGTCGTCGACGCTCTTTTTTTTCGCCGCGCCGCCGTTTTACGACGTATATTTTCGCAAGAAGAAGCTCGATTTCCGCGTCGAGGAAACCCGTTTTGAAAGGAGCGCAAGAATGAAACAAAACCTTTTTAACAACTTTACCGATTTTATCGATTCCACCGTCGCTCGCGGCGCTCGATTTTGCCCCGATTGGGCGACGTATGACGACGACGATTTCGAAGCGGAACGTCGGGCGCCGGTCGCGACGCTCGAAGAAACGCATCGGGACGCGCAAGAGTTCGCCGAAGCGCTCGAAAAATTCCGACTTGTTCACCGCCGTCGCGCCGTCAGTTACGAGGAGGCGCTTTCCGTCCTGAAATCGCTCGGATACCGCAAAGACTAACCCCGTCGACGACGCAAAATCGCTTTAATCGTTAAATTCCCTTTATCGTAACGTCGGCGTCGCGCTCGCGTTCCCCCGTC
>JAZNJF010000433.1:0-5411 GCA_045577885.1 Thermoguttaceae bacterium | reverse complement strand
GAAACGGGGTGAATCGGGGAAGGACGGAAAAACGGGCGAACCGGGAAAAGGCGGCGGACGCGTTGGCGGAGACGGTCGAGGCGGCGGTCGAGCAAGTCGAGGAGCGGGCCGGGGAGACGCTCGGCGAAGCGGTCGGCGATTGGGTCGGCGAAGCGGCGGGGGAGGCGATCGGCGCCGCGGTCGGGGAGACGGCGGGAGAGTTGGTCGGCGCGGCGGCGGGGCCGGTCGGCGCGTTGGCGGGCGGGCTCGTCGGTTTGGCCGCCGGAAAGGCGCTCGACGCGGCGTTTCGACCGGAAAAACCGGAAGAAACGGTAAAAACGGGAGATTCGGCGGAAACGGAGCGGACGGGGCCCGCGTCGCGACGCAAAATCGCTCGTTCGGTCGCTTCGCTCGCCGTTTCGGAGGCGGACGCGCTCGGGTTCGACGTCGAAAAATTGCGAACGGCGCTCAAATTTTGGAAGGAAGCGGCGAGCGCGACCGCGGCGCTTTCCGGCGTCGGACGTTGGGTCGCGGCGGAAGCGGAGGCCGGCTGCGAACGGTTGCGCGCAGCGTTCGCCGGCGACGAAAACGACGAGAGCGAAAAAAAGGCGAGAAGAACGGGAAATAAGGGCGAAAAAAGAGATAAAGAAGAAAAGCGAAAGGAAAGAAAGGAGGAATAAAGGAGACGGCGGGGGGCGGCTTGAAGTTTTTTCGGAGGGCGTTATAATGAAGGGGACGCGTCGCGGCGTTTTGGGGTCGCGGCGTCCCTTTTACCGCATTTTTCGCCGTCGGTCGACGGTTTAGGAGCGACTCATGAGCGCGTTGAAACGCACCCCGTTGTACGAAAAACACGTCGAACTTCAAGGCAAAATCGTCGATTTCGGCGGTTGGGAACTTCCGGTGCAATACGCGACCGGCGTCTTGGCCGAACACCGCAAAACCCGCGAAAGCGCCGGGCTCTTCGACGTTTCGCATATGGGCGAAATTATCGTTCGCGGCGCCGGAGCGGAAGACTTCCTGCAATCGATTCTCTCGAACGACGTCTCGAAAATCGCGCCGAAAGAAACGCAATACAACATTATGTGTTACGAGAACGGCGGTTGCGTCGACGACCTGATCGTTTACAAATATTCGGAAACCGATTATCTCCTCGTCGTCAACGCGTCGAACACCGACAAAGACTTCGATTGGATCGCCAAACACGCGCCGGAAACGCTGACGGTCGAGAACGTTTCGCCGCAATTCGCGCAGCTCGCGATTCAAGGCCCGAACGCCGAAAAGATTCTCCAAACCCTTACCGACGCCGATCTTAGCGCGATTCGCTTCTTCCACTTCGAAGCGGACGTCGTCGTCGCGGGCAAGGTTTGCATCGTCTCGCGCACCGGGTACACCGGCGAAGACGGCTTCGAAGTTTACTGCGATTCCGCCGACGCGGTCGAGCTTTGGGACGCGATCCTGAAAGCCGGCGGCGACGAAATTTGCCCGGTCGGGCTCGGCGCTCGCGACTCGCTCCGCTTCGAAGCGAAGTTGCCGCTCTACGGACACGAGATTTCCGCCGAAATTTCGCCGTTGGAAGCGCGCCTCGGCTTCTTCGTCAAGCTCGACAAGGAAGCGGATTTCATCGGAAAAGAAGCGTTGAAAGCGCAAAAAGCGGAAGGGCTCAAACGCGTCCTTTGCGAACTCGAGCCGATCGATCGCGGGATTCCGCGCGCCGAATGCGAAGTTTGCGTTAACGGCGAAAAAGTCGGCGTCGTTACGACCGGCGTTCCGGCCCCGACGCTCGGGAAAAACTTGGCGCTCGCGCTCCTTCCGCCGCAATACGCCGAACCGGAAACGCAAGTCGAGATTATGGTGCGCAACAAGCCGATTCGCGCGCTCGTCAAAAAGGGGATCTTCTACCGCAAAAAGACCCTCGCTCGCTAATTTCGGCGAGTAAAGGACGCGATAAAAGGTCGCGTTTTTGAGATAAAATAACGAAAAATCGGATTCGGCGTCCGAAATTAGGCCGAAAACGTTTCGACTCGACGGCGGCGCGCGCTCAAAAAGGAACGCGACGCCGCCGAAAAAGTCGACGTGCGGCTTGACGGCGCCGGTTTTGCCGATTTTAACGAATAAATTTTAAGAAATTTTCCAACTTTTTTAACCGCTAAGGAGTTTGCGATGAACACGCCGAGCGATTTGTTTTATTCGAAAGAACACGAGTGGGTCCGCGTCGAGGGGACGAAGGCTTACGTCGGGATTACCGACTTCGCGCAACACAGCTTGGGCGACGTCGTTTACGTCGAACTGCCGGAAGTCGGCGCTAAAGTCGCGGCGGGCGACGAAGCGGGCGTCGTCGAATCGGTGAAGGCCGCTTCTCCGATTTACTCCCCGGTCGCCGGCGAAATCGTCGAAACGAACGCCAACCTCGAAGACGCGCCGCAAGCGATCAACGAAGACCCGTACGGCCAATTCGTTTTCGTCGTCGAACTCGACGCGCCGTTCGAAAAGGGCGACCTCCTCGACGCGACCGAATACGCCGCGATCTGCGAAGAGTAATTTTCGCCGAGTAAAAGCGAAGCGCCGGTTTTAACGAATCGGCGTTTTCCGAAAACGTTGAAAAACGTCGAAATCGAGCGCCGTCGTTAAGGGGCGACGCTCGAAACGGTCGCGTTTTGTCTCGACGGGGCGTTTTAAGGCGTTCGGCGGTCGGTTTACGGCGACTAAACGAGCGAGAAGCCAAAAGCAAACGAAAATTTGGCGAGGAATAAAGGGCGAACGATGGGCGAAACCAAACGCGACAAAAGCGCCGACGCGGGGAAGAAGGTTAATCCGTTCGTTTGGTTTTGCGAAGAATGCAAACGCGTCGTTCGATTCCTGTGCGACTGGGTTTTCTATTGGTGGATTTAAGAAAATTTTACGAGGATTCTAAAAAAACGATGAGCGAAACCAAGCGCGACGAAACGTCGACCGGCGCGGCGGCGAAGAAAGTTAATCCGATCTTTTGGCCGTTCGTCCAATGCCAACGCTTTATTCGATTCCTGTACGATTGGGTCTTGTCTTGGGCGCACTCGCGTTTCGGGACGGCGGCGCTCGCGACGTTGTCGTTTGCGGAGAGTTCGTTTTTCCCGATTCCTCCGGACGTGTTGCAGATGGCGCTCTCGATCGAACGTCCGAAACGTTCCTTTTATTACGCGGCGGTCAGCGCGGTCGCGTCGGTCTGCGGGGCGGTTCTCGGTTGGTACATCGGGCATTTCCTTTGGGACGCGGTCGGGCCGTATTTTGTTCCGAATATCGTTTCGCAAGAGAATATGGACAAAGTCGGTCAATTTTTCGCCGAATACGGCTTTTGGGCGCTCTTCGCGGCGGCGTTCACTCCGCTTCCGTTCAAGGCGTTCACGATCACCGCGGGTATCGCCGGGATGTCGATTCCGATTTTCGTCGTTTCCTGTTTGATCGGGCGAAGCGCGCGCTTTTTCCTGATGGGCGGTTTGATTTACGTCTTCGGCCCGACGATTAAAAGCTGGATCGACAAATACTTCGGCCCGCTGACGTTGGCGTTCCTCGTCCTCTTGATCGGCGGTTTCTACTGCGTGAAATTCGTCCTTTAACGCGGCGTTGGTTTTTAACGCGGCGGCAAAACGCGCTTGCTGGGTAAAAACGGTAAAATGGATAAAACGAAAATCGACGAAACGACGACGCTCGACGCGGCGAAAGTCGCGGAAGCGGCGGCCTCGAACGCGGCGCCGCAAACGGAAGATCTGTTCGACAGCACCGACGCGGTTCGGTCGGGCAAACCGCTCGCGCACGTTAAAACAATGACGTTCCCGGGCCCGATTTCGCTGACGAACGGCGGAACGCTCCCGGAAATAACGGTCGCTTACGAGACTTACGGCAAGCTGTCGCCGCAGGAAGACAACGCGATTTTGATCTTTCACGCGCTTTCCGGCGACTCGCACGTCGCGAAGCACGACGAAACCGACGATCCCGGCTGGTGGGACGCGCTCGTCGGGCCGGGGAAGGGAATCGACACGAACCGTTATTTCGTTATTTGCGCGAACGTTCTCGGCGGGTGCCGCGGGACGACCGGGCCGGACTCGATCAATCCGGAGACCGGACGTAAATACGGGATGGATTTTCCGTCGATTTCCGTCGCCGATATCGTCGACGTGCAACACAAACTCGTCGCCGCGCTCGGAATCGACCGTCTTTTGGCGATCGTCGGCGGTTCGCTCGGCGGCTTGATGGCGCTCGATTGGGGAACGCGTTACCCGGACGGCGTCGCGGGCGTCGCGGCGATCGCGACCGGGCCCCGCATGACGACGCAGGCGCTGGCGTTCGACGTCGTCGCGCGCAACGCCATCATGAGCGACCCGCATTTTTGCGGCGGCCAATATTACGACAAGGAAACCGGGCCCGCGACCGGGCTGGCGATCGCGCGGATGCTCGGGCACATCACCTACTTGTCGCAGGAGTCGATGAACCGCAAGTTCAACGCCGACCGGAACGTCGGGCGCAAAATCGACACTTCGTTCGAGACGAAGTTTTCGGTCGGTTCGTACCTTGCGTATCAAGGCGACAAGTTCGTCGACCGCTTCGACGCGAACAGCTATTTGACGTTGACGCTCGCCCTCGACGCGTTCGATTTGGGCTCCGACCGCGAACGCCTGATCGCCGCGATGCGCCGCTCGATGTGTCGTTGGCTCTTCGTCAGCTTCACGTCCGACTGGCTCTTCCCGGGGTATCATTCGCGGGAACTGGTCGACGCCGCGATCGCCGGGGACAAGCGCGTTTCTTACTGCGAAGTCAAGAGCGACGCCGGGCACGACGGCTTTTTGCTCGAGGACGAAATTTCGCGATACGGGGAGCTGTTGCGTTCCTTCCTGCACGACTTGAGCCTCGAATGGCGTCCGGAAGACGACGAGCGCCGCCGCTCGTTGAACGAGAGTTACGGAGCGCCGCCGAAGTCGCCGAAGCGCCGCGTCGATTACGACCGTATTTTGGCGTTGATTCCGCCGAAAACGAAGATTCTCGACCTCGGGTGCGGCAAGGGCGACCTTCTCGCTCGACTGAAAGCGCGCGGGCACGAGCGGTTGGTCGGCGTCGAGGTTCAAGAAAAATACGTCTTGAAGTGCGCCGAAAAGGGGCTCGACGTCGTTCAACTTGACCTGAACGAGGGGTTGAAATCGTTCCTCGACCATCAGTTTGACTTCGTCGTTTTGTCGAAGACGCTGCAGACGATTCGCAACGTCGAGGCGTTGTTGGAGGAAATGTTGCGCGTCGGAACGCGGGTGATCGTCAGTTTCCCGAACGTCGGGCGGCGGCGGTTCCGCGAGCGGTTGGCCGAGGGGCGCGCGCCGTCGACCGACCCGAAACGGAAGTGGTACGACTCCGACGACGTTCGGTTTTTGACGATTCTCGACTTCGAGGAAGTCGGATCGTAGCCATGTCGT
>JAZNJF010000432.1:0-1753 GCA_045577885.1 Thermoguttaceae bacterium | reverse complement strand
AATTTAAAGCGACGCCGAACCCGAAATTGGAAGCGTTCCTGAACGGTTCCGGCGCGACGCTCCAACTTTACGTCGCCGAATTCGACCTCCGCCAACTTTTCGAAACGCTTGCCGAAACGACCGGCGACGACGCGTTCCTCGAACGGTTCGACCAAGCGGTCGCCGAAACGCCGGAAACCTCCCGCGACGCGCTCAAAACCTTCGACGAAAACTTCCAAGCGCGACGTTCGAACTCGACGTCAACCGCCTGCGCGTCGCGTTTCGTTGGAATTACGCCTCGGAAGACGCGGCGCGAACGATCTTGGACGCTCAACGTCGCGGCGCCGACGCGAGCTTGGAAGCGTTGGAAAAACTCTTCCGCGAACGCACGGACCAAGACGCGCTTAAAATTGCCGACAATTTCCGCCTCGTCTCGCTCGTTCGCGAGTTGATTCGCGGTTTCGCGACGAGCGCCGTTCCGCGTCTCGACGGCGCCGCGTTGACGACCGAATTCGAGTTGGGCCCGTCCCTTCGGTTAACGAACCCGGTCGTCGTTCCGGCCGCCGTCGGTCTCCTCGTTCCGGCGGTTAACGCCGCTCGGACCGCGGCCCAACGCATGCGGTCGCCCAACAACCTCAAACCACTCGTCCTCGCGACGCACCACTTCCTCGACTCGCACGACGGCGCTCTCCCGGCGCGTTACACGGTCGACAAAAACGGCCAACCGTTGCCCAGTTGGCGCGTTCTGCCGTCGCCTTACCTCGAACAAACCGCGCTTTACGAACAAATCCGCCTCGACGAGCCTTGGGATAGCGAGCACAACCGTCAATTTCACTCGAAGGCGCCCGCGATTTTCCGCCGTCCCGGCTCCTCCGACCCCGGTTGCTTTTACTCTTGCGTCGCCGACGGAAGCTCCGCGCTCCAGCCGGCGAAGGCCCCGGGTTCCCAACTCGGAATCCGACTCCCCGCGGTTACCGACGGCGCGTCGAACACGCTCCTTTTCGTCGAGCGGAACAAACCGGCCTGCCGGATGGATCCGAACGCCGACTTGACGCTTGAAGAGTTCCTCGAAAACGCCGCCGACCCGCGCTATTTCTCCGGCGGAAGCAACGTCGGGATGTGCGACGGCTCCGTTCGCTTCGTTTCGGAAACGGTCGACCCGGACGTCTTGAAAGCGATGGTTACGCGCAACGGCGGCGAAACCGACTTATAATCGCCTCGCGCTTCTCCGCGCCGTCTTTTAACGCCGTCGACGTTTCCGCGCTCGACGGCGTTTTTTTCGTCGCGCCCGCCGTCTTACCTCTCGCGCGACGCCGCGTCGTTCGCCTTCTTTGTTTCTCCGATCGTTAAAATCTCCCCGACGTCGCCGTCGTCGCCGGTCGCCCAAACTGTTAAAACCGCCCAAAACACTAAACCAATAAAACCGCTAAAACTATTAAAACCGTCGTTACCGCGACCGTTTCGACCGTTTTTTTACCGGCGTTTTCGCAAAAATCGGTCGAAAAGCGTTGCAATCCGCCCCAACCTGCGTTACAATATGCAACAAGTCGACACAGCGTCGCTTTTCGTTGTTATGCGACGCCTTGACGTCGATATATATTAACGCGCGTCGCCCGTTCGACGCCTCCCCGCTTCCCCGTTTACTTCGCCAAGAAAGGATTTCCAATGCGACGCAATTTTCTCGCCGCTCTTTCGACCGTTCTCCTCGGCGTCGCGACCGCGACCGCCGCGACGCTCGCCCCGTCCGCGTTCGCCCAAGACGCGACGCCGGAAG
>JAZNJF010000431.1:0-1827 GCA_045577885.1 Thermoguttaceae bacterium | reverse complement strand
GACCCCGGCGACAAAGCGCGCTTGGCGGTCGTCCGCTTCTTGACGGGGCGTTTTCGGACGGGACGAACCGCCGAAGAGTCGCGTCGACGCTCGGGAAAACGCGTTAAAGGTTTTTGAAACGAATTTAGGCGTTTTCAAACGGAACGCTCCGGCGGCGAACGCGGCGGAAAAACGGGACGCGGCGCCCGGCGTCGACCTCGCGGGTTGGAGCGGTCGCGTCGACGGAAAGGGCGCCGGTTGGGACGCGGTCGAACCGTCGCCGTTCGCCGGTTTGGTCGATTCCGGCGACTTAACCGGTTTTGCCGACTTCTTCGCGGCGGGCGGCGCGGTTTGACGCTTTTTCGAACGGCGTTTCGCGCTCATTCGGCCAACGCCGCGGCGGCGTCCTCGGGAGAAACGTCGCGGAGACGGACGCATTCGCCGAGCCCGGTCGGGAGAACGAAACTCAACTTGCCGAACTCCGCCTTTTTGTCGGTTCGCATCAGCTCGACGAGCCGCTCGACCGACGTTTCCGGCGCGTCGCCGATTCGCCGTCCGACGACTTCGAGCGACGTCGGAAGCCCAAGCCGTTCCAAGAGTTCCGTTTGACGCGCGACCCAAGCGCCGTTAATCGCGGCGAAGCGGGAATCGCCCTTTTCGGCCAAGCGCTTGGCGAGTCGAGCGGCGGCCAACGAACCGATCGAAACGCCGTCGCCGTGTAAAAGCGTCCCGTAACCGAGCGCCGACTCGAGCGCGTGTCCGAACGTATGCCCGTAATTCAAGAGCGCGCGGCGGCCGGTCGTCTCAAACTCGTCTTCCGAAACGACTTGCGCTTTAATTTCGCAACATTTCGCGACGACGGCGCCGAGCGTTTCCGGGTCGCGGGCGGTTATTTTGTCGACGTTGCGCTCCAAGAAAGCGAAGAAATCGGCGTCGAGCGACGCGCCGTATTTGACGACTTCGCCGAGCCCGGCGCGGTATTGGTCGGCCGGAAGCGTCGCCAAAACGTTTGGGTCGATCAGGACGCCCCCCGGTTGCCAAAACGCGCCGACCATATTCTTGCCGCCGGGGAGGTCGACCGCCGTTTTGCCGCCGACGGAACTGTCGACTTGCGCCAGAAGCGTCGTCGGGATTTGGAAAAAACGGATTCCGCGGACGTAAGTCGCCGCGACAAAACCGGTTAAATCGCCGACGACCCCGCCGCCGAGCGCGACTGCGACCGATTTGCGGTCGGCGCCGACTTCGAGGAAGCGTTCCCAAAGGGAGTTCGCCATTTCGATCGTTTTACTCTCTTCGCCCGCCGGAATAACGACGACGTCGAGGTCGAGCCCGCGGTCGACGAGCGCCGCCGCGACCGTTTCGGTATAAAGGGCGTCGACGTTCTCGTCGGTAACGAGCAAGACGCGGGAAACGTCCCCCAACGACGCCAAGGCGACGCCGGAATGCTCGAGCGCGCCCTCTTTAATTTGAATATCGTAACTTCGTTCGCTTAATTCAACCGGGATTGTAATCATCTTGACCGCCGTTTCTTCGACGCGAGGTTTGATTTTAAAATTTTAACGGCAAAAACGGCGTTTCAGGGACGGCTTTTCGAAAACGTCGCGTTTAACCGTTTTTGAACGGCGGAGCGGCGTTCGGAAACGTTTTTTTGTTGAATAAACCGTTTTTTGCTTGTTTCTCTCTTAGCGCGACGTCGCGACGCGGCGTTTTTTACCGAACGTTCGACGTTTCCCGTTAATTATACCGGCGTCGCGACGCGGCGCAAGGGCGGCGAGGGGCGGCGTCGGCGTTTTCGGCGATTTTCCGTTTTTTTCGCTTTCGCTCCGACGAACGCTTGAAACGCCGGTT
>JAZNJF010000430.1:0-2479 GCA_045577885.1 Thermoguttaceae bacterium | reverse complement strand
TCCGACTTCCAAACAAACTCCATAAAGTTGGGATCGTCGAGCGGCGCGAAAAGAAGGAGCCAACGCGGAGCGTTGGGCGCGTCGACGCCGGATTCGACGAACGGTCGCGTTAGAAAAAAGCCGAGGGCGGCTAAAAGCGCGACGGCGGCGGCAAGATAGAGAGGATGTGAAGAATGGGGAATGTTTGAGGGGCGGCGAGACGGGCGCATTGCGGGCTCCGGGCGGTTGCGACGGCGAAGGTGCAAGGATAAAAAACGGAAAAATGGGCGTCGGGCGCTTGAATTGCGCGCGCCTTTTTTGTATGATAACATAAATCGGCGGAAAAGTAAGGCGGGCCGACCTTTTGTTGAAAGAGGCGGGCGAAATTTGACGAAAATCTCGAAACCTTCGACGAACGCGCCGCCGACGCCGACGGTGGAAACGAGGTTTAACGTCCGACGCAAATTTGAGGAGAGAGCCGAATGGAACGAACGATTGCGATAAATGAAAAACGAGCGTTTTTGAGAAAATCAAAAAGGGCGCGCGCCGGTTTAGCCGGATTCGCGTTGGCGTCGGTTTTGGGGGGCGTCGCTTGGGCCGACGAACCGCAAGCGACGACGACGGACGCGGGGGGAGTTTGCGTCGTCGGACCGAACGGCGAAGTCGTTTGCGGCGACGAGGCGACCGCGCTTTTGAACGGCGCAAACGCCGAAGCAACGGAAGTTGCGGCGGGAACAGCGCGTCGCAATATCGACTTGACGAAGACGCCTTGGCTCGTCGAGAGCGTCAATTTGCCGGATAATCACCCGGCGCTTCTGCGCGATCGCATCGTTTGGGCCGACTCCTATCTTTGGTGCGCGATCGAAGACGTCGTCGGCGCGATTCCGGTTGAGCAATGGGTCAACAAAGCGCCGAAACCGGAAGATTTGGCGGGGAAATACGTTCTCGTCGAGATGTGGGCGACGTGGTGCCCGCCGTGCCGTAGATCGTTGCCGTACTTGAACTTCATCGCGAAACAATATAAAGACGACTTGGTCGTCGTGTCGATATGCGAAACGGACGAGAAAGCGATTCGCAATATGCCGAGCGGACGGCTCGACCCGGATAACGTCGAATATTTCATCGCGGTCGACACCGGGCGTCGGCTGGCGAACAAATTGGGCGTTCGCGGGATTCCGCACGCGATTTTGCTCGAACCGAGCGTCGGCGGGGTCGTTTGGGAAGGAACGCCGACGGCGCCGCGTTACGAACTCGACGACAAAACGCTCGAAAAAATCTTTAAAATCGGACGTAAAATGCGCGCCGACGGGCTTTTGCCGGAAGTCTCGCCGGTGAAGTTCGCCGTTTCGGAACCGACCGACGAAGAACGAGCGTCGCGGCGAAACGTCGACGCGAAAGACGTAAAAGACGTTCCGGGCGAACCGAGCGTCGACGCGAAATAAAGGGGTATTTGATTGATTTGAAATCTGTTTGAAATTGAGAAAAGCGCGGTTTTCGGCGGCGGAAAGAACGTCGGAGACCGCGTTTTTTGTTAGGCTTTTGAAAATAAGATTTTTGAGCGGAATTAGCGTCGCGTCGAGATTGTCGGCGCGGCGCCGGCGATCGCCTGTTTGGACCGACTTATTTTTTGACCGGGAGACGGAGGGTTTTCGTTTCCGATTTTTGAACGACTTCCAATTCGATTCCCGCTTCAGGCGTCGCTTCCGCTTTCGCCGCGTCGAAGTCTTCTAACGACTTAACTTCGCGACCGTTCAACTTGACGATTAACATTCCGTTGCGCAAACCCGCTTTATAGGCGGAGCCGCCGGGCGTCGCGTTCAAAACGACGATTCCTTCGCGACCGGGAGCGCCGAGTCGAGCCGCCGATTCGGGCGTCGACGGGATCAGCATCGCGCCCCAATCGCGGTCGATTCGGTGCGAACCGCGCTCGACCATCTTCTCCGTCAACGGAACGCCGACGTAATTTTCCGGTTTGATCGCGAAACGGATTTTGACTTCCGTCGGCTCTTGTTTGTTGTTGCGCAAGACTTTAAGCGAATAATCGCGGTCGACGGCGGCGCGCTCGACCAACGCTTCGAACGTTTCCGGCGACTCGATTTTTTGTCCGTCGATTTCGAGAAGAACGTCGTTGGCGCGCAAGCCCGCCTTCGCCGCCGGAGCGTCGCGGAACGGAGCGCCGAGTCGAACGCCGGTTTTCGGCGCAAGCCCGAGACGCTTCGCGGCGTCGTATTCGAGCGCGGAGACCGGGGCGCCGAGGAAAGCGCGCTCGACCCGACCTTTGTCGCGGAGTTGCCCCAAGACCCAAACCGCGACGTTCGAAGGAATTGCGAAACCGATTCCTTGGTAGCCGCCGGAAAGGGACGCGATCGCGGTGTTGACGCCGACGACTTCGCCGCGCAAATTGACGAGCGGGCCGCCGCTGTTGCCGGGGTTGATCGCCGCGTCCGTTTGAATGAACTGCTTGCCGTCTTTAGAGTTAAGGAAACGCCCCTTCGCGCTG
>JAZNJF010000429.1:0-1602 GCA_045577885.1 Thermoguttaceae bacterium | reverse complement strand
GACCGCTTCCGATTCGCCGGTTATGGGGGAAGAGGAAGCGCAAGGTTTGCCGGGCGAGCTCCTGATTCCGAACGCCGACTGGAGCCTTGCCGAGCCCTCTTCCGCCGTCGCGCTTTCCGTCGCGGGCGTTCCGACTTCGGTTTCCGTTTCGGCTCCGAGCGCCGTGGTCGCCGAAGGGCCTTACGGCGCGGGCCAATACGACACTTCCCTTTATATGGCGGGGAACGTTGCCGTTACCTTGGCGATTATGGAGTCGAACGGCGCGGTCGACGCCAGCGTTTGCAACTGGTCGACGTCGCAAATCAACGCGGTGAAAACGAGAACTCGCGAGGCGTTGGACTGGTGGGAAACGATGTTCGACAAATACAACCCGAATTCGCCGATCGGGTTGTCGTTTACGGTCGATTATACGGACGCGACGACGCCGTTTCAAACGTCGTACGAGCCGATTATGCACGCCGGATCGTCCGAAGAAGACCTTTGGGGCTGCGAGTACTTGGCGAGCAAAGGTTACGCGGCGACCGACTCGACGTATTGGAACACGATGTGTTCGTACAACGCCGATATAAGAAACAAGACCGGCGCGGACTGGGCGTACACGATTCTTGTCGTTCACTCGCGAGACCCGCAGGGAAATTTAGTCGGTTCGACTTCTATTCCCGGCGACTTCGCGGGCGGCGGCGCGGGCGCCTACGCTTGGTACGGCGGGGCGAATATGCTGGCGTCCTACGACTGCCGCGGTTGGGGAATCGGGCGTATGAATTACACCATTGCGCACGAAACCGGGCATATTTTTCACGCGCCGGACGAGTACGAGGGCTCCGGGTCTTATTACGACGTTTCCGGATATTACGGAATTCAAAACTTGAACGCGATCGAAGACAACCCGAACCCGGACGCGTGCGTGCCTTCGATAATGAACGGCGAGCAGGATTACGCGTGGAAAAACTATACCTCGTCGCCGACTTCGTTGCAAACGATCGGGTGGCGCGACTCCGACGGCGACGGTTTGATCGACGCGCTCGACACGCCGTTAATCTTAACGGGGAGGGGAAAATACGACGCGGGGCAAAAGACGTTTACTTTTGCCGGAAAGAGTTCCGTTACGGCGTTGGAAAACGCGATGACGAAAAGCGACGTTACCCTCAATACGGTCGACCGCTTGGAATACAAGTTAGACGACGGCGCTTGGACGACGTTGGCGACGGTTTCCGGAACGTCGAACGTTTCGGTCGGCGGCGTCGTTAATATCGGCGACGCGAAGTTGATTTCGTTCCGAACGGTTTGCGACCGCACCGGCGTAACGTCGGCGACGCTGACGTTTAATCCGCTTGACCCGTTTAATCCGCTCGACGATCCGTTGCGCGTAACGACCGCGCTAGACGTCGTCGACGATACGGACGGCGTAATCTCGTTGCGCGAAGCGCTCGCCGTCGCTCACGAAGGAGACGCGGTAACCTTCGCGGCGTCGTTGAAGGGCCAAACGATTACGCTTAACGGTTCGGAAATCGAACTTTCGAACGCCGTAACGGTCGACGCGTCGGCGCTTTGGGACACGACGACCGAAACGCCCGGCCTGACGATCGACGCCGGGGAAATTTC
>JAZNJF010000428.1:0-2184 GCA_045577885.1 Thermoguttaceae bacterium | reverse complement strand
TTGAAAGCGGTCGTCGACGCGTTTGAGGCGAAGTTTCCGGCTTGAAACGGCGCGGTGAAAAAGACTCTTTGAAAAGTTTGAAAAGTGTTTGTGTATTCTGCGGCGAATTTGTCGGTTGGAGCTTTGACGTTTCCGTTCTTTTTTGGCTTTTGACGGCGCGACGGCGAAAATTTTGCTTGATTTTTGGCGGCGCGCCGTTTATAATAGAATTTATCTTGATTTGGGAATCGTTCGCTTTTTTGCGGCGCCGCGCGTTTTTCGTTTTATAAAGCGGCCCGGCTCTTTTGAGCGACGGCGAGCGTTCCGGCGTTTTATCTTCATTCATCGATTGACTTTAAGGAGGCGCGGCAATGATTGGCGCAATTATCGGCGATATGGTCGGCTCCGTGTACGAGTTTTGCCCGACGCGGCGAACCGACTTCGAAGCTTGGACGATCGATTCGAGTTTTACCGACGATTCCGTTTTAACCGTCGCGACCGCCGACGCGATTCTGCGTTGCGAAGATTACCCGGAGGCGTACCGGCGTTGGCCGCATTGGTTCCCGACCGAAAGTTTCGACCCGAACGCGGGTTACGGCGACAGCTTTATGCGTTGGTATTGCGCCGAGCCGGGGCGAACCTTCGAGGGGAACGGGAACGGTTCGGCGATGCGGATTTCGCCGGTCGGCTGGGCGTTCGGAACGCTTGACGAAACGTTGGCGGAGGCGAAGCGGAGCGCGCGCTGTTCGCACGGTTCGGTCGAGGGAATCAAGGGGGCGCAAGCGGTCGCGGCGGCGATCTTTTGGGCGCGAAACGGCGAAAGCAAAGACTTTATTCGCCGTTCGCTCGAAAATTTGTTCGGTTATAATATGTCGCGAACTTGCGACGAAATTCGGCCCGGTTACACCTTCGACGCGACGAGCGCCGGAACGGTTCCGCCCGCGTTGACGGCGTTTTTGGACGCGAAAAACTTCGAAGAAGCGGTGCGACTCGCCGTCGCGTTCGGCGGCGACGCGGACACGATGGGAAGCGTCGCGGGGGGCGTCGCCGAGGCGTTTTGGGGCGTCGAGTCGATCCCGCCGACTTGGCGCGCCGAGTACGCGAAGCGAATCGACCCGCGTTTGAAGGCGGTCGTCGACGAGTTCAACGCAAGGTTCCGCCCCGGCGTTTCGGCGGCGTTCGGCGTCGAATGAACGCTTGACGGCGCGACAGAACGTCGCGCCGGTTGGCGTCGGTTTTTAACGCGTTGCGGAATAAGGGGTTAAGATGCGTCGTTTAAGGGGGCTTCGTCGGGGCGTCGCGCTCGGCGTTTGGGGCGTTTTCGTTTTTCTGCTCGCGGCGACGTCGGCGAACGACGGGGGCGTTTCGTTAAACGCTTCCGGGAGCGGCGTTTCCGACGCGGTTTTAACGTTTGTCGCGGAGCCGGGCGCGCTCGTCGGCGACGCGAACGGCGGCGTCGGTTGGCGTTTTCGCTTTTCCGGCGATTCCGGCGATTCCGGCGATTCCGGCGGCGCGGAGCAAAGCGGGCGAAACGTCGCGACGTCGCTTCGCGGAAACGCCGTTTATTCGCCGGAAAAGCGGGCGGTCGAGTTGGACGGCGCGCGGTTCGAACTGCCGACTCCGCAAGCGTTTAGAACGTCGACCGCTTGGACGCTCGTCGCGGTCGCGGAGGTTCGCGAACCCCTTTCGATCGGCGTTTTGGCGTCCCGCGACGCGGCGGTTCCGCTCGTTCAGCTCGACGTCGACGAAAACGACCGCTTCCGCTTTATCGTTCGCAACGTAAAGGGCGAAACGGTCGCCGCTTGCGTTCCGGCGCCTTATCGCAAACCGGTCTTCGTCGCCGCCGTTTTCGAAACGCTCGACGGGAAAAGCCGCGTCCGCTTGACCGTTGGCAAGGAAACGGTCGAGTCGAACGCAACGCCTTTGACGTTCCCGGTTTGGGGCGAGAAAATCCAAATCGGCGGACTCGACTTTCCGGGCGCGAGCTTCTCTTGGCGCGGCGCGATTTCGGAAGTTTCGCTCTTGAACGGCGCCGCGTCGCAAGCGGAGGTCGAACGGTTGCGCGACGCGTTGACGCAAAAATACGCGCTCGATTTATCGCCGACGCCGGGCCCGAAAGCGCCGGATTCTTGGGACGTTTTGGCGACGCCGCGTTTCGACGGGACGCCCGCCCGCGAAGTCGCGACGGACGTTTGCGTCGTCGGG
>JAZNJF010000427.1:0-2547 GCA_045577885.1 Thermoguttaceae bacterium | reverse complement strand
ACTCGTTTGGTAAATGCTGTAACCGTTGGAGTTATAAAGCTGATAATCGGCGGCTCCGGAACTGTCGTTGGGCGATCCCGCCGTTCCGCTCGTTTGAAAATAAACGGTAAGCGGTTGACTGTAATCCGTTTCTCCGGAACGAGTTATAGCGAAAGTCGCGTAATCGGTCGACCCGGCGGGCGTTTCGCGGGCGGTCGAATCGGTCGTTTCGATTCCAACCGTCGCGGCCAACAAACTTCGCTCTTCCAACGCTTCCATTCGTAATAGCCGACGTTTAGGCGCTTGCAACGCGACGCGTTTAGGTTTCGCGTTAAAAAATTTTGAAAAGAAGGCCGGATTTCGCTTGAAAGTCATCGGAAACTCCTTGGCTTTAACGTCGGTTTAACGTATGTTTGGAATACATAAACGTTTGAATTTTAGCGAGTTGCATAGAAAATGTTTGTTGAACAGACGACGGAAGTAAAGCTCTCTTCCAATTTCAATATTAACAAACGAATTGTGAAAAGTCAAGTGAAAAATAAAGGTCCGACTAAAAAATAATAAAAATTTCAATAAACAATGTTAGGCATGGCAAACTTTAAGACCCGCGGTCAAAGAATTGAGTCTTGTTGAACGAATTAAAATTAAGCGAAATAGTCGACGCGCGATAAAACGCGCTTTAAAGGCGTCCTTCTTTCGCCGACGCTTAGAAAAGGACGGAAAATTAAGTCTTCGTCCTGAAACGACGCGACAAGGCTAAGGGCGCATTGGTTCGTCGACGAAACCTTGACGCAAGATTGAGATTGGCGATAAATTGTTTTAACG
Source organism: Thermoguttaceae bacterium (assembly GCA_045577885.1). Lineage (GTDB taxonomy): Bacteria > Planctomycetota > Planctomycetia > Pirellulales > Thermoguttaceae > RUG369. The sequence continues at coordinate 1,743 of JAZNJF010000427.1, read as the reverse complement.
CGCCGTTTTCGCGTCGAGGCGAATCGGGCTTAAATCGTTTTAAGGTCGCGAGGCTTATCTCGCCGTCGCGTCGCTCCGAATTTGCTCTTTGGGTTTAAGTTTTCGCTATTTTTCTAACGCCTCGTTATTTTCAACGTAATTGCGTTTCCAGTTCGTTTTATTCTTTCGTCGTTTTCTCCGCGCTTTATATTGGCGACGTTGGAACCGCTCGAATTGTCGACGCGGCCCTTGACTCCTACGCCTGGATCGGATATACTGGCGGTCGCAACCTTTCCGCGACCGCCTTTTTTTATGGAAAGAGAGGTAATTTATGGCGAGTTTGCAGGAAAGAAAACGTAAAAATGGGAAAAGCGCGCATATCGTCCAGTTTATGCTTGACAAACAACGTCGTTCCGTGTTCCTCGACGCCAAATATCCCAAGCGCGTCGCCAAAGAAGCGAGCCTCTATGTCGACGAACTTGCGAAGTCGGCGGAATTTGGACTGACGCTTGAACGTCGAGTCTTGACTTGGCTTCAAAATATCGACGACGATTTGCGCGAACGACTTGGTCGCGCCGGACTGATCTCCGCCGACAAAAACGTTTCGATCGGCGAGCTGGTCGAGCTGTATATGGAGGCGGAGAGCCCGTCGATGAAACGCGAAACGATTAGCGGTAAGCGCGTTCGGTTCCGCCAATCGGAGCAGCGTCTCGACTTTACGCAACGCGCGTCGCGACTCGACGTCGCCGACGTCGTTCGGTTCAAAGCGAGGCTCGACGCCGATTTTTCGGAGGCGACGCGGGCCGGAATTTTGAAAGCGATGGCGCGCGTTTACTCGTGGGGCGAGTCGCTTGGATACGTTTCGAGCAACCCGTTTTCGCAGGTTCCGAAAGGTTCGTTTTCCAACAAGAAGAAGGAAACGTTTGTTTCGCGAGAGACGTATCGACGACTGATCGACGGTTGCGCCGACGCGGAACTTCGCGTTTTGCTGGCGCTTTACCGTATCGGCGGTTTGCGACTCGGCGAAGCGTTTGAAGCGCGTTGGGAGGACGTCGATTGGGACGCCGAGCGTTTCACCGTTCGCTCTCCGAAGACGGAACGTTGCGGTAAAGACCGCCGCGTCGTCCCGTTGTTTCCGGAGTTGCGTTGCGAATTGGAGGCGTTGCGATCGGAGACTCGCGCCAAGGATTTTATCGTCGTTAAGCGTCGCGACAAGACCGGCGTTTACCAAGCGATTAAGAAACTTTGCGCCGCCCTTGGCGTCCCGACTTGGCCGCGTTTGATCCAAAACCTCCGAGCGAGCCGTTCGAACGAAATTTACCGCGAGTTCAACGCGGTCGCGGAATCGGAGTGGATTGGGCATTCGACCGTTACCGCTCGCAAACATTACTTGCAACTTCTTGACGCCGACTTCGCAAAGGCGACGTCGAGCGGTTGCAAAAATGGTTGCGGAACCTAACGGAACCGAGCGAAATCCATCGGAATCAAACGGAACGTCGCAGTCCGCGCAACCCGTTTTATTTCAAACTTCTAGAACATAATTCTTTAAACGACAAGTCTTAGTAACAACGCGTTAAAAACGCGTTTCTAACGACCAACGGGAGCGAAGAAACCGAGCTTCGCGCGGTTGCGCGGGCCCGGAGCGCCCGGCGGCGCCCGCCGACGAACAACCGACGCTAACCGACCCGCCGGTCGCGCCGGAGTCGTTTAATCGCGAACCGAAGCAAGACTTTCGCAACCGCGCGCCGGTTCGGGAAAACGTCG
>JAZNJF010000426.1:0-26298 GCA_045577885.1 Thermoguttaceae bacterium | reverse complement strand
CGGCTCCGGAATTGGAACCGAAAACGACGTTCGCTGATTACGTCGCGGCGGAGTCGGCTTCTTTGGAAACGACGGAATCGCAAGGAGTTGCGGTTGGAGACGACGCGTCGTCGTTCCCGTCGGTTCCGGAATTGGAATCGAAAACGACGTTCGCGGATTACGTCGCGGCGGAGTCGGCTTCTTCGGAAACGTCGGAATTGCAAGGAGTTGCGGTTAGCGACGGCGCGTCGTCGTTCCCGACGGCTCCGGAATTGGAATCGAAAGCGACGTTCGCGGATTACGTCGCGGCGGAGTCGGCTTCTTCGGAAACGTCGGAATTGCAAGGAGTTGCGGTTGACGTTGGCGCGTCGTCGTTCCGGTCGGTTCCGGAATTAGAATCGAAAGCGACGTTCGCGGATTACGTCGCGGCGGAGTCGGCTTCTTCGGAAACGTCGGAATCTCAAAGAGTTGCGGTTGACGACGCCGCGTCGTCGTTTCCGTCGGCTCCGGAATTGGAACCGAAAACGACGTTCGCGGATTACGTCGCGGAAAGCGACGGCGCCGATTCCGAAAAGAACGGCGCGGCGGCAACGTCCGAAAAAACGCGACTTGCGTCGGAGAACGAGTCGGTCGCGGCGACGGTTTCTAGCGAAGACGAAGCGACGTTGGCGGCGCGCTTGCAGGCCGAAATGAAGGAGCGCGGCGTCGGAAATCCGCGAATCGAACGTTGGGGCGGGCGATTTTGGCGCGCTTCCGGGTTCGCGACGACGAACGAAGGCGTCGCGACGTTTTGCGAAGCGGTCGACGTCGACCCGACGGCGGCGCAACAAGCGGCGTTGGCGAAATTCGACGCCGCGAAATTTTGACGGGATAGCGTAAATGGTTGAAAACGCCGACGATATGGCGCGCGTCGAGGCGGTCCTTTTTTTAGCGAAGGAACCGATTCCAAGTCGCAAATTGGCGCTTTTGGCCGACGTCGAAGACGGCGCGCGGGCTCGGGCGTTGGTGCGTCGGCTGAACGAGCGGTACCGCCGCGTCGGAAGCGCTTTTTCCGCGGTCGAGGTGGCCGGCGGGTTCCAACTCCGCACCGCGCCGGAGTTTGCGCCTTGGCTCTTTCGTTTGCAAGAGGCGCCGGTCGAGACGCGTTTGACCGGGTCGGCGATGGAAACGCTGGCGATCGTCGCGTACGAACAGCCGATTTTGCGCGCGAAAATCGAGTCGATTCGCGGCGTCCATTGCGGCGACGTTCTGCGCCAACTCCTTGAACAAGACCTAATTAAGATCGTCGGACGCTCCGAGGAATTGGGGCGCCCGTTTCTTTACGGAACGACGAAACGCTTTTTAACGGCGTTCGGTTTGACCCGCGTCGAAGATCTGCCGCGCCGCGACGGAACGTGGTCGACCGCCGACGAGGTGAAAGCCGAGACCGCGAAAACGCTCGCCGACGACGCGAAAAAGTCGGCGGAGCGTTTGGGCGACGCGGCGAATGTCGAAAAAGAAAACGACGACGCAACTCCTTGACTTTAAAACGTTTGCGCTTTTTTAGTCTTGCGTTTTTTCTTCGTCGTCGAGCGCTAAAAATTCCGTCGTGCCGACGCAGCCGCGCTCTAAGTACGTCGATAAAATGATTTGCGCCGCGACCATATCGAGGCGTTCTTTCCGTTTTTTCGCGTTGAGCTTCGCCGTTCGGAGATAGTTTTCGGCCTCGGCGCTGGTGAACCGCTCGTCGAGAAAATCGATCGTAAGTCCGGTAACTTCCGCGAGTTGCGCTCCGAACGCGATCGCTTCGCGCGCTTTGTCGCTTAGGTCGCCGTTGCAGTGGAGCGGAAGGCCGAGGACGAAGTGAACGATTCGCTCTTCTTTCGCAAACTGTTGAAAATACTCGAGATCCTTCTTTTCGTCGCGGCGACGATAGATCGCGTAAGGAAACGCGATAAGCCGCTCGGCGTCGCAAGTCGCGATACCGATGCGAACGGTTCCGAAGTCGATTCCGGCGATTTTGCCCTTTTCCGGCGGCGGGGAAGGTTTCATTGCAAGTCCTTGTGGCGTTGGGGTTGCGTTGATTGGAAAAATGAAAAAGCGGCGGCGTCTAACGGTCGCGCTTTGCTAAGTCTTGCGTTTTAACGAATTGACGCTCGAGAAACGCTTTTAAATCTTTCGACGAAAACGCGTAATAACCGCCGCTCTTGTATTTTTGCAAAAGCGAGACGTAAGTTTCGAAATCTTCGTTGTTAAGCAAGGAACGCAACGTTTCGAAGGGAACGTCGGTTAAAACGTAAAGTCCGCCGTAAACGCCTGTTCCGACGGGACTTGGCGTTAATTTAAGGTCGGCGGCGCCGCGGATTAAGGCGTTAACGGCGTATTTGTTCCGCGCGACGTCTTTTAGCCCTTGCGTTCGTCCGAAACCGAACCAATCGTCGGGCTTCGGTAAACTTCGCCCCTTGAGGCGTTCGCAAGCGGTTTCGTAATAACGTTTAACATTCGCGACGGCGCTTAGCGTTTCCCAAGGAAGCAGGCGTCCGACCGCGTCGTAAGGGTAAAGACAGCGCGACCAAACGCCGGTCGACGCTTTCACGACGGGGATCGTAAAGTCCGTAAAGCCGAACGTCGCGGCGTCGGCGATGAAAAACGAGTCGGCGAGCGTCGCGAAACCGTTTTTCACCGCGAAACGTTCGGCGTTTTTCGGCGTTTCAAACGTTAGTATCTCTTGAAGAAAGCGAAGGTTGCGGCGCGTCGAAAAGTAAAATTTGTCGTCGAGGTAAAAATCGTCGGGCGTTAAACGTTCGACGAGCGTCAAGGCGTCGCCGTCGTCGGAAATTTCGAAATATTCGGTCGCGGAACTTGCTTTGCGGAAAGGGGTTAGGACGACGATCGTCGAATACGTCGTCGCGTCGAAAACTTGCCGATGTTTTAAGTCGACCGCTTTTGCAAGCGAATTGTCGGCGACGATTTTTTCGCGCAAACGCTTGCCCGCGACGCTCGTAAAAAAGGAACTCGGCGTTATGTAACCTAAGGTTCCGCCCGGGGTTAACATTCGCAAACCAAGTTCGTAAAAGACGAGAAAAAGGTCGGTCATTCCGCTTTGCGCCAAGTTGAAGCGCTTCGCGGCGTCGAACGTCGCGCCGAGGTTGTGAACGCGGACGTAGGGCGGGTTGCCGACGACGAAATCCATTCGTCCGTCGAAACGGTCGACCGTTAACGCGTCGGCGCAGATTACGTCCCAGTTAACTCCTTGAACGCCAAAGGTTAACGCGACGGCGTTAAGGTTTTGAACGCATTTTTCGCGTTCGGTCGGGTCGAGTTCGACGCCGTGTACGAACGTTTCGAGTTCTCGCTTAAGCGCGGCGGGGGAAAGGTTTGCGTTTTCTCGGCAATAACGCTCGACGACGACGCTTAGAAACGCGCCGTCGCCGCAACTCGGGTCGACGACGTGTTTTCGCGCGACGCGAGCGCCGCGATAATCGGTTAAGTCGAGAATTTTTTCGACGATGAAACGCGGCGTGTAAACGCGACCGCTTTTTTTGCGAGCGTCGCAAACGTCGACGCGAGAAGGCTTCGCGCGGCTTCGACGCGTCGCTTTTTTAGCGGGCGACGAAGCGGGCGGAACGGGAGCGTTGCGGCGCGAATTGGAACTCATCGGGAAACGTTTGAAACGATTGAAAAAAAGCGCGACGCAATCGCTTGCGTCGCGCGGGGTTAGGTTGGGACGAAACGGCGGTTACGCGACGCCGTTTTCGTCGGTCGAGTCGGTTTCGGACGATTCGGCGTTTTGCGTCGGCGACTTGGCGTCGTCGAGCGCGGCGCCGTCGTTAAGCGTCGCGTCGGCTTGCGGTTGCGTCGACGGAACGTCGGGCGACGCGACCGAAATCGTTAAATCGCTCGGAACGTTCGAGTTCGCGTCGGGCGACGCGGGCGAGTCGGTCGGCGTTTCGGTTTGCGACGCGGCGTCTTCTTCGTCGGCTTCTTTCGGCATGGGGCCCAAAATCGCGACGATTTGGTCGTAATCGAGTTCTTCCTCGGCGACCAGCGCGTCGGTCAGCGCTTCGAAAAGTTCGCGCTTTTCGATAATTAAGTTGCGCGCCGTTTCGTCGGCTTCGCGCATTACGCGAACGATTTCCTCGTCGATGATTCGCGCCGTTTCCTCGCTGTACTCGCGGACGTCGTTCGTCATTTCGCGACCAAGGAACGGGTGCGACTCCGAGTTGCGGAACGCGACCGGGCCGAGACGCTCGCTCATACCCCAGTGAACGATCATGTCGCGCGCCAAGTCGGTCGCCCGTTTCAGGTCGTTTTCGGCGCCGGCGGAAGTCTCGTCGTACACGAGCTTTTCGGCGGCGCGACCGGCCAAGAAGCGAGCCAGCGTCGCGCGAACTTCCGATTCGTTGTAATTCAGTTTGTCGTCTTCCGGGAGGAACCAAGTCGCGCCGAGCGAACGACCGCGCGGGACGATGGTGATCTTGTGAACCGTCGAACCGACCGGGAGGAACCAACCGATAAGCGCGTGTCCGGCCTCGTGATACGCCGTCTTGCGCTTCTCTTTCGGCGAAACGATTTCGTCGCGCTTGAGGCCCATTTGGATCTTTTCGAACGCGAAGTCAAAGTCGGAGGAATTGACCTCGTTCTTGTTGTTGCGCGTCGCCCAAAGGGTCGCTTCGTTGACGAAGTTGCGAATGTCCGCGCCGGTGAAGCCGACCGTTTTTTTCGCCAGCGCGTCGACCGAAACGTCGGCGCCGAGCGGAATCTTTTTCAGGTAAACGTTGAAAATTTCGACGCGACCCTTCAACGACGGGCGACCGACGGTGATATGACGGTCGAAGCGACCGGGACGCATCAACGCGGGGTCGAGAACGTCCGGACGGTTCGTCGACGCCATCACCATCACCGAGTCGTTTTGCGCGAACCCGTCCATTTCGCTCAAAATTTGGTTCAACGTTTGCTCGCGCTCGTCTTGACCGCCGCCGACGCCCGCGCCGCGTTGGCGCCCGACCGCGTCGATTTCGTCGATGAAGAGGATCGACGGAGCGTTTTCTTTCGCCGTCGCGAAAATGTCGCGAACGCGACTCGCGCCGACGCCGACGAACATTTGGATAAACTCCGAGCCGTTGATCGAGTAAAACGGAACGTCCGCTTCGCCCGCGACGGCGCGCGCAAGGAGCGTTTTCCCGGTGCCGGGAGGGCCGAAAAGGAGCGTCCCCTTCGGAACGCGGGCGCCCATCCGCTCGTATTTCGCCGGATTTTTCAGATAGTCGACGATTTCGATCAGCTCCGCTTTCACCGCGTCCATCCCGGCGGCGTCGGCGAAGGTAACGCGCTTCGCTCGGTCCGGTTCGTACCGCTTCGCCAAGCTCTTCGTAAAGGCGCCGAACCCGCCGCCTCCGCCGCCCATCATCTGTTCGTTCGCGCGGCGCATCATCCGGAAGATGAAGACGAGGAAGAAAATCGAAACGGCGACGGAAAGGAGCATCACCAGCGACGAACCGTCTTGCGGCGTCGTCGACGTGTACGAGTCGAGCTTCGAACGGAGGCGAGCGTCGATCGTTTGATCGGCGAACGCGAACGCCGGCGCTTCGCAAACGTACTTTTTATAAAATTGGACGCCGACGCGTTTTTTTGTTTCGGAATCGATTAGCTCGACGGCGTTTCCTTTTTGGTCGAGCGGGGCGACGCGCCAACGTTGGGCGATTTGGAAGCCGAGCTCGTAATTTTGTTTCAAGTCCGCTTCCGCCGCCGCGACGTCCGCCGCCGTCGCGTCGCTCGGAAGGAGGCGCGTTCGAAGGACTTCGTCGCCGTCTTTCAGCGCGATTTCGACGCCGCTTTCGGTCGTTTTAACGACGGTCGCCAATTGCTTCGCGTTCAAGGCGTCCCGAAATTCTTGCGCTTTTTCCGGGTGCGAACGGTCGAACTGCGCGATCAAGCGGCCGAACGACTTTTTACCGTCCGGGACGATTTCCGGCCAACGGTCGAGCGAAGGGATTGCGCGAAATTCGCCGACGAGGCGGTTTCCCTTCAAATTCGCCGTTTCGATTTCGTTGGCGTCGAGCGCTTCGTTGAACGCCGTCCAAGCGATCTCCGTCGACTTCGAGAGGAAAAACGACTGATAAGCGAAAAACGCGATCGACGCGAGCGCCAAAACGAGCAAAATATTCGGAAGAGGCGAACGACCCTCCGACGGAGGCGGCGGGGTCGGGCGGCGACGCGGCGGTTCTTCGCGGCGACGCTTCGCTTCGTCGACGTCGCGTTTGACCGGATTTTCCGTCGGTTGCGGCGACTTGAACTTGTCGGGGATCCGGTTGTAGGTTTCGTCGCTAATCGGCGCGCCGTTTTTCGAACCGTCGCGGCGCTCCGAAAAAAGAGCGACCGGAGCGAGAGCGCCGAATGCGCGGGTAAAAGGCGAACGAGCGTTCATAAAACGTGTGTCCTTTGCGATATATTAATATAAGGGCGCGAACGGAAAGCGACGGTTCGCGCGGTTTTTTCGAGCGAGTGTTCGTCGCCTTGGCGGGACGACCGCCCAAACGACTCGTCTCTTATTATAGCGCCGCCGATAAAAAAAACTACCCGGCCCCGCGCGTCTCGCGGGAAATTTAGCGGAAATATAACGGTCGCAAGGATTGGGAAAAGACGATTTTAAAGAAGAAAAAGCGAAAAAAAGGGCGGCGGCGCGCGAATCCGCGGAATAAACGGCGTTTTTAGCCTTTTCGAGCGTTTTTCGAAAAGCGCGAACAAAGCGGATAAGAAAGGGCGAGAAACGACGCGACTCGGAGAACAACGGTAAAAATAAACGGAAATAAAAGCGAGAAAAGCGGGTAAAAGCAAGAAGTCGGCGATTTTTTGCGTCGAACCGCGCGCCGGTCGCTTGCGTCTCCGACGACTCCGGGTATAATAAGAAAAGCGAAGTCGCGTCGCTTTTGAAAAATAAAACGAACGTCGATTTCCGTTTCCTTGTCGACTTGTCGCGCGGAGACGTTTAACAACGCGTTTGCGATTATTTGCGCCTTGTTTTGATTTTTTGAACGGCAAACCAAACGTTTGCCTAAATTTTTGTCGAAGAGAGCGTTATGTCTTCTTTCCATCCCGTTAGATCGAATCCGGGGCGTATCTCGGTGCGCGGCGCGCGAGCGCATAACCTGAAATCGGTCGATTTGGATATTCCTTATTATAAGCTGGTCGCGTTTTGCGGCGTCAGCGGGAGCGGCAAAAGCAGCCTTGCGCTCGACGTGCTTTACGCGGAAGGGCAACGGCGTTACATCGAAAGTTTTTCGGCGTACGCGCGCCAATTTTTAGAAAAGTTGGAGCGTCCGGACGTCGACCGAGTCGAGGGCGCGCCCCCGGCGGTCGCGGTAACGTCGCGTCCGCTTGGGCAGATGTCGCGTTCGACCGTCGGAACGGCGACCGAAACGAGCGATTATCTGCGCCTCCTTTACTCGAAAATCGGGACGCCGTACTGTCAAAGCTGCGGTCGGGAAGTGCGTCGCGACTCGCCGCAAGCCGTCGTCGACGCGTTGAGCGGTTTGGCCGAGGGAACGCGGGTTCTCGTCGCTTTTTCGCCGTCGACCGAGAGCTTGCGCGCTCCGAAGCCCGACTTTGAAGCCGAATGGAAAGAGAAGGGGTTCCGACGCGGCGTCGCGATGGGCGAGTCGTTCAACTTGGACGATCCCGGCGGATTTCCGTTCCAAAAATACGCCGAAGCGCGCCTCCTTTATTTAGCGGCCGCGACGCCGTCCGACGAGGAGGAATTCGCCGAATACGGGCTCCGCTCTTCCGACGACGAGTTCGATTTCGCTTCCGATAAAAACGACGGCGAAGCGGACGACGACGGCGGGTTGGACGAGGCGGTCGCGGCGCGCGACGTCGACGACGAAAACGCCGAGTTCGACGCGTCTTTCGCCGCCGGAGTCGTCGACGATTTGGGCGAAAGCGAAGCCGCCGAAGAAGCGAGCGTCGACGCGTCGAGCGAGACGGCGGAAAACGTCGAAAGCGAGAAGCCGAAAGCGCGTCGCGGTCGGAAAAAAGCGGCGGACGACGCGGAAAACGACGAAAACGGTTTGGAAAGCGTCGCGAACGTCGGCGAGACGAAAACGCAGTCGCGGCTTTTGACGATCGATCCGGACGGCGAAGACGGCGCGCTCCGCCAATATTTGCAACGCCGCAACGAAATTAAGAAAACGCCGGGCGCGCCGCCGATTTACTTCGTCGTCGACCGCGCGAAAATCGGGAAAACGTCGAGCGAACGGCTCTTCGAAGCGGTCGAAACGGCGCTCGCTTACGGCGACTCCCGGTGCTGGATTTTCGTCGAGGGGGACGCGACGTTAAAAACTCGCGACGAAAACGACGAAACGGTCGAGCGGACGCGAACCGGCTCGGCGTTCGAACTTGACGGCGAACGTTGGACGCTCGTCGGTTTCAGTCGGCGAACGCGCTGCGAAGACTGCGGCGTCGAGTTCCCGTCGATCGAGCCGAAGTTGTTCAGCTTCAACAGTCCGCTCGGCGCTTGCCCGTGTTGCGAGGGGTTCGGCAACCTGATGGCGCTCGATTTCGACCTTATTTTCCCGAATAAAAGCCGGTCGATTCACGACGGCGCCGTCGCGCCTTGGAACAGCGCCGCTTATCGCGATAATTTGAAACGCTTTTTGGCGATCGCCGACGAGCTGGGCGTCCGAACGCGCGTTCCGTTTTCCGAATTGACGCGCAAGGAATTGAACCTGCTCCTAAACGGTTCGCGGCGGCTCGGTTACGAAGGCCTGAACGGTTTCTTTATTCGCCTGCAAAAGCAAAAATACAAGATGCATATCCGCGTCTTCTTGAGTCGTTGGCGATGTTACCGAACGTGCCCGATGTGCGAGGGCGCGCGCCTGCGTCAAGAAGCGCTTTCGGTAAAGATCGGCGGCAAAAGTATTTACGACCTGTCGTCGGCGCCGATTTCGCAAATTTTGAAGACGATCGAGTCTTGGGAGCTTTCGCCTTGGAAGCGCGAGGTCGGCAAGATCGCGCTCGAACAGACGCGAGCTCGTTTGAAGTATTTGGAACAAGTCGGGCTCGGCTATTTGACGCTCGACCGACCGATGAAAACGTTGAGTTCCGGCGAACAACGGCGCGTTAGTTTAACGTCGACGCTCGGTTCGAATCTCGTCGACATGCTTTACGTTCTCGACGAGCCGACCGTCGGTTTGCACCCGCAAGACACGGAGCGTTTGCTCAAATCGCTCGAAGGATTGCGCGATCGAGGGAACACCGTTCTCGTCGTCGAACACGACGAAACGATTCTCGAAGCGGCGGATCGCGTCGTCGAGATCGGTCCGGAAGCCGGGCAAGGGGGCGGTCGCGTCGTCTTCGAAGGGACGATCGACGAAATGAAAGCGTCGCCGGACTCGCTGACCGGAAGTTATCTTTCGGGGCGCCGCGTCGGGGGCGGGATTCCGCGTCGACGTATTTTGGAGCGCGGATTCTTGGAAGTCGTCGGCGCGTCCGGACGCAACCTAAAGAACGTGAACGCGGTCTTTCCGCTCGGCGTTTTATGCGTCGTCGCGGGCGTTAGCGGAGCCGGGAAGAGCACGTTGGTACAAGAGACGCTTTACCCGGCGCTTTGCGCGAAACTTGGGACCGACTCCGCCGCGCCGAAGGGCCTGCCTTACGAGAAGTTGCTCGGATACGACCAACTCGACGAGGTCGCGCTGATCGACCAAACGCCGATCGGACGTTCGCCGCGGTCGAATCCGGTAACGTACTTGAAAATTTTCGACGATATTCGCGCTTTGTACGCCGAAACGCCGGACGCGAAAGCCGCCGGGTACAACGCCGGGTATTTCAGTTTCAACGTCGACGGCGGACGTTGCAACGCGTGCAAGGGCGAAGGCTTTTTAGCGGTCGACATGCAGTTTATGGCCGACGTGTACGTCCGTTGTCCGCTCTGCAACGGTCGGCGGTACCAGCGGAACATTTTGGATATAACGTATCGCGGGCGCAACATCGCCGAAGCGCTCGACATGACGGCGCGCGAAGCGTTTTCGTTCTTCCGCGGTCAGCCGAAAATTCAGCAGAAACTGAAGCGTCTTTGCGACGTCGGGCTCGACTATTTACGGCTCGGCCAACCGGCGAACACGTTGTCCGGCGGCGAATCGCAACGCTTGAAGTTGGCGGCGCGCCTCTCGGACGCTCGCAAGGGCCCGTGTTTGTTTATTCTCGACGAGCCGACGACCGGTTTGCACTTCGCCGACGTCGTCCAGTTGCTCGACGGTTTCAACGCGCTCCTTGAAACGGGCAATTCGTTGATCGTCGTCGAACACAACCTGCAAACGATGCGCGCGGCCGACTATATTATCGAGTTGGGCCCGGGCGCCGCGGACGAAGGCGGAACGATTATCGCCGAGGGAACGCCGGAGCAGATCGCGCAAAACCCGGCGTCGAAAACCGGGCCTTACCTCGCCAAAGCGTTGGCGCAACGTTGACGAAAAGCGCGAAACCGAGCGCCGTCGAGCGAACGAACTCGACGGCGTTCGGCGTTAAACCTTGCGCGTTTTGCCTAAATTGCGTCGGCGAAAAGGAAGACTTGCGTTCTTTTGCGTTGAAAGAGTAAATTGCCTATTTTGCGCCGCTTGCGCAGATTCTCGAAAAAAAAGACGAAGATTAGAGCGACGTAACTTTTGGCGGAATTTCTTGAAGAAAAAATCGGTTTCAATTCTTTTTTTACGCGTTGTTTGCCGGTTCCGCGCTTGTCAATATTTCTTGCCGGGGTATAATGAAGAAATTCATCGAGACGCCGACGTCCGCGCCTGCCGGTTCCGACTTCGGCGAAAAAGATTCGATTGCGAAGAACGAGTAAAAAATGAGAAACGTTATTTCGATTTTAGTGCAGAACGCGTCCGGCGTCCTTTCGCACGTCGCCGGTTTGCTGGCGTCGCGCGGTTACAACGTCGACAGTTTAACGGTCGGCGCGACGGAAGACCCGCGTTTTTCTCGGATGACGATCGTCCTGAACGTCGATAAAGACATGATCCGACAGGTGGAAAGTCAGCTGCAAAAGCTCGTTACCGTCGTCGAGACCGTCAATCTTTCCCGCGTCGAACACGTCGAGCGCGATTTGGCGTTGGTTCGCGTCGAGGCGGAGCGGGGCGCTCGGAGCGAAATTCTCGAGTTGGTCGAGATTTTCCGCGCGCAAGTCGTCGACGTCGCGCCGAAATCGCTTCTCGTCGAAATCAGCGGCGACGGAGCGAAAATCGACGCGTTTATCAAAGCGTTGGCGCCGTATAAAATCGTCGGCTTGACCCGTTCCGGTTGCATCGCCGCGCCTCGGGGCGACGTAAAAGACGCCGACTCGAACGAATAAAGACGTTCGAAAATTAGCGAAAGTCGCGCAAATCAATGTCGCGAACGGCAAATAGCGTCGCGAATAAAATAAACGAATAAAGTAAAAATAAGCGAAAATGAAACGGCCGCGTCCGACCGCCGCGTCGCGTTCTAAACGCGAATGTTCGACGTCGGTCGCGCAAAACATAACAACTTTAAATTTGAGGAGTTAGCGCAAATGGCTGCTACGGTTTATTATGAAAACGACGCCGATCTTTCCGTCTTGAAGGACATGACGATCGCGATTATCGGTTACGGTTCGCAAGGGCACGCGCACGCGCAAAACCTCCGCGACAGCGGTTGCAACGTCATCGTTTGCCAACGCGAAGGTTCCGACAACTATCGTCTCGCGAAGGAAGCCGGTTTCGAACCGATTCCGTGCGTCGCCGAAGCCGTCAAACAAGCCGACATTATCGTCATCACCCTCCCGGACGAAGTCCAAGGGAAAGTTTACCGCGACAGCATCCGCGACAACCTCAAGGAAGGCGCGATCATCCTCGCGACGCACGGCTTCAACGTCCATTACGGCCAATTCGACCTCCCGAAATCGAACCGCGCCATCATGATCGCGCCGAAGGGCCCGGGCCACTTGGTTCGTTCCGAATACGTCAAGGGCGGCGGCGTCCCGTGCTTGATCGCGCTTGACGATCAATGCGGCGAACGCGAAAAAGCGATCGGTCTCGCTTACGCGAAGGGGATCGGCGGCACCAAGGGCGGCGTCATCCAAACGACGTTCAAAGAAGAAACCGAAACCGACCTCTTCGGCGAACAAGCCGTTCTCTGCGGCGGCGTTAGCGCCCTCATCAAGGCCGGGTTCGAAACCCTCGTCGAAGCCGGTTATCAACCGGAAATGGCTTACTTCGAATGCATGCACGAAATGAAGCTCATCGTCGACTTGTTCTATCAAGGCGGCCTGAACTACATGCGTTACAGCGTTTCGAACACCGCCGAATACGGCGACTACACTCGCGGTCCGCGCGTCGTCGGTCCGGAAGCGAAGAAGGAAATGAAGAAGATTTTGGAAGAAATCCAAAACGGAACCTTCGCTCGCGACTTCCTCCTCGAAAACCAAGTCAACGCGCCGTTCTTCAAGCGCACCCGCGCCGCGGAACACGATCACCAACTCGAACAAGTCGGCAAGCGTCTCCGCAAGATGATGTCTTGGATCGACGCGAAAGAATTCTAATTAAAATTTAGAATTCCGTTCTAAACGGCGATTTTTCCGACGCGAAACGAGTTCGGCTTGATCGAGCGTTTCGCGTCGGAGCGTCTTTAAAGAGGCGTTTTTCGCGCTTCTTGATTTTCCCTCATTTGTTTATTTTGCTTAATTTACTATTGCGGCGCGCGTTATTGCGTCGAAAACGGGGGAACGAAATGAAAAAAACGACGCTTTTTTCTTTTTTGACGTTATTGTTTCTGCAATTATCGATTTTTGTTCCCGGATTGAGCGGTTTGAACGCGAACGTCGCGGCGCAAGAGCCCGAAACGGCGGATCCGTTGGCGGCGCCTCCGATTTTACGTCCGGTTCCGGAGAAATATTCGGACGCGAACCGACGTTGGCAAGGGATTCCGAGTCTCGAAGTTTCGCGCGACGGCGGCGTTTGGGTCTGTTGGTATTCCGGGGGCGGCGGCGAGTGCGGCGAGAATTTCGTTTTGTTGGCGTATAGCGGCGACGGCGGCGAAACTTGGTCGAAACCGATTTTCGCGATCGACCCGCCCGGGAACGTCCGCGCGTTCGACCCGGCGATCTGGAGCGACCCGAACGGCAAACTTTGGCTCTTTTGGGCGCAAGGCGAAGAGTCGAAATTCAACCCGTCGATTTGGGACGGGCGCGTCGGCGTTTGGGCGGTAACGACCGAGAACCCGGAGGCCGGCGACGACGCCGTTTGGAGCGAGCCGCGCCGCCTTTCGAACGGGATCATGATGGGCAAACCGCTCGTCGACTCGAAGGACCGTCGGCTTTTCCCGGTCGCGATTTGGCGGTTCGACTCGAAATATAAAATCGACGAAAAGCTCCGCGGCGCGGCGGTTTACGTCTCGACCGACGGCGGCGAAACGCTCGACTTTTACGGTCGAGCCGAGGTTCCGCGCGACGTTTCGATTTTCGACGAACACAATCTCGTCGAGAAAAAAGACGGAACGCTTTGGCTCCTGAACCGAACGACGTATGGGATCGGCGAATCGTTTTCGACCGACGGCGGCGCGACGTGGACGCCGGTTGTTCCGTCGAAATTGAAACATACGTCGTCGCGATTTTTCGTTCGACGTTTGAAATCCGGCGCGCTTTTGCTGGTGAAGAACGGCCCGGTCGACGCCGACGTCGGGCGGTCGCGAATGACGGCGTTTCTTTCGACCGACGACGGCGCGACGTGGAGCGGCGGTCTCGTTTTGGACGAGCGGAACAACGTTTCGTACCCGGACGGCGGCCAAACGGAAGACGGAACGATTTTCGTTACGTACGACTTCGACCGTTACGGCGAACGCGAAATTTACGTCGCGCGCTTTACCGAAGCGGACGTCGCGGCGGGTAAAATCGTTTCGGACGTCGGGCGTTTGAAGATTTTGGTCAACAAAGCGATCGGCGCGAAGTGAAAGCGGCGCGGTTAAACGTTAATTTAAGCGATTGGCGCGGTTTGGATAATTTTGTCGACCGCTCGCCGTCGTTGACGCGTTAGTTTAGGCGGTTTGCGTTGTTTGGCGAATTTTATCGACCGTCGCGACTTCCGTTGAGCGTTAAAATGGAGGTTTTGCGTCGTTTGGGTAATTTTGCCGACAGTTGCGATGTTCGAAAATTTTTAAATTAGGCGGTTTGGGGGGTCGGCGGGGTTTCGTCGACCAAGTTTGAGTAAAAAGCGAGAAACAAACGAGGGAACGACGTTGGAATTAACGCAATTTCACCCGAGTTATTTTCAAAATTTTCGGTACGTTTATCCGGTGGTGAGCCGCCGCGCGAACGGCGTTTCGATCGGCGTCAATTTGAGTCCGTCGAAGCGGTGTAATTTCCGTTGCGTTTATTGCCAGGTCGACCGTTCGCAGCGAGGCCTCGACGCGGCGGTCGACGTCGATTTGATGCGTCGCGAATTGGAAGCGGTCGCGCGAACGACCGTTTCCGGCGATTTGTTTCGTTGCGAACGCTTTGTTCAAACGCCGGAAAAGAAACGAGTTCTGCGCGACTTTGCGTTCAGCGGCGACGGCGAGCCGACGTTGGCGCCGGAGTTTGGCGCGGCGGTCGACGCGATGATCGACGTCCGGAAAAAGCTCTCGCTCGACGACGTCAAGTTGACGCTCATCACCAATGCGACGACGCTCGCCGAGCCCCGCGTCGCGGAAGCGCTCGACCGTTTGGCGGAGAACAACGGCGAAATTTGGGCGAAACTCGACGGCGGCGACGAAGCGCGAGTGAAGACGATCGACCGAACCGCCGTTCCGTTCGAGCGAATTCTGCAAAATATCGCGTTCGCGGCGAAGCGTTGGAGCGTCAAAATTCAAACCGCCGCGCTTTCTTGGGACGGCGCCGCGCCGACCGACGCCGAGATCAAGCGGTATTGCGACCGAGTCAAGGAAATTGTCGACGGCGGCGGAAACGTTTGCGGCGTCCAGCTTTACACCGTCGCCCGCGTTCCGTCCGAACCGCGAGCGGTCGCGCTCGACGACGCGAAAATGGACGCGTTGGCGGCGACGATTCGAGAAAAAACGGGCCTGCCGGTCGACGTTTTTTACTCGAAATAATTGTCCGCTTTGCGTATTTTAGCTAAATTGACGCGCCGACGCTTCCCAAACGGCGTCGGAGAGCGTTGGAACGAGGACGACGAACGAGCGCGGGCGCCGAAACGCCTTCGCTCGACGTTCTCTTTTACGTTAAAATATTAAAATAGGGCGTCTGGATAAAGTTCGCGGTTGTCTTTTCGGTTTTTTTCTCTTTTTTTTTCTAAAAACGGCGAAAAACGGCAAAAATTTCCTTGCAATTCACGTCGCGTTCGCATAAGATTCTTATGTCGAGGCGAGAAGGTTTCAAAATCGCTCGTTTCGAACTTGTCCTTAGGCGAAGCGTCGAGAACGCGCAAATCGCTTTCGGATCTCCGGTTTTTCTCGCGTTGAATTGATTTTTGACGTATTGAAAGATAAAATTTGATTTAACGCGAAAGGAAACGCGTTTTTCCGCCGGCCGTATATTTTTCGGCGTTTGAGGACGTTTTCAGTGAAAACAACCGTTCGACGTCGCGGATAAAACAACGCGTTAGAATGACGAAAGACGGGGAACGACGACGAGAGCGCGACGTTTCGAAAATCTTGATCCCGGTCCCCCTCCGTTAGGGGGTATTAAGGAGAGATGAAAGATGCAAATTCAAGTTCAAGCGCGACATGGTTCTTTGGCGGACGCCACTCGCCAAAAGATTGCCGATAAAGTGGAGAAGCTGGGGCGTTTTATCGAACGCGTTTCGAGCATCGACGTGATGGTCGACCTCGAAAAAGCCGATCAGCCCGTCGTCGAAGTCGTCGTTGCGACGGAACTGAAGAAGGATTTTCGCGCCGATTACTCTTCCGGCGATCTCTGGGGATGTCTCGACCAAACGATCGACAAGATCGAACAGCAAATGCGCAAGTTTAAGGAAAAGATGACGGATCACCGTTGATTTTCCCGCCGTTGTTTCGGACGCGAAAGCCGAGGAAACAATAAAATTGAGGAAATGAAACGGATAGATAGAATAGGGAAGATTGCGGAACGGCGAAATCGAGTTTTCGCTCGACTTTTTTGAGTCGACGCGTTCGATTTGTTCCGTCGTTTCGCGTCGAATATTGGAGCGCGCCCGCGACGATCGTTTTGCTTTTGCGTAAAACTTCGCGTCGTTGGCGCGCCTTTTTTCCGAGGCGAACGCCTTAAAATGGGAGCTTTTGAAGAGGCTTCTTGGATTTTCTTGACGTTTCTTTCCAACGAACCCGGTCGAAGCGCTATACAAACTTGGAATTTCCGTTAAAATGAACGTCGGCGCCTAAAATTTCGGCGGACGAATTTTCGCGATTTCAACGTTTCGTCGATTTGGAAAGCGCGACGGAATTAAACGGACGGCGCCGCAAAAAAACAATTAACCCGAACCGCGTTGCTTCCCCTTGCTGATTTAGGAGTATTTTGAATGAAATTTTCCGATTTTATTCTCGTCGATTCGATCATTACCGGCCTTAAAGCGACGACGAAGGAAGGCGTCGTTCGCGAGATGGTGCAATCCCTGCAAGAAGCCGGCGGAATCCCCGAGGCGGAATACGAAGGAATCGTCAACGCTATTATGCGACGCGAAGAGTTGGGCTCGACCGGCATCGGGCGCGGCATCGCCGTTCCGCACACCAAGCACATTAGCGTCGACCGTCTCGTCGGAACCGTCGCCATTAGCTCCGAAGGCGTCGATTTCGAATCTCTCGACTGCGAAAAAGTCAACCTTTTCTTCCTGCTCGTTTCTCCCCCCGACCGTCCCGGCGAACATCTTCGCGCTCTCGAGCACATCACTCGTCAACTCAAAGACGACGGGTTCTGCCGTTTCCTCCAACAATCGCGCAATCGCGACGACATTTTGAATCTGTTGGAAGAAGCCGACGCCAACGTTTACGGCAAATAGTTCGGCGACGTTATTTTGCGGGATTTCCCTCTTCGAGTTCCAAAGCGAACGAGTCGAGGCGAGTCCCGGAAACGTATTTAACGACGTTTGATTGCAACGCGCGCTCTGGTCGACGCGTCGTTCGTCGAAGGTTCGACGTTGCGACGGGTCCGGGCGTCGCGTCGTTTCCGCGTCGAGACGACGTTTTGAACGCGATGAAATAGGAGAAAACGCGAACGAATGATCCTTTCAAAGGAATTAACCGTTGAAAATAAGGCGGGATTTCATGTGCGCGTCGCTTCGATGATTTGCAAAACGGCAATGAAATACGGAGCGAAAATTTCCCTCGCGAAGGGCGCATACGCCGCCGATTGTAAAAGTTGTCTCGATTTATTGACTTTGATGGCGCCCTGCGGCGAACGTTTGACGCTGACCGTCGACGGCGACGACGCGGAAGACGCTTTGCGCTCGATCGCCCTCCTTTTCGAACGTAAATTTTACGAAGACGAATTCGCGGACGCCGAACGAAGCGAATAAAAGAGCGCGCGAACGGTAATTGGGACAAATCGACGTCGCGAGGTTAAAAAAATATCGCGCGCCGGAGGGCGTTTTGCGTACCGCCGATCGAATGAGCGTTCCTGCGTTAAACGTTGGAAACGCGGGCGCCGCTTTCGCAAGCGGATCGATCGCGTCGGCGTTTTTTCGCGTCTTGTCCTTATTGGCCTTCCCTCGATTTTACGCTAATGAAAATTTTTCAAGGTATTCCCGTTTCGCCCGGCGTTTCGATCGGTCCTTTGACGATCGTCGACGCCGCTTTGCGCGTTCGGCGGCGCAAGATTGAACCGGCGCAAGTCGAAAAAGAACTTGAACGTTTAGCGACGGCTTTCCCGATCGCGCAAGAAAAATTGAAGGCGAACCGCGACGCGGTCGAAAGGCAGCTCGGAAAAGAGTACGCGCAAATTTTCGAAGCGCATCTCCTAATTTTAGGCGACTCAAAGCTGCGCGGCGAAATTGAGGCGAGCGTTCGCGACGAGTTAAATTCGGCGGAGCGAGCGGTCGAAAAAGCGTTCGATCGATACGCCGAATTGTTGCGCGGTCTCCAAGACGCGGCGTACGCCGAGCGCGCCAACGATATTGTCGACGTAAAAACGCGGCTTTTGGGCGAATTGATCGAAGCGAGTCAAGACGCGAACGCGGCGACCGACCGACCTTCGATCGTCGTCGCGTCGAATTTGACGCCGAGCGCCGCGTCGAATCTCGACCCTTCGAAAACGTTGGGAATCGTCGCGGAAACGGGCGGTTTGGGAAGTCATACGGCGATCGTCGCGACCGCGCTTCAAATCCCGACCGTTTTAGGCGTCGGTTCTTTTATCGCGCAAGCGACCGACGGCGCGACGGCGATCGTCGACGGCGACTCCGGGCGTTTAATTCTCGAGCCGACCGACGAAATGCTCCGCAAATACGTCGCGAAGCGGGACGCGTTGCGTCGCGAAAAAGAATTGTTGGAGACGAATTACGCTTCCGCGCCGGCGAAAACAAAAGACGACGTCGTTATTAAAATTAGCGGCAATATCGAGTTTCCGTACGAGGCGGAGGAGTGCCGCAAAAACGGCGCGCACGGCGTCGGACTTTATCGAACGGAATTTCTGTATTTGGCGCAAAACGCCGGAAAATTGCCGGACGAAGAGACGCATTTTCAGGCTTATAAGTCGGTCGTTGAAAAAATGGAAGGCCGACCGGTCGTTATTCGCACTTTCGACTTGGGGGCCGACAAGTTGCCCGAGGGGTTGACGTTCGCGTCGGCGAAAGAGCCGAATCCGTTTATGGGGTTGCGCAGCATTCGACTTTCGTTGCGCAACACCGCGATGTTTCGCGTTCAGTTGCGAGCGATTTTGCGCGCCAGCGTTTTCGGAAAAATTCGCGTGATGTTTCCGCTCGTCTCGACGATAACGGAATTTCGACAGGCGAAAATGATTTTCCGCGACGTTTGCGAGGAGTTGGCGGAGGAAAATATACCGTTTGATCCGGATATTCCGCTCGGGATTATGGTCGAAACGCCCGCGACCGCGTTGATGTTGGAGTTGTTCGTTCACGAAGTCGACTTCTTTAGTATCGGAACGAACGACTTGTTGCAGTATACGATGGCGGTCGACCGAAGCAATAAAGACGTTAATTTCCTGTACGAGCAGGAATGTCCGGCGTTGATTCGCTTGATTAAGCGCGTCGTCGACGTCGCGAAAATGTACGGAAAACCGATCTCCCTTTGCGGGCAAATGGGGAGTTCCCCGGCGAACGCGTTGTTGTTGCTCGGGCTCGGATTGCGGAGCTTAAGCGTCGCGCCGGGGATGATTCTGCAAATTAAAAAGGTTTGCGGAAACGTAACGATTAAAGAGTGCGAAGAAATTGCGCAAAACGCGTTGTTTAAGGAGACTTCGTCGTCGATGCGCGTTTACTTGCAGAGCGAATTTCGACGCCGTTTTCCGGAGTTGAATGAAAACGACGCTTGACGTCGTCGGAAAAATAGGGAAAATAAGTAAAACGCGCGAAGTCGGCAATCAAGCGACGGTGCGTTGAAGACAGAATTGAGCAAACGCGTCGTTTTAGCGCGACGCGTTTGAACGTTAATAACATAAAAGAATATGCGTTTCGTTTTTCGGGTCGCATTAACCTCGCCCAAGAGCGAGAACTTCGTCGAGAAACTCGGCGCGGGCTCGTTTTTGGAAAACAGACGTCGGGCGCTTTTCGGAGCGGCGGCGTTGAAACGGGGAGCGTTCGACGCGAAAACTAAGATCAATGAAAGGCGTTTCGACCAAAGACGGGTCGAGACGATCGAACTTTATGGTTCGTCGGCGATACAGACTTCGATTCCGCAAAAAGGGCAACCTCTGTTTCATCGGGCATCGCGACCTGTTGCGCGCGATGGAGCGGCTTTTGCGTCGCGCCGATTTGCCGGTCGCGAAGTCGCAGGGCTTCCATCCGAAACCGAAAGTCAGTTACATTTCGGCTCTTCCGCTCGGTTTTGCGAGCGACGACGAGGCGATGGAGTTGGTTCTCGACGAGGATTGGGCGCCGGAAACGCTCCTCGAACGAATGAACGCCGCGAGCGTTCCCGGGTTGGAGTTTTGGGAAGCGACGCCGCTCGACGACAAAGCGCCGAAAGCGCAAGCCGCCGCGTTCGAATACGAAGCGACGGTTCCGGAGTCGAAGCGGGAGGCGACGCGCGCCAAAATCGCCGAATTTTTAGCCGCGTCGAGCGTCGAAGTCGTCAAATCGAACGGCAAAACGGTCGACGCGCGCCCGGCGGTTCTCGAAATGTCGCTTGACGACGGGACGTTGCGGATGAAAATCGCCGCGCAAGACGGCCCGGAAGCCGGCGTCCGCGAGATTTTGAGCGTTCTCGAACTCGACGGCGAACTCTTTCGATCGATCTTTCCGAACCGAACCGCGACGTTGGTTAAATAGCGGCGTTCGACGTTCGCGACGCTTTATTTAGCGTTGCGACCGTTGCGTCGCGACGGCTTGAACGTCGGCGAGCGGAGCGGAAAATCGCCTTATCGTCTTAAGAAAGTTGAAAGTTTTTATGTCTCAAAAAATGTTGGTGAACGCGCGGCAGCCGGAAGAATGCCGCATCGCGGTCGTCGAAGACGGCGTTCTTGAAGAACTTTACGTCGAGCGAACGACGAACGACAATTACGTCGGGAACATTTATAAGGGCGTGATCGTCAACATCGAGCAAAGCATTCAGGCGGCGTTCGTCGATTTCGGCGTCGGGCGCAACGGATTTTTGCACATTAGCGACGTTGAACCGCATTATTTCAAACAAGCGCCGAATTTCGTTCCGAAAGAGAACGACGACCGTCGCCGTTTCGGCGGCAAACGTCGCGGCGACCGCCATTTAGACGACGATTTCTGCGATTACGGCCGTCCGAAAGTGAAGCCGCCGATTCAAGACGTCTTCCAAAAGGGGGACGAAGTCGTCGTTCAAGTCATTAAAGAGGGGATCGGCACCAAGGGCCCGACCCTTTCGACGTACATCAGCATCCCGGGGCGTTACCTCGTTTTGATGCCGGCCCTCGGTCGCGTCGGCGTTTCCCGCAAGATCGAAGACGAGTCGACCCGTCGCAAGCTCCGCGCTTTGATGGACGAGCTGAACCCGCCGAAGGGACTTGGTTTCATCGTTCGCACCGCCGGCGCCGACCGCACCCGCAAGGAACTGGCGCTCGACTTGGCGTACCTGATGCGCCTTTGGAAGTCGATCGTTCGTCGCATTAAGAACCTGCCGGGCCCGGTCGGGATTTACGAAGAGAGCGATATGATCATCCGGACGATTCGCGACGTCTTCACCGCCGACGTCGAGTCGATCGTCGTCGACGAAGAGTCGGCGTACGAACGCGCGAAAGAGTTCCTGCAAGTGATTATGCCGCGTTACGCCGACCGCATCAGCTATTACGACGGACGCGAACCGCTCTTCGCCAAGTGCAAAGTCGACCGCGAAATCGCGAAGATTCACAGTCGCAAAGTCGCGCTGAAAGACGGCGGCTCGATCGTCATCGACCAAACGGAAGCGCTCGTCGCGATCGACGTCAACAGCGGCAACTTCCGCACGAACGACTCGCCGGAGGAAACCGCGTTCCAAATGAACTTGCGCGCCGCGAAAGAAATCGCTCGCCAAATTCGCCTCCGCGACCTCGGCGGCGTCATCGTCAACGACTTCATCGATATGACGAACGAAGCGCACCGTCGCGCCGTCGAACGCACCCTGCGCGACGCCGTCAAGCGAGACCGCTCGAAGACGAAAATTTTGCGCACCAGCCCGTTCGGCTTGATTGAAATGACCCGTCAACGCGTTCGTCCGGGGCTCAAGCGGAGCATTTACCGCGAATGCCCGTGTTGCCGAGGCGGCGGCGCGATCAAATCGGTCGAGAGTATGGCGCTCGAAATCATTCGCATGTTGACGTTGGCCGGGCAAGAGGCGAAAGCGTCGCAAATCGTCGTCGGCGTCGCGGACGAAGTCGCCGAATACTTGAACAATAAAAAGCGGCTCCAACTGGCGCAAATCGAAACCGAAGCGAACGTTTCGGTCGTCCTGCGCAGCGTTTCCGACGTTTGGCCGGAACACCTGGAAATCGAAATTTTTGACGAAACCGGGAAAAAAGTTCCTTTTACCCGCGAGGGGGCCCTTGGCGTCAACTTGGATTGACGTATAATAAAGACGTTTATTTTGTTCGTTCCCTTAATCCTCTTCCGCGCGTCGGGCGTTTGAGCTCGGCGACGAGCGTCGGAGCGTCCAAGACGGGCGTTGAACGACGCGTCGAGCGGAGGACGGAGCCGGGGTTCCCAAGATTGCGCGAAACGAGCGAAGTTTGACGGTTTTAACGTCGCGTTCGCTCGTTTCGAACGTCGAAGCCGACGAACGCCGCTTTGAACGAGGGCGTTTCGAAGCGATTTCGGTTGCGAAGTCGCAAAAACGCCGAGCGAAGCGACGTTCTTTGAATCCGATTTTTGCCGCCGGGCGAAAACGGAATATAGCGCGCGCCCGAAAACTGGGAAAGAAAACGATATTCGGCGCAAAAACGAGACCGTTTCGCGTTAAAATGCGCAAGCGGCGAAAAGTTTAACGAACAGTTTTTAAGGGAAAAAGGATTTAACCATGTACGCTATTTTCAAAGACGGCGGCCACCAATACAAAGCTGAAGTCGGCAAAAAAATGTATCTCGAACTCCGCGACGTCGAACCGGGAACCCCGATCGAACTGACCGAAGTCCTCGCGATCAGCAAAGACGGCGAAGTCAAAGTCGGCCAACCGACCGTTCCGGGCGCGAAAATTATCGCCGAAGCGATGACGAAAGAAAAGGGCCCGAAACTCGTTATTCGTTGGTTCCGTCGCCGCAAGAACAGCCGCAAAAAGAACGGCCACCGTCAAACGTACATTAAGGTCGAAATCAAAGAAATCGTCGAAGGCTGAATTTAATTTGAGTTTTCGCGCTTGATTTCGAGCGAAAAACGGAGAAGTTGGGAAATTTCCTTGCTTCTCCGTTTTTTATTGCGCCAACCGACCGTTCCGGGCGCGAAAATTATCGCCGAAGCGATGACGAAAGAAAAGGGCCCGAAACTCGTTATTCGTTGGTTCTGTCGCCGCAAGAACAGCCGCAAAAAGAACGACTGCCGTCAAACGTACATTAAGGTCGAAATCAAAGAAATCGTCGAAGGCTGAATTTAATTTGAGCTTTCGCGCTTGATTTCGAGCGAAAACGGAGAAGAGGGGGGAATTTTCCTTGCTTCTCCGTTTTTTTATTGAAAAATTTTCCGCCGACGTCGAGCGCGTCGACGGAAAGCGCGGGAGACCGGAGCGAATTTTGACTCGGATTAAAACCGAACGCTATTTCCAATCGCCCGGCTTCAAATGCGGCTTAATCGCTTCAAAGCGCGTTTCGATTTCGTCGATTTGTTCTTGCGTCAGTTTCGCTTCGCGAATAATCGGTTTTTCCGGAACGGCGTTGTTCGGGCCGTACTCGCGAGAAAGGCGGTTCTTGAAAACGCCGCGCATTTGCCAAACGTAAAGGTGGAAACTTCGCAGCTGATTGCCGCCGATCGTTTCTTTTAAGTTGAGCATTAGCAACAGTTTTGAGAAAACGTCGGCCGCCGCGACGCGGTCTCCGGCGTCGTAAAGGTTCCAATATTTCGCGAGCAAGTCGGCGTAAGCGGCGCGCTCGGTGATCAGCCCCTCCGTCCCGATGCGGCATTGGTGCAGCCAAGCGAACCCGCCCCAAGCGGAGAAAACGCGCTTAATCGTCGGTTTCGCGGCGACCAACTTCCGCATTCGCGCCTCGACCGGCGCCGTTTCCTCTTTAACGTAACCGAAATGCGGCGATTCTTTCGCGAGTTCGATCAACAGCTCGACCGACGGGCCCGGGCCCTTGTACTTTGTGCCGCCGGACGTTTGAATGATTACCGGACGATTAACGACTTTCATCAGCGCGCGCCAATATTCGCGGAGGTCGTCCTCCGTCTTGCCGTCGTCGGGCGGTCGGGAAATGATCGCGGCGGGTTCGAGTTTTTCCGCGTGTCGGGCGAACTCTAACATTTCGGCGGTATCTTTCCCTTGAACGCCTAAGCAAAGCGCGGATTTTCGGCCCTTTAGCGCGTCGGCGAGCGCCTCCATTCCCGTCATTTTTTCTTCTTTCGTCAACAAGTCGACCGCGTCGCCGGCTTGCGGCCAAATCATTCCGGGACTGTCGCACCAGTCGACGAAGCGCGCTTGGTCGGCGAGAACGTCGTAATCGACCGCGCCCGATTCGAGGAACGGCGTCGACAGAATCGGAAACGGCCCGCGAACGCGCGGATCGCCGATAATTTCGCGCGCCGGTTGAGACGTTTCCGGACGCGGCGTCGGCGTCGGCGCCAAATTCGGCGTTCCGGCGGCGAAAACGGAGTCGGTCGACGGCGTCGCCAAGTCGGACGCGACCGCGCCGACGGCGCCCGCGACGAGCGAGCCTAAAAGTTGGCGTCGAGAGAGTTCGTTGGGACGCATATAACCCCTTTCGTTAAAATAAAAACGGTTTAAAATCGATTTAAAGTGGGAACGGCGCGACGTTAATCGACCGGCGCGCCGCCGTTTTGGAGGTTCGAGGCCGCGTTCGACAATTAAATCGCCTCGGCGGAGCGTTCGATTTCGACTTTCGCGCCGCAATCGAATTCAAATTCGTTCGACTTCGCTTCGACGGTCATTCGAAGGGGCGTCGTCGCTTTTTCGGTAAATTCGAGCGAAACCAACGAAACGACCGGTTCGCTCGCGGTTGTTCCGGACGCGCCTAAATCGTCGGAAACGCTTGCGGCGTCGGCGGTTGCGTCGGCGTTTTTGGAAACGACGACGGCGAAATCGCCGAGGGGCGCGCCCTCAAACTTCCCCATCGTGAAGATTTTCGCGACGCCGTTCGCGTCGGCGCGTCCGGTTACCGCCCAACGAATCAGTTTCGGGTCGTCGGACAAGCAAAGTATCGACGCGTCGGCGAGCGGTTCGCCTTCCTGCGTCAACTTGACGACGCAAGGGTAAAGCTCCGGCATTCCGTCCGGCTTTTGCGGTTCGGCGCAACCGACGGCGAAAACCGCCGCCGTCAAGAAAGCGAAAACGGGCGCGATTCGGCAAATGTTCATCTTTTTCCCTTTAATTTTAAACAAACGCGCCGACGTTGGCAAGCGTTCGGCGCGAAAAACGCTCGATCGGCGATTTTAAGGTTGCGCGATCGTTAAATATTGCCCGGTTTGACTCGGCGCCGGCGGCGTTACATCGTTGCCGTTTCGCCGCCGTTCGTCGTTCCCATCGCGCCCCAAACGCCGTAAATGCTCTTGCCGGTCGCCGGGTACGCGTGCAACTCGGTCGTTCCGGTATCGATCGTTTCGCCGACGAAGCGAACGGAAGCGTCGAAGAAGACGGCGTTTACGCCGCCCGAGTGCGCGCTCGACGGCGTAAAAAGACCGCAGTGCGTCAGCCAAGTCATTCGGGAACAAGACGGCGAGTTCGGCGGAAGAATCGTACTGAAGCCGCCGACCGTCGCTCGACCGTCGAAAACGACCGCGCCGCGTCCGCCGTAAGATTCGCCGGAAATTAGGTTTATGTCGTTGGCGTCGTATTTGCCGAGGCAAGCCGCGACGAACGTCGAAAGGGAAACGTTGACGTTCGTCGCGAACGCGCTTTTGACCCGCTTGTCGTCGTTGCCGTTCCCGGTAAGCGTTTCGCTGATCGCGACGGTGTTCGACGTTCCGTCGGTGATCGCCGCCATACTCTTCCAGTCGAACGGCCCGAATCCGGCGCGGGCGGACGACGCTTTCAACGTCGCCCAGTTTCGGTCGTTGGAACCGCTACATTCGTCGACGTAAACGACCGTGTCGCCGCGGCTTGTAACGTAGTTGGTCTTGTAAAAACTTCCGCTCGACGCGGCGTATTTGTCCTTAGCGCCGCCGTCGGACGGACAGCGGAAACCTTCCGGCGCCGGGCCTTTCATTAGCGTCGCGTTCTCTTGCGGATGGCGGTCGTTTTCGCGCCAAGCCTCGTCTTTCGCGGCGTTGTAAAGGGGCGACTGCTCCATAAAGGGCAGCAGCGCGAAGGTTCCGCCCCAAAAATCGCCGTTATCGGAGTAACGTTGGCTGTTTTGCGTTACCTCGATGCGCGCCGCGGGGAGCGAATTGTAGGCGTCATGGTAACTTTGCAACGCTAAACCGAGTTGTTTCAGGTTGTTGACGCATTGCATGCGACGCGCGGCTTCGCGGGCCGCTTGAACGGCGGGCAACAAAAGCCCGATTAAAATGCCGATGATCGCGATCACGACCAAAAGTTCAACGAGAGTAAAGCCGGAGCGGGGACGTAAAAATTGCCCCCCCCCCTATTTTA
>JAZNJF010000425.1:0-4630 GCA_045577885.1 Thermoguttaceae bacterium | reverse complement strand
ACCCAAACGCCGGCTTTGTCGTCGGTCGCCGGCGCCGCGACGCGGTTGTTCATCAGTTCGCGGCAGTCGAGCGGAATCGTCCCGCAGTCGCCGACGCGGAGAACGCTTTCGGCTTCCTCTTTGTCCTTGGCGCCGATATCGACCCAAAGGTCGGTAACTTTCGGAACGCGCTTGCGTTCGTCTTCGGTCAAGAGGTGAATCGCCTTGCGCCCGATAACGCCTTCGACCGGGCCCTTGCGTCCCCAGAACGTAACGCGAACGCCGACGAGCGTTTGCGGATCCCAGCCGCCGAGCGGAAGGACGTAAACGAAACCGTCCGAATCGATATAATTGACCGTTAAGCCGATTTGGTCGCAGTGTCCGGCGAACATGACGCGAATCGGAGCGTCCGGATTGCGCGCCGCGACGACGTTCCCGTGCACGTCCGTCGTAATCGAGTCGGCGAAGTCGGCCGCGTACTCGCGAACGACGCGCTGAATTTTCTCTTCGTACCCGGACGGACTCGGCGTCTCGATCAAACGCTTAAAAAATTCTTTCGTTTTTTCCATTTTCTCAACGCATTCTTAAAAAGCGGACAATAACGACGGCGCCGCGAACCTCTCGCTCCGTCGCCGTTCTTCTTATCGTCGATTTTGTCATTAATACTTAAGGCGCGTTCGAAATCGCTCGGCGACCGCGCGAGCGTCGAACGCGACCTTCCGAAACGACGTCAAACGTCGGGCGTCGCCTCGACGTTCGCCTCCGCCGCGCTCTCGTCGAGCGGTTTGCGCCGAAAGACGACGAGGCACTGGTCGTCGACCTGTTGCGCGCCGCCGACGTACTCCAAGACGCCGACGACCAATCGCCGCCCGAGCCGAACCGCGTCGAGCCCGTCCGGATTGCGGAAAAGCTCCGCGACGCCGCGTCCGCCCAACGCTCGATCGTCGACGTCGATCGCGTCCGGCACTCCGTCGCTCATCAGCGCGACCGCGTCGCCCGGCGTCAATTGGTAAACGGTTTCCTCGTAAGTCGCGTCCGGAACGACGCCGAGCGGGAAACCGTTGCGCCCTTCGCCGATAAACTCGACCGTTCCGTCCGTTTTCGCGACCATTGGGTAAAGATGCCCGGCGTTGTAAACGCGGAGCGTTCCGGTCTTCGGTTCGAGAATTGTCAAAACGAACGTAACGAAGCGGTCGCCCCAACGGTTCTCCGAATAAACGCGATTCAACCGCTCCATCGCCGCCGCGTAACTCTTTTCGAGAAGGAGCCCGTAACGCGCTTCCGACGAGAGCTTCGCCATCAGGAGCGACGCCGAAATCCCCTTGCCGGAAACGTCGCCCAAAAGGATCGCGAGTTTGCCGTCCGGAAGCGGAACGTAGTCGAAGTAGTCGCCGCCGACGAACTTCGCCGGGCAGTAATAGTCGTAAAAGTCGTAATTCTCGACTTTCGGCAGCTCGATCGGCAAGAAGCCGCGTTGCGCTTGCGTCGCGAGCTCCATTTCGCGCCGCTCCATTTTCTCGCGGACTCGAGCGTCGCGGTAACTTTGGTTCTCCATATAGACGGCGATTTGGTTCGCGACCGCGACGAGCAGTTTCAACTCGTCCTGCTCGAATCGGCGGCCGTTGCGGCGCGCGTCGATCTGGATGACGCCGAGAATCTCGTTCGTCGCGACGTCGCAAATCGGCGCCGCCATCACCGAGCAAATATGGGAGCGGACGATGCTTTCCGACGAATCGAAGCGCGAATCTTCGAACGCCGCGTCCGAAACGACCGCCGAACGGGTCGCGACGACGTGTTTGACGATCGCCCGACTGACGCGGAACGGTTCGTCGCTCTCCTCGTCGCGCCGTTTATAATGAACGAGTTTCAAAACGGGCCGCTTCGCCGTCGACTCTTTAGCGTCCGGCGCCAAAACGCAAGCGGAGTCCGCGCTCGGGAAGAGGCGCAAAATATTCGTCAAAAAACGCGGCGTCAGGTCGGAAATATCGTCGGCTTTCCCCAAGATCCGCGCGAAATCGAGCAAAACGCGCACCCGCTCTTCCAACAGCCGAATTTCGCGCTCGTATTCGCAAGCCGTCCGACCGCGCGGAACGCCGTCGTCGCAAAACGACGACGCGGAATTTAACGTCAACTGCGACGTAATGTTCGGGCGATCCTGTTCGCCGTCGCGCCAACAAAGCGAATCCGGCCTCGCGTCTCCGGAAAGCGCCGACGCTCGCCGAGCGTTCGGCGAATCGGAGTAAAAGACGAGCGTCGCGTCGCCGATTTGAATCGAGTCGCGCGAATAAATTCGCGTCGGCTCCGAGATTTTAACGCCGTTAATCCAAACGCCGTTGCGGCTGTGCAAGTCTTCGAGGTAAACGCCGTCGCTCCGCTTCGTCAAGCGAGCGTGTTCGCGACTGACGGCGTTGTTGTTCAAAACGACGTCGCAGTAAGGATGCCGCCCGACGACGGTCGAATCGGAGCGAATCCAATGCGTCGTCGGCGTCGGCGACGACGGAAGTTTAACGAGCAGACGATCCATTTTCTCCTCCCAACGCTTCCTTGAAAACGGCGCGCTTTCCCAACGCGACGCCGCTTCCCTTTAGTATGTCGTTTTTTCGGAAAAAGGCAAGCTCGCCGCCGATTTTTCTTCCGTTTGAATCTCGTCCGGATAAACGACGTCGATCATATAAAGCCCCCAAGGCGGCGCGGTCGGCCCGGCGTTGCGACGGTCGGCCTCTTCGACGATTTGCCGCATTTTCTCGGGCTTTTCGAACCCTTGATGGCGCGTCGCGAACCAAAAGAGCGTTCCGACGATCGAGCGCACCATATTGTACAGGAATCCGTTCGCCTCGACTTCGACCGATATCAACGAAGGCGGCCCAAACGGCGACCTCGGAACGCCGCTTAAATTTTCCCAATCGCTCAATCCGTTCGACGCGGCGCTCGTCGCTTTCGGAAAAACGAACGACTCGGAAACGGAACGCCGCTCGACGCGAACGTCGTAAACGGTGCGAACGGTCGTTTTGCGCGGCGAGCCCTGCGTTTGAAACGCGGCGAAGTCGAACGTTCCGACGAGAAACTTCGCCGCGTCGAGCGCCGCCGCGTCGTCGAACGCTTCGCGGAGGTTCCAAACGTTGCGCCGCCAAAACGGAAACGCCGGGCGAGCGTCGCTCAACAGATATCGGTACCGTTTTCGAACGACGTCGCGAATCGGGTGAAAATCCTCGGCGACGTCGCTCGAACGCCAAATTCGAACGTCCGGCGGCAAAAACGCGTTGATCGCCCGCGTCAGCGTTTCGCAAGGGAGCGCCGACGCGGTCGAAAACGCCGCGACTTGGTAAAGCGCGTGAACGCCCGCGTCGGTGCGCCCGCTTCCGAGAACCTCGACGTCGGAACCGACGACGCGCCGAATCGCCTTTTCTAATTCTTCCTGAATCGTTCGAACGTTCGGCTGTTTCTTTTGAATTTGCCAACCGGCGTACTCGCCGCCGTCGTAACAGAGTTCGAGTTTGACGCGACGCATCGCGAAATGTCTCCAAGAGGGATAAAAATCGGGTTCCCCGACCGCGCTCGTTTTGAAAAACGCGTCGAAAAACCCGAGTTAAAACCGTCGTCGCTCAAGACGCGACGACGCGTCGAAAGCCCGATTATTCGGCCGCTTTACCGCCGAATTTCTCGTGGCAGGTGGTGTTGCACGTCGCTTCGACCGCTTTCATCGCGGCGAGCGCTTCGGCGAAATCGCCCTTTCCGGCGGCGGTCGCGTTCGCTTTTTCGTTAAAATCGTTCGCGGCGGCGGCCAAACGTTCGCAATATTCGCGCCAAAGTTCGTCCTCTTCCGGCGCGAGCGT
Source organism: Thermoguttaceae bacterium (assembly GCA_045577885.1). Taxonomy (GTDB): domain Bacteria; phylum Planctomycetota; class Planctomycetia; order Pirellulales; family Thermoguttaceae; genus RUG369. Next base: position 818 of record JAZNJF010000425.1, on the reverse strand, counting down.
TTCGTCGACGTTTTCGCGACAAGCGAGCGCGAGCGCGACTAAAACGGTCGAGTTATCGACGACTTTTTTCGCGTTGCCGCGACGCAAAAACGTTTTTTCGTTGCGTCCGAGGCGTTTCATTTCGGTCGTCAGCGCCGGAACCGCGTTTTTCATCAGCGGACGAAGCGCGACGACTTTTTGGTTCCAACGGAGCGCGTCGGTCGAACCTTTGCTCGTTCGCGCGGCTTCGACCGCTTTCATCGCCGCTTGCGCCTCTTCGAGGTTCTTCGCGGACGCGGCGGCTTTCGCGGCTTCGACGAGCGCCGGAGCGGCGGCTTTCGCCGGAGCGTCTTCGGTCGACATGCCGAGCGCGAGCGCGACGGCGGCCAAAGCGTTCGCGTCGCGATAAAGCCCGACGGCGCCGTCTTCAAAACTCGGAATCAGCTCAAGGTCCTCGACGTCGCGCTTTAACTTGGCGATCGTCGCGTCGAGCGCGCTTTCCAAGTCGGCGATCGACGGAAGGCGCGGCGCGACTTCGGCGGAATACTCGCCGTTTAGCTCAGAAAAAAAAAAGCGGCGACGGTATTTTCCGGAGCCGGAGCCGGTTCTTCGGCCGGAGCCGGGGCGGCTTGCGCTTCGGCGGCCTTCGCTTCGGCGGCTTTGCGAGCGGCGTCGGCTTCGGCGGCCTTCGTTTGGGCGGCTTTCACGTCGGCGGCGGCTTGCGTTTCGGCGGCTTTTTGCGCGGTCGCGGCTTCGGCGGCTTTCGCTTCGGCGGCTTTTTGCGCGGTCGCGGCTTCGGCGGCTTTCGCTTCGGCGGCTTTTTGCGCGGCGGCGGCTTC
>JAZNJF010000424.1:0-2152 GCA_045577885.1 Thermoguttaceae bacterium | reverse complement strand
CGCTCGCCGCTTCCGCGAAGAAATAAAGGTTCTCCGCGTCGACGCCGACTTTCGCCGTCGCAAAGTCGTTGCGGCCCGTTTGGTCGACGTAATGCAAACCGGCGTAACCTTTTGCGTCGCGCCAAGCGACGTCGCCGAGCGTGTCGCGGTACTCGACCGAAAGCGCGTCCCAACCGGCCAGCGGCGCGTTTTTGTCGAACGAAATTTCGCCGCGGTTCGTCGGAATCGGGCGCGCGCCCTTGTAGCGCCGGATATTTTGCGCCGTCTGCATATAATAGTTGTCGGTGTAGCCGCCCTTCATCGGTTGAACGCAGCGGTTGAATTCGGCGTTGTATTGGTCGACGAAGAAATACGTCGCCTTGTCGCCGCGACGCATAAAGTTCATCGCTTTAAGGACTTCCGGCGTGTGATACTTGCCCGCCGTCCATTCGTTCCAGTCGTTGATGTAAAGGAACTGCGGGTTCGCGGCGAGGGCTTCGTCCCAACGCTCTTGGTAATAAATCCCGTAACCTTCGGGGTTTTCGACCGTTTTGCCGAGCCAAGGCACGAAGGTCGGAACCGGTTCGTCGCGCTCGTCCAGTTGCGGTTCTAACGTCTTGCGCGACCAAGATTTGCCGACCAACGACGACGGGTGCTGCGCCGGGGTAACCGCCGCTTGTTCGCGGACGCCGTCGTGCGTCGAAACGAGGTCGAGCGGGTTCATATCGCGGACGCGCTTGTCGCATAAGTCGTACCCGAACGACCATTTATCTTCCGTTCCGACGAAGCGTTCGCCGTTCCATTCGTAATAGCCCCACCACATCGCGCGGAGGGTGAAGAAGTCCTTAACCTCTTGCGAATAATCGGAATAGAACTCTTCCGTGTAAGCCGGGTCGCCGTAATGCGGGTGATTTTCGTCGGTTTTCGCGGCGGCGTCGTACTTCGGATTGCGCGACTTAATACCGCGACGGTTCGCGTCGACTTCCGGCGTCGGGTTGTAAAGGAGGAGCGGCTTGCCGTCCCAATAGAACCATAAGTCTTGATATTTCGGCGTTTTGTAATAGGCCTCGTAAAGGCTTTCGACGACCGCGATCGACTCGCCGTTGAACGACCAGAAGCAGAATTTCGGGACGCGGTTCCCTTCGTCGCGCATCTTTTGCATCGTCTTGAAGAGAACTTCCCATTCGTCCCAATAGCGGACGGCGTTCGTTACGTCGAGGATAATCAGGTCGACCCCGGCGTCCGCAAGTTGCGACATATCGCGGCGAATGACGTACTCGTCTTGGCTGAGGAAGTAGCCGACTTCCGGCTCGCCCCAGTGATAAGAACCGGCGTTGGCCCAAGCCGGGTGTTTGGCGTCGAGGCGCGCTTCGGGGTGTTCGCTCAAAATGCGGGTAACGTCGTATTTGAACGGTTCGTCGGGGCCGCCGGGGCGCGTCGCTAAGTTCTGCGTGTGCCAAGTGATGTAAAAAATCCCGACGACGCGGCGTTGGTCGTTTTTGACCGGGCCGACTTCCTCGAACGTCGGCGTTTGTCGCCCGAGCGCGTCCGTCGCGACCCAAGTGTCGGCGAAGAGGTCGCGACCGGCGTCGGCGCTTTGGTTGTTTTCGGAAAGATAGGCGGTTAGGGCGTTTTGTTGGGACTCGGCGACTTGCGTCGGTTGCGCCGGTTGCGCGGGTTCGGCGGCGGAGGCGAGGGACGCAAACGTCAGCGGCGCGGCGGTCAAGAGGGACGCTAACGTCGCCAAGCGAGCGGAACGCGACGGTCGAAGCGAAGAAAGGGAACGCGACATAAAAACTCCGTTAAAATGCGGAAAATAGGACAAAAAGGGGAAAAGCGCAAAATGAGACGGCGGCGCGAAGGGGCGAAAACGCCGAATTTGCGCAAAGGGGAGCGAGCGAAAAAACGCTCCGTTTCCCGTTATTATGACGGCCGGTCGGCGGAAAATCAAGCGTTCGCGGAAAATTTTTAAAAATTTTTTGCCGCGGCGCCGGTCGTTAAAGTTTCGCTCTTTTGCGCTTCTTGTTTAATCGTCGCGACCGTTCGCCGGAGCGGGAAAATATCGGGAATTTTGCGAATTTTCTCGAGTTTGAAGATGTTTTTGCGGACGCTTTCCGATACTTCTTGATACGGGCGAACGCGCTTCCGTCGGCGACCGAACGGCGCTTTTTTG